>REDK01000154.1 GCA_007693535.1 Chromatiaceae bacterium
TCCCACAGGAACCAATTCAACGCATTTCGATGTTGACGGCCAAGACGGTATCTACCCTCGGATACACCTACCCACCCGACGATGCAGGGCCGACGGCGGGGCGGCCGGGGACGTCGCGCGCCCCGGCCACGGATGGCGGGATCAGAACACCGCGTGGGAGCGGTGGACGTATTTGGTCAGTTCCACGTATTGGGAATTCATCCGCCGCAGGATGTCCTGGCTGCCGCGGATGATGTTCTGCATCACCCGGTAGACCATCCAGGGGTCATCGCTGACCAGGTGTTCGAAGGCCTCGCGCTCGATGCTGCACACCTGGGTGCGACCCAGGGCGCGCAGGGTGGCGGTGTGCGGGCGGGCGCTGATGAAGCCCATCTCGCCGGCGAGGTCGCCGCTGTGCAGGACGTGGATGCTGGTGAATTCGCCGCGCCCGAGGTCACGGGTGACCGCCAGCGCGCCCTCGGCGACGATGTGCAGGCTGTTGTCGATGTTGCCCTCGTGGATCAGGACCTCCTTGTCGGCGAGCCCCCGGCAATAGGCGATGCCAGCCAGGGTGCGGACTTGGGCGTCGGTCAGCCCATTGGTGAGTGGAGAGTTGCGAAGATAACCAAAGTCGGCGTCTGCGTTCATGGGGTGAGCCTCCGGCTACTGAACACTGCAAGCAGGATTGCCTTGGGAAGGGCGCTTCGATCGCCGCCGTCGTGCCATTCGGCGACCGCACCGGGCGCAACCGGGGTTGATCCGGCATCGCGCTGGCGGTTGCTCGGGAGCGATCCGATGGGAGGACCGGGATAGGTCGCGGGACGGGTTGGAGACGGTCAGGGAAGGGTCGAATGGCCGCATTTCCCGTGCGGTATTGTACGCAAAGGCGGATGGCCTTTTCGTGACGAATCCGCAACCTGCCAGCCACTGCCGACCGGCGGTCAGGGGCTTGGGGTGCGCTCGGCCGGCCAGCACAGCAACCGGCGGGGTCCGTGGCGCATCAAGCGAGCCGCTGGCCGGGGTCCTGCCGGTAGAAGGCGCATAACTGGGCGTACACCCGCGGATAGGCAGCCGCCAATGACCGTGGCAGTTCGAAGAAGGCCTCGCTGGCCACGGCGAAGAACTCGGCCGGGGATTCGCAGGCGTAGGGGTCGAGCGGCAGGTCGCCGTCGGGATCGGCCGCGGCGCGCCGGCACAGATCCTCATAGGCGGCACCCAGGTCGGCGGCCCAGCCCGCATCGCTCATGCCCCGATGCAGCGGCGGATGGCCGTTGGCGGCGCCATCGCGCAGGTCGAGTTTGTGGGCCATCTCGTGGATGACGACGTTGTAGCCGTCGCGGGCGCGCCCGGCCGCGGCGTCGGCCAGCGACAGGATCACCGGACCGATCTCCCAGGCCTCGCCGCTCTTGGGCTCGTCATCGATCCAGACCAGGCCGTCGGCATCAACCACCTCGCGCGCCGGCACGAACTCGTCCGGGTAGAGGATCAGCGCGTGCCAGCCGCGATACCAGTCGAGCCCCAGTGCCAGCACCGGCAGGGTCGCCTGCAGGGCCAGTTCCAGCGCCATGCGCTCATTCAGTCGCGCGCCCTGCACCGGCTCTAGGGTCTTCTGCTGCAGGAACAGGGCGGTGAGGTCACGCAGACGCGCCTGCTGCGCCGCGTCCAGCCCCTGGAGCAGCGGCAGGGCAGCAAAGGCCGCCGGCCACCGCGCCGCCGGGATCGCCGCGTGGGCCTTGGCGAGCCGGCGCCGGCGCCACCAGTCGAGCGGCGCGGGGCGGCTCATCGGCGCTGCCCATGGGCGCTGCCGGCAGCCGTCGCGCTCGGGCCGGCCAGTCGCGGCGCGCAGCGTGGGTAGATGCCGGGCGGTTGGCGCCGGTCAAGGTCAGCAGCGCGCGGGGCAGTATCATGGCGCACTGCCGTCAGCCGGCGACCGCCGCGGATTTGTGCCCGCGCCCCGGTCGTCTCGAACCGCCCGCTTCCAGGGGACCCCCCGCGATGACCGATCCTGCCAACGACCAACCCACCGGCGCCGCGGTGCTGTTCGATGTGCTCTGCGACTTGGGGGTAGAGGTCATCTTCGGCCATACCGGCGGTGCGGTGATCCCGCTGCATGTGGAATTGAACAAGCGGATGCGCCGCGGCGAGCGGGTCCCGCGCTTCGTGCTCTGTCGCCAGGAGGGAGGCGCCGGCCATGCCGCCGAGGGCTATGCCCGCGCCAGCGGCCGGGTGGGGGTGGCGCTGGCCACCTCGGGTCCGGGCGCCACCAATTTGGTGACCCCGATCGCCGATGCCCATAAGGATTCGGTACCGACCCTGTTCATCACCGGGCAGGTGCCGAGCTTCGCGATCGGCAGCGATGCCTTCCAGGAGGTCGACACGGTCGGGGTCACCCGCCCGATCTCCAAGCACAACTATCTGGTCAAGGACGTGGCCGACCTGGAATGGACCTTGCGCGAGGCCTTTGCCCTGGCCACCCAGGGCCGGCCGGGGCCGGTGGTGGTGGACATCTGCAAGGACGCCCAGCTCGCGCGCCTGGAGCGGCCCAACCTGCCACGGCCGCGCCATCGTCCACCGGTGCCCTTCGATCCGGCCGCCGCCGATGCCATCCTGACCGCCCTGGAACAGGCCGAACGCCCGGTGATCAAAGCCGGCGGCGGCATCATCCATGCCGGGGCGGCCGCCGCCCTGTGCCGCTTCGTCGAGCGCTTCGATGTGCCGGTGACCACCACCTTCAATGCCCTCGGCGCGGTCCCGTTCGACCTACGTTATAACCTGGGCATGCCCGGCATGCACGGCAGCATCCCGGCCAACTATGCCCTGCGCGATGCCGATCTGATCCTGGCCTTGGGTGGACGCTTCGATGATCGCGTGGCAGTGAAGGGCTTTGCCGCCGGCAAGCGCATCGCGCACGTGGATATCGACCCCTCCGAGATCGACAAGACCGTGCGCAGCCATCTGGCGCTGGTCGCCCCACTGAATACCTTCCTGGACTATGCCCTGGCCAGCGGGCGGCGCGGCGCCCATCCGGCTTGGGTAGAGCAGATCCAGACCTGGCGCACCCAGATGCCCCTACCCTACGGCAGCGGCGACTATATCAAGCCGCAGTCCGTGCTCGAGACCCTGTCGGAACTGACCGGCGGCGATGCGACCCTGGTTACCGGGGTCGGTCAGCATCAGATGTGGAGCGCCCAGTATTATCGCTTTCGCCGCCCTCGCCAGTGGATCTCCTCGGGTGGCCTCGGCACCATGGGCTTCGGCCTCCCGGCCGCGATCGGCGCCTGGTTCGGCGGCAGCGCCCATCCGGTGGTGCTGGTAGACGGCGACGGCAGCTTCCAGATGAACATCCAAGAGCTGGCCACCGTGGTCGCCAACCGGGTGCCGCTGAAGATGTTCGTGCTCAACAACAGCTTCCTCGGCATGGTCCGCCAATGGGAGGACATGATGGACGGCGGCCATCATTACGAGACCTGTCTGGCCCGCCAGGCCGACTGCGATCCGGACTGCATCGACCTCGATCAGACCTGCCGGCGCCAGTTGCCCAACCTGACCGGCCTGCGCCATGTCTATCCGCACCTGGAGACCCTGCGCGTAAAGGAGCCGGCGCACCTGCGCGAGACCCTCGCCCAGGCCCTGAGCCACGACGGACCGGTGCTGGTCGATATCTGGATCGACAAGGCCGAAAACGTGCTGCCGATGGTCCCGCCGGGGGCGCCGCTGGCGGCGATGATCGAATCCTGAGGGCGCCTCCCAAGGCGCTCCGGCGAGCCTACTGCCCCGCCTCCTGACGGTCGCTCTGGGGCGCTCCCGGCGCTGCCCGGGGCTGCCTAAGGGCTTCGGCCTTGTGAGAAAATCGCGGCTGTGCTAATCCTATCCATAGGTTTCTTGCGAATCGCCACTGGCCCCGATCGGGGCCGGGGATCGGGGAGCCGGAGACCGGGGATGGTTACAACGGATCGTCAGGCGTGCGCGGTGACTGCCGGTTACAGCCACGACCAGCGGCAACGTCCCGGAATGGACCGCAAACGATGGCACAAGCTCAGCAGACCGCAATGTCCGACCAGCCCAACGTCCGATAGGTGCAGCCGGCGCGCGGGCGTGGCGGCGCGGCGGTCTCGGTCTAGCCCTGCCAGGGGGTCAGCGTGACGAATAGCCAGCCGCAGGCCCACTCAGCCACTGCCACCAAGCCAACAATCACGGGTCTCGGGCCAAGCCTGCCCCAAGCCCGCCGGAGGATGCCAAGAGATGACCGCCTTTTCGCAACTGCACGCGCAGAACCACAAGATCACCGAACTCTCCAACGTCTTTCTGTATCTGGTGCAGAGCCGGGAGATGTGTGATACCGAGACCGCCTGCGATGTCTTCTTCGAATATAGCGGCAAGGTCAAGGAACATATCGAACTGGTCGATCGCGAACTCTGTGGCCGCTTGATCTCCTATCCCGATCAGGCGGTCAAGAACACCGCCGACCGCTTCCTCTCCGGCTCCACCGAGATCAAGCGCATCTTCAACCAGTACCTGAAGGACTGGTGTTCCGAACCGCATCGCCGGCTGACCATCGGCGACCACGATGAGTTCATCAAGGAGACCGAGCAGATGTTCCAACTGGTGCTCGACCGCATCCAGCGCGAGACCGAACACCTGTATCCGCTGATTCGCAAGCTGGAGCAGCGCGAGCGCGAGGCAGCCTAGGGACGGGCTGAGACATTCGGCGTGTCCCGCCGGCCCGGGTACGAAGGCATCGACATCGCTGATCGGCGATTGCAGATGAAGCAACCGGGTGACCGGGCCGGGTGACCGGGCCGGCAGGCTCCGCCCTGATTGCAGCCGGGATGGTCAAGCATCGGCGATCCCCCAGACAACCGGCCAGCAGATACCAGTTTCCCGCCGGCCGCCGCTGCTGCTCGCTGCACCGTTCCCCCGACGACCTCTCACCGCTGTCAGCGATATCCACCGTGCCTACCGCCAACAATCGCGACCTGCTCGACGAGCCCGCCCGAAAGCAGGCCCTGAGCACACTCAATGCCGGTGCCACTACCCCCTGGGTGATCGCGCCAGATCAGCAGCAGCGCGATCAGCTGCAGCGAAAGTTTCGCTTTCGCGACTTCAACCAAGCGTTCGGCTTCATCACCCGGGTCGCCTTGGCGGCGGAGGCGATGGACCACCACCCGGACTGGTGCAACAGCTATCGCAGCGTGCAGGTGCGACTATGCACCCATTCCGCTGGTGGCATTACCGCGCTGGACTTCGCCTTGGCCGAACGCATCGAGGCGCTTGCCCGCTGAGGCGGGCAGGTAACCCTGGCAATGGCCCCTGCCGTCCATTCCCGCCCCGTCCGCGTCAGGCTGCCGCGCTGGCCACTGCTGACGCTCCTGATGCTGCTCAGCGCCTGGGCGAGCACCCTGCCCGGCTGCGCCACGCTGTCTCGGCCCTGGCTCGCCCCGGAGGTGAGCCTGCGCTCACTCGCCCCGCAGGAGATCGGCGCCGAGCGCCAGACCCTGCTGCTCGGACTGCGGATCGACAACCCCAACGACCGCCCACTACCAATCCGCGCCATGACGTATCGTCTGGCAGTGGAAGGACAGGAGCTGGCCAGCGGTGCCAGCACGCTGGAGCGGCAGATCCCGGCCAATGGCAGCGGCGACGCGCAGGTCTCGGTCAACCTGGACGCCGCGGCCCTGGCTCGGCAATTGCCGACCCTCGCCCTGGCGGGGCGCCCGCTGCGCTATCGCCTGAGCGGCACCGCCACGGTGGGCCTGCTCCCGCTGCCGTTCCAACACAGCGGCGAGATCGACCCGCAGGAACTGCTGCGCGCGGCCATGCCGAGGTAGGCGCGGCGACAGCCGCGCGCCGGCCTGGCTGCTCCTCAGGTAAAGAGGGTCAACACCCCGGTATAGCCGTAGAGCTGGTCGCGGAAGACTTCGCCGTTGGCGTAGAAGCCCACCAGCGGGAAGTCGCCGAGTTCATCGCGGATCTGGCATAACTCCTCGGACTGCTCGCCGAACAGGTTGGTCCCGCGTCCCAGGCAGGAGACATAGATGCCGCCGCGAGGCGGCCCCTGCAGGCGCCCCCGCAGATTGGCCAGCATCCGGCTCAGATCCTCGCGGGCGCTGTCCGCATCGCGTCGACAGAACATCAGTTCGCCGCCGGTCTCCAGCATCTCCCCCACGCCCACCAGCTTGCGCTGCAGGTCGACCCCGATCAGGTTGCGCACCAGGTAGTCGCCAGTGTCGGAGCCGGGGATGGGCAGGCCGACGAAGATATAGCCGCTGACCTGCGACAGGTCGCGCGCCAGCCCCTCGCCGATGTCTTCCCGGAACACATCCAGGGCCGGCCGCCCATCCAGTTGGACCAGCACGTTGCGCTCGGCCTCGGTGATGCGCCGGTGTGGCCCAATCGGCGAGCAGCCCTGGCTCAGGCTGGTCTGCACCCCCACCGCGGCGGTGAACAGTACCCCCGAGAGGCCGCCCTGCACCACCTCGTTGGCGATCGCCCGGGCAGCATCGCTGCTGCTGGCCAGGCCGCCAACCAGGAAGCCGGTCTCGATGCGCTCGGCCAGGTCGCGGATCAGGTCCTCCAGGCGCGGATTGGCTGGATCGCCATGGACCAGCGCCAGATAGGGCTGAGCACTGCCGAGCCAGGCGCGCTGGTCGGCATCGAAGGCATTCAGATCGCGCACCTGGGAAGGAAATACCCGAAAGCTGTCGGCGGGAAGGTCGGCAATCATCACCGCCAGGGCCGGGCGCTCGTAATACTCGATCCCGGTGGCGCAGATACCGATCCCGACTGCCCCGACCCACTGCTCCACGCCGGTGGCATCGCGCATGGCCTCGAGCACCTCGCCGGCCTGGGCACCGATGCTGTCGGTGAGATACAGGAACCCGAGATTGCCGGGACCGTTGCCGAGCCGGGTGATGACCTCATCAACGGCCCCGCGCCAGTCGGCAGCGGCGGCATGGGCGTAGCGGAATGGGCGCATGAGCGATACTCGATTGCGGGGTTGGGGATCGGCCGGGAGCAGCGACCGGCCGCTGGCGGGGTGCTGACAGAACGCGGCGATCAATGGATGCCGTGTAGATGCGCGCCCACGACAACCCGACGCCGGTGCCGTCGACGGGCACCGCTGGGACACCGCTGGGGCGCCGTCGAGGCGCGTCGGCTGGACCTGACCGGGGCGCTCAGACCTCGGCCAGATGGCCCTTGTCCTGCAGCCACTGCCGGCGGTCGGCGGCACGGCGTTTGGCCAACAGCATGTCCATCAAGGTGCTGCTGTCGTCTCCCGGTTCAACCGTGAGCTGGACCAGCCGGCGGGTATCGGGATGGATCGTGGTCTCGCGCAACTGGGACGGGTTCATCTCGCCCAGTCCCTTGAACCGTTGCACGCTGACCTTGCCCTTGAGCCGCTCGGCGGCGATCCGATCGAGGATGCCCTGTTTCTCGGCCTCGTCGAGTGCATAGTAGACCTGTTTGCCCAGGTCGATCCGAAACAACGGCGGCATCGCGACATAGACATGCCCAGTCGTCACCAGGCGCGGGAAATGGCGCAGGAACAGGGCGCACAACAGGGTGGCGATGTGGGCGCCGTCGGAGTCGGCATCGGCTAGGATGCAGACCTTGCCGAAGCGCAGCCGGCTCAGATCATCGCTGCCCGGGTCCACCCCGATCGCCACCGCGATATCGTGCACCTCCTGCGAGGCGAGCACCTCGGTCGGATCCACCTCCCAGGTGTTGAGGATCTTCCCGCGCAACGGCATGATCGCCTGAAACTCGCGGTCGCGCGCCTGCTTGGCGGAGCCGCCGGCGGAATCCCCCTCCACCAGGAACAGCTCGCTACGGACCGGATCGGTGGAGGTGCAGTCGGCCAGTTTGCCCGGCAGGGCTGGCCCCGAGGTGACCTTCTTGCGGGTCACCTGGCGCCCGGCCCGCAGCCGGGCCTGGGCGGCGCCGATGGCCAGTTCGGCGATGCGCTCACCGGCCGCCACGTGCTGGTTCAGCCACAGCCCGAAGGCGTCCCGGACCACCCCGGAGACAAAGGCAGCACATTCGCGCGATGAGAGCCGTTCCTTGGTCTGCCCCGAGAACTGCGGGTCGGCCAGCTTCACCGACAGGATCCAACTGGCCCGGGCCCAGACGTCTTCGGGGGCCAGCCGGACCCCACGCGGCAGCAGATTGCGGATCTCGCAGAACTCCCGCACCGCCTCCGTCAGGCCGCTGCGGAAGCCATTAACGTGGGTGCCACCCTGCACTGTCGGGATCAGGTTGACATAGCTCTCGGTGACCGGCTCGCCGCCCTCCGGCAGCCAGACCACAGCCCAGGCGGCGGCCTCATTGGCCGACTCCAGATCGCCGACGAACGGGACCTCCGGCACCCGGACCAACTCGCCGAGCGCCTGCTGGAGATAGTCCGAGAGACCATCCTGATAGCACCAGACCTCCTCCGCGCCGCTTGCCTCGTCCGTGAAACTCACCCGCAGACCCGGGCAGAGCACGGCCTTGGCCCGCAGCAGATGGGTCAATTGCCGGACCGAGAAGCGGGGGCTATCAAAATAGCGCTCGTCCGGCCAGAAGCGCAGCCGGGTTCCGGTGCGGGCACCGCCCTCGCTACGTCCCCGCGGCAGTGGTCCGGCATCGGTCAGCGGGCTGGTCTTCTCGCCGCCGGCGAAACTCATCGCGTATTCCCGGCCACCGCGGCGTACCCGCACCTCCAGGCGCTTGGAGAGGGCGTTGACCACCGACACCCCGACCCCGTGCAGGCCACCGGAAAAGCGATAACTGCCGGCGGAGAACTTGCCGCCGGCGTGCAACCGGGTCAGGATCACTTCCACCCCCGGCAGGCCCTCCTCGGGATGCAAGTCGACCGGCATCCCGCGGCCATCGTCGGCCACCTCCACCGACCCGTCGGCGAACAGCCGAACGTCGATCTGGCGGGCAAAGCCGGCCAGGGCCTCGTCGACGCTGTTGTCGATGACCTCTTGGGCCAGATGGTTTGGTCGGGTCGTGTCCGTATACATCCCGGGGCGCTTGCGCACCGGGTCCAGGCCGCTCAATACCTCGATAGCAGCGGCGTCATAAGTGCCATTCATCGACAAGCAGATGGCTCCTTGAGAGGGCGGGCAGTCAGGGCCCGAGCAGGACCGGGTGAGGGCCGGATCTGAGGTGGGGCCGGGTACAGCACGGTGGTCGCGATGGTGCTGCCGAGAGAAGACCTGGACCAGCGCTGCCGAGCCGGCAGCAGTCGCGTGGTGTCCTGGCGGACGCTCGTGATCATCCACGGCACCAGCGGCTGGCCGGCGGGACCGGTCGGTCCAATTGACCGACTTGGGGCGCTAAGTTACCGTACCTCGGCCCGCTGGTGCCAGGCTCGCACCCCGTCACCCGAGTAGCTGGAAAGAGGTGGTCTGGCCAGGGGTGGGCCGGACAGAGGTGGGCCAGACAGAGATGGGCCGCGCGCGGACGAGCCGGGCAGGCCTATCCACCCACGGCGCCATGGCCACGCGAGACGCATGGGGTCGGACCCAACGCCCCAGCCCGACCCCAAAGCCCAACACTGGGCATCGACGCACGAGCACCCAGAAGCCGACGGCCCGCATCATGTCCAGCGATGATCCCAAGCAGTTCGAGGCCTCCCTGGGTGAGCTGGAGGCCCTGGTGGAACGTCTGGAACAGGGAGAGCTGACCTTGGAGGAGTCCCTGAGCGCCTTCGAGCGCGGCATCAACCTGACCCGCGCCTGCCAGCGTGCCCTGGAGCACGCCGAGCAGCGCGTGCGCATCCTGGTCGAAGGGAGCGAGGACGCCGCGCCGCAGCCCTTCCCGCGGCCGAACGGCGCTGGCAACACCACCGACAACACCGCTGGCAGCAGCACGGTGACTAGCCCCGCTCCCGACCCAGCCCCCGCCAGCGCCCCGCCGGCGGCCGAGTCCGCTGGCGACGCGCCGGCGCCGGCCGCAGCCCCGCGCCGCACCCGTGCCCGGCGCACCACCAGCAGCCGTGCCGCGCAGAATCCCAACGACGATCTGCCCCTCTGAGCGGCCGGCCGCGCCCGCCCGCCCCTACTGCCGCCCCCACCGCACTGGACCTGCCCATGGATGTCACCGCCATTAGCACCCCCCTCGACGCCGGCGCCCTGCAGGCCTTCCTCGCCGAGTGCCAGGAACGCGCCGAGCAGGCCCTGGAGACGCTGCTGCCCAGCGCCGAGCAACCGCCCCTGGTCCTGCATCGGGCCATGCGCTATGCCGTGCTCGGCGGTGGCAAGCGGGTGCGCCCGACCCTGGTCTACGCCAGCGCCCGCGCCTGCGGCGTGGCGCCGGCGCAGGTGGATCGCGCCGCCGCCGCGGTGGAACTCATCCACGCCTATTCGCTGATCCATGACGACCTGCCAGCCATGGACGACGACGATCTACGGCGCGGCCGGCCCAGTTGCCATCGCGCCTTCGACGAGGCCACCGCGATCCTTGCCGGCGATGCCCTGCAGACCCTCGCCTTCGAGGTCATCGCCAACGATGCCGCCCTGACCGCCGCGACCCGGGTCGCGATGCTGGCGCAACTGGCCCGCGGGGCCGGCTCCTTGGGCATGGCCGGCGGGCAGGCGCTGGATCTGGAGTCCGAGGGCCGGCCGCTGGACCTGGTGCAACTGGAGAACATCCACATCCACAAGACCGGCGCCCTGATTCGTGCCAGCGTCAACCTAGCGGCTCTGGCCTGCCCCGACCTGGCGCCGGCCCGGGCCACGGCCCTGGACCATTACGCCAAGTGCATCGGCCTCGCCTTTCAGATCCAGGACGATCTGCTGGACGTGGAAGGAGAGACCGCCGTCATCGGCAAACAGAGCGGCGCCGATGCCGCCCATCATAAGGCCACCTATCCCTCGCTGATGGGCGTGGCCGCCGCCCGCGAGGCGGCCGGCGATCTGGTCGCCGATGCCCTGGCCAGCCTGGCAGACTTCGCCGCCGACGCCAATCCCCTGCGCTGGATCGCCCGCTATATCGTCGAGCGCGACCGCTAGGCCGCGGGACGGCCCGGTCATGACCCAACGGACGCTCAAGGTTCCGCCCACCAAGAACACCCTGCTGGCCCTGCGCAAGCAGGCCCGCTTCCTGGAAGACGGCCACGACCTGCTGGAGCGCAAGCGGGAACTGCTGACCCGGCTGGTCTATGAGCGCATTGGCGAATACCGGCGCCTGCGCGACGCGGCCGAGGCGGCCCTGACCGCCGCCTATGCCAGCCTCGGCATCACCCATCTGCGCATGGGCAGCCGCGGCCTGCACCAGGCCGCGCTGGCGGCAGAGCCGGCCCTGCGGGTGGAGATCCTGCCACGGCGCGCGCTCGGGGTGGAATATCCGGCGGTCACCAGCGAACGGCTGCCGCTGGCCCCGGTCGGGCTGCTGGGCATCGATGCCAGCCTGGATATGACCCGCGATCGCCTGGCCACGGCAGCGGTCCTGCTGGCGCGCCTGGGCGAGGTGGAGATCGCCCTGCACCGGCTGCTGGAGGAACAACGCAAGGCGCAGAAACGGGTCAATGCGCTCAAGTACAATATCATCCCGCTGTACCAGCGCAGCATCCGGTTCATCCAGTCGGCGCTCGAGGAGGAGGAGCGCAACACCCTGTTCCAGGTCAAGATCCTGCGCGAACAGACGGCGCGCCAGGAGGCCCGCCAAGCGCTCCGCCGGCCGCCGACTGGCACCACCCGCACGACCAGCCACTGATCGAGACCTTGGAGATGGTAGAAAACGCCGGCCGGCGCGAGGCCGTCCCCGGGCGGGTCCGTAACAGGTCGGCGGTTTGTTCCCAAGCGCTCCGTCTGTCCGCGGCAAGTTAGCGCGGGCGGGCGCTCAGCGTGTCTGCGCCTTGCGATACTAATCGCTGCGGTCCGCAGCCACGAAGCGGATCACCGCGCGGGTATCCTCGGAGCAGTTCTTGAACACGATCCGCTGGAGGACCTCCGGTCCCTGCTCCAGGATCAGGCACCCAACCAACGCATCGACGAACGACTGCGTGACCGCGGCATCAGCAAAATCGATCACGACCTCGCAACCCTGCGCGAGGTAGCCCTCGATACGCTGGCGTTGCGGCACCGCCGCATGCCGCATGCCGAAGAAGCGCCCTGCGGCCGCGTGCGGGAGGGGAACAAGCTGACGTGCTGCGATAGGGGTCATGCCGGAAGGCATCGCCGATTTTTGGCGTCAAGCAAAGCCCTGCTACTCGAACCGCAGTTCCGGCGGCACCGCGTCGCCCAGCGGCAACAGTTCCGCGATCCGAAGCCTGCGCAAGGCCTCCCGCCGCATCTCGACCGCGATCGCAGCGGTGTTCAACAGGTTCTCGCCTAGAGTTTTCCAACCTGTTGGACGCGCTCGCAGAACGACAGGATCAGCCCGAGCCCGTACTTGCGGGCCTCCTTGGCCAGTTCGGTGATCTTCGGTTCGTTACACAGTTTGTGCACCTCATCGACGCAGACCATGAGTCGCAGCGACTTAAATAGACCGCGCATCATCATCGCTCCGTAGAGCTTCTCCAGCAGGAACCTGGAGGCCGCCAGCATCAGATCCTTGATGCCGGCCGTGAGCAGGATGACGGTGGTACGCTTGAACAGGTCATCGAAGCTGAATCCGCCTTGCCCTGGTCGAAGATGCCGCTCATGAACAACGGTTGTAGCCGTACTTGAAGGCTCTTGATCTGGCCACCCTTTTCGGACCACTGCGCCAGCACGGCCTCCAGCATCTCCAGGGTCGGCGGTTCCTTGTCAGCCGGTGCGGGGCTCTTCATGTCGAATCCGGCCTGCTCATAGCATTCCTGGATCGCTTCCCTCAGCTTGCCGAGCTGGATGTCGCCGGACCCTGAGAAGACCGCATTCAAAGTGTCCGGCGCGCAGATCCGGCTCAACGCGGGTGGACGCGTAGGCCCTCCCGTCAGGCAGCCGGTCCGCGAGCACGGGCTCAATGGCCGCGAGCGGGGACCAGGGTTGGCCGTCGCCCCGGTCCGGGCGCTGGTCACGATATCGGGTATGCCAGTCGGCGCGCCGGTACGCCTCGTCCGCGCTGCTGAGCCCGGCCGGGCAGCACCAGCCGAGCGCCGTGTCGTCGTTGGCAAACCAATCCCGCAATTGCGTCAGGCCGGCGCGGGTTGGCGCGGACCGCCACCACCCCGCTTGACCGGAGTCAACCGGCACCGCCGCCGGCCGCTGATGGCGCTTGCCTGGCCCGGTGCGGCGGGCGCACCATCGCCATTGCGACAGGTGCCCGGGGCCGCGACCGCGACCCTGGGTGAAACGGGAAGTCCGGTGCCGACCGCCGCCCACGCGGCCGTCCAGTCCGGCGCAGCCCCCGCTGCTGTAAGCCCGATGGGTCCGCCCGACGCCACTGTGCCCCTGCGGCATGGGAAGGCGGCGCGACTCATACGACGGCGAGCCAGAAGACCGGCCTGTGGCATGTACTGGTGTGAGCCCCGGGGTGAGGGCCGCTGGCGATCGGGTCTCACCGGACCCGGACCTGGATGCCAGGCCGGACTCCGGACCCGGAACCCGCTCTGCGGGACCGGCGCGGCCTGTCAGCGCGCGGATACCGTCATGACGGCGGTGTCTGCCGGCCGACCGTCCGGTCCACCCCCAACTTGCACCTCGTCTGGCAATCCCCGCCCGAGGTCTTCTGTCATGCACATCGAGCCCGGCTATCTGTCCGCGGCCAAGGTGATCGGCGCCAATGTCGCCGCCGCCGGCCTGCTCGCCGCTGCCCTGCCGTCGCTGGTCAAACAGCCGCTGCTGATACCGCGCACGCTTGCCGCCGCGCTGTTCTTTTCCCTGTTCATGCAGGCCTTCCATCTGCCGGTGGGGGCCTCGGAGCTGCACTTCGTCGGCGCCATGCCGATCTATTTGATCCTTGGTTTCGTGCCCACCCTGCTCGGTTTCGGGCTCGGATTGTTGTTGCAGGGGCTGTTGTTCGAGCCCGCCGATCTGCTGCATCTGGGGGTCAATACCCTGTCGCTGGCGGTGCCGCTGGTCGCGGTCTATTACGGCCTCGGGCGCCACGTCCAGCGCCTGAGCATCCCCGCCGTGCTGAAGCTGGACGCGAGCTATTACGCCGGGGTCACGCTGATGGTCGGCTTCTGGCTGCTACTGGGCGAGGAAGCAACCGCGCTGGCGGACTGGGCCCTGTTCGCCACGTCCTATCTGGCCCTGGTGCTGATCGAACCCCTGCTCACGCTGGCCCTGGTGCGCCTGCTGCAGCCGCATACGGGGCACCCGCTGCTGCGCACCCTGGTGGACCTGCGGGCGCCGGCCTGAGCCGCCGATGAAGGCGCTGGGACAGATCTGGTTCGTCGGTGCCGGGCCGGGCGATCCGGACCTGATCACGGTCAAGGGCCGGCGCCTGGTGGAACAGGCCGGGGCGATCCTCTATGCCGGCTCGCTGGTGGACCCGGCAGCGACCCGCTGGGCCGCGCCCGACTGTCTGCGGCAGGACTCCAGCGGCATGACCCTGGAGGCGATTGGTGCCTGGCTGATCGCCGCCGCCCGCCGCCATCCCTGCGTGGTGCGCCTGCAGACCGGCGATCCGGCCATCTATGGCGCCCTGCCGGAGCTGACTCGGGGGCTGGACGCGGCCGGCGTCCCCTGGCAGGTGGTGCCAGGGGTGACCGCGGCCACCGCCGCAGCCGCCGCGGCCGGCATCAGCCTGACGCTGCCCGAGGGCACCCAGACCTTGATCCTCACCCGCGCCGCTGGGCGCACCCCGGTGCCGGCAGGCGAGGACCTGCGCGCCCTTGCCGCCCATGGCTGCACCCTGTGCATCTATCTCTCGGTGCGGCTGCTGCCGCAGGTGCAACAGGCGCTGCGGGCTGCCGGCTGGCCGGCAACGGCGCCGCTGCTGGTGGTCCAACGCGCCTCCTGGGCGGGGGCCGAGCGGATCGTGCGCGGCACCCTGTCCGACATCGATGCGCGCTGCGCCACCGCCGGCATCGACGCCCAGGCGATGATCATCGCCGGCCCGACCCTGGCGCTCGACAGCGGCCCGCCACCGGCCCGCTCGCGGCTCTACGACCCCGCCTTCAGCCATGGCTATCGCCGCGCCGAGCCGGCCGCCGATCCCGCCGGCACCGCGCCCTCGCGATCCGCTGCGGCCCCACCGGGCACCTCCACGCACCCCAACGAACCTGAACCGAACTCCGAATGAATCCCAAGACCATCCTGCTGGTCGGTCATGGCACCCGCTTCCCTGGCGGCAATGCCGAGACCGAGGCCTTCGCCGCCCGCTGGCGGATACGCCATCCCGACTGGCGCATCGAGACCTGTTACCTGGAATGGGACGCGGTGCTGCTCGACAGCGGCCTCGACCATGCCGCCGCCGAGGCCGACGAGGTGCTGGTGCTACCGCTGATCCTGAACGCCGCCGGCCATGTGAAGCAGGAGATCCCGGCGGCGGTGGCCGCCGCCCGCGCCCGCCATCCGCGGGTGCACTTTCGCATCGGCCGGCATCTGGGCGTCGGGCCGGTGGTGCTCGGATTGCTGCAACAGCGCCTGGACGACCTGATGGCGGACCTGGCGATGCCAGACCCGCGCACCACCGGCGTCATCCTCCTCGGTCGCGGCTCATCCGACCCGGGCGCCAACGGCGAACTGGCCCGACTCACCCGCTGGCTTTACGAGGCCAACGACCACGACCTGGTGGAACTGGCCTTCACCGCCGTCGCCTGGCCGCGTCTGGAGACCCTGGTGCAGCGCCAGGTCCGCCTGGGCATGCTGAATATCGGGATCCTGCCGGTCTATCTGTTCGCCGGCCGGCTGACCGAGCGCATCGCCGCTCAGGTGGAATGGCTGCGCACGCAGTATCCGCGCATCCGCTTCGGGCTGACCCGCCACTTCGGCTTCGAGGCCCCCATCCACGACCTGCTCGACGCCCGCGTCGTCGATGCCGCTGCCGATCGATTGCTCGACTGCGATGGCTGTCAGTACCGACAATGGGCCATCGGCACCGGACACGGGCACGGGCACGCACATGGCCATGCGCACGGGCACGGGCCTGGCCCTGCCCACGCCGCAGTCCCAGCGCATCCGCCCGAGCAGCCGCACCATCATCCCCACTCACCGGGACCGGGCCAGCCCGGTACCATTGCCCCCGAGGCAGCCCCCCACCACGATCATGCCCACTGATCCGCCGTCCGCCAGCACGCCCGTCGGCACCTGCGTCGACATCCCGGTCACCGAACAGGCGACCGCTGCCGGGCGGGCGATCGAGGCCGGCTCCTTCGCCATCATCGATGCCGAGGCCGGCCCCCATGCCTATACCCCGGCAGAATGGGCACTGGTGCGGCGGATGATCCATGCCAGCGCCGATTTCGATCTGAACGGGCTGACCCGCTTCTCGCCCAACGCCATCGACCAGGCCCTGGCCCTGCTGACCAGCAACCCAACGGCACCGCCGCGCTCGCTGCTGGCCGATGTGCGCATGATCCCGGCCGGGCTCGCCCCGGCGCGCCTGGCCCGCTTCCGGCTGCAGCCGCGGGTGCTGATCGATCTCCCCGAGGTGCTCGCTGCAGCCCGCGCCGACGGCACCACCCGGGCAACCCAGGCAATGCGCCGGGCGGCCGCACTCGGGCTGCTCGACGGGGCCATCGTCGCCATCGGCAACGCCCCCACCGCGCTGCAAGAATTGATCCGGCTGATCGAGACCGACGGCCACCGCCCCGGCCTGGTGCTGGGGATGCCGGTCGGCTTCGTCGGCGCCGCCGAATCCAAGGCGGCGCTAGCCAGGGTTGGCACCGTGCCCTGGGTCCTGGTCAGCGGCCGCAAGGGCGGCTCGACCCTGATCGTGGCCGCGGTCCACGCCCTGCTCGCCCTGGCCGCGGCCCGGGACAATGCCCCGGCGCCCGCCCCCTGATGGGCCGGATCATCCCGGCCATGCCTGGCCGCCGGGCGGTGCAGGCACCGGGGCCACAGCCGGAACGGTGCTGCGCCGCAACCGCCTGCGCACCGGCTTCAGCACCGGCGCGAATGCCGCTGCCGCCGCGACCGCCGCCACCCTGGGCCTGGTCACGGGTCAGGTGCCGGACTGGGTCGAGGTCACCCTGCCCAACGGCCAGCGGGCCCGCTTTGCCATCGTTGCCGGCCGGCTCATGGGTACCCCGCCCGACCCGGTGCGGGAGCCTCCACAGGAGCCGGGGCGGGAGCGTAATTGGCAGCGGGCACGGGCGGTCTCGGTCAAGGATGCCGGCGATGATCCGGATGTCACCCATGGCGCCCACCTCACCGCCACGGTCGCGCGGCTGCCGGGGGCGGCCGGCCGGGTGGACCTGCGCGGCGGTGACGGAGTCGGCGTGGTCACACGCCCGGGGCTGGGGCTGACGGTCGGCGACGCGGCGATCAATCCGGTACCGCGGCGCAACATCCTCACCAACGTGCGCGCGGCAGGGGCGCCGCTGCTGGCCCGCGACGGGCTCGCGGTGTGCATCTCGGTCCCGGGCGGTGCGGCACTCGCACAGCGCACCCTGAACCCGCGCCTTGGCATCCTCGGCGGCATCTCGATCCTCGGCACCACCGGCATCGTGCATCCTTACTCCAGCGCGGCCTTTCGCGCCGCCCTGGTGCAGGCGGTGCGGGTGGCACATCGTCAGGGTCAGACCCGGTTGGTTTTCAGCACCGGCGGGCGCACCGAGCAGGCGGCGATGGCCGCGCGACCGGACCTGCCGCCGGTCTGTTTCGTGCAAATGGGAGACTTCGTGAAGGCCGCCTTGAGCACCGCGATCCGCCTCGGTTGCCAGGAGATCAGCGTCGCCGCGATGATCGGCAAGCTGACCAAGATGGCCCAGGGACTCGCGATCACCCATGCCCATCGCGCCCCCCTGGACCGCGACCTGGTGGCCGCCGCCGCCGCCGAGGTGGGGGCCCCGCCGGCGCTGGTCGCCAGCATCCGCACCGCCGCCACCGCCCGCTTTGCCGCCGAGGCCCTGGCCGACCTGGGGCTGGCTGAAGCGCTGCACCAGGCCATGGCGCGGCGCGCCATCGCCAGCCTGCGCCGGGCCTATCCGGGCGCCTATCGCCTGCGCATACTCGCCTGTGACCCCGCCGGGGCACTGCTGGTGCAGGTGGACGACCCCGCCGAGCCGCCATGACCGCCAACCCCAAGCCTCCACCCTCGCGCGCGGACTTCGGCGCACGCACCAGTCCCGCCGCCCCCCCGACCGAGCCCCCGGCCGGCCACCTCCCCTGCACCCTGGTCGGCATTCTCGACGACGGATGGGATGCGCTCGGCGGCGCGGCCCGCGCCCGGCTCGCCGCCGCCGACTTGGTGCTGGGGGCAGCGCGCACCCTGGCCCTGGTCGCGCCGCACCTGCCAGCCAACGCCGTTACCCAGACCATCGATGGCCAACTGGCCGCGCTGCCGGGGCTGATCCAAGCGGCCCGGGCAACCGGCCAGCGGGTGGTCTTGTTGGCCACTGGCGATCCCCTCTGCCACGGCCTCGGCGCGCGGCTGCTCGCCGCCCTGGGGCGAGACCAGGTCGAGGTGTTGCCGGCCCCGTCGCTGATCGCGCTGGCCTGTGCCCAGCTCGGGCGCCCCTGGCAAGACCTGCACATCAGCTCCTGCCACGGCGCCGACCGCGGCGACTGGAATCCCGGCGCCGGACCAGAGCATCCGCTCTATCCTGTGCTGCGGGCGGTCGCCCGGCAGCGGCAGGTGGTGGTCTATACCAGCCCTGCCAACGGACCCGACCGGATCGCGCGCGCGCTGCTCGCGGTCGGCCACGGCCCGGAACTGCAACTGACGGTGGCGGTCTGCCTGGGGCGCCCGGAGGCTGCCCGATACGAAGACCTGAGCCTGGCGACGGTCGCCTGCGGGGCCTATCCGGCCCCGAACCTGCTGTTCATCGATCATCGCGCCGGCCACGACCCGGTGGCCTGGGGCGCTGGCCTCGCGCTGCCGGACAGCGCCTTTCCCGGTGCCCGCGGTGCCGGCGACGGGCTGCTCACCAAGGCTGAGGTGCGCGCGGTGAGCCTGGCGCGGCTGGTGACGCGCCAGGATGCGATCCTGTGGGATATCGGCGCCGGCACCGGCGCGGTCGGGCTGGCTGCCAGCCGGTTGGTGCCGCTGGGGCAAGTCTGGGCGATCGAGCGCGACCCGGCGCGCGTCGCCGCCGCCCGCGCCAACGCCCGGCGGCTCTGCGCCAGCAACTGGTGGCTGCACCAGGGACAGGCGCCGGCCGGGCTGGCTGCCTGGCCGGCGCCGGACGGGGTCTTCATCGGTGGCTCCGGTGGCACGCTGACCGCGCTGATCGCCACCGCCGCGGCGCGGCTGCGCCCTGGCGGGCGCCTGGTGCTGAACCTCGTCACGCTGGACAACCTGCAACAGGCCGGCGCCGCGCTGACCGCCGCCGGCCTGGACTGGGACCTGACCCAGGTCGCCATCGCCCGCGGCCAGGCGATCGCCGGCCAGCAGCGGCTGGCGGCCTTGAATCCGGTCTTCGTGCTGAGCGGGAAGCGGTGATGAACAGGTCCATCCGTCGCTGAGGGAAACCGCATCGGGCGGCCAATCCGACCGACTGGCGTCAGTCGTCGGTCGACGAGGCCCCGTCGTCAGCGGATGCCGCCGCGGCATCGACGGTGGCCGCCAGGGTGCCCTGCTGCAGCCTGATCGAGAGGCGGGTTCCGACCGGGGCCTCGGCCGGGCCCCGCACCAGCTTGGTGTCGGCTGCCCGGGTCACCAGGGCATAGCCGCGCGCCAGGGTGGCCAACGGGCTCAATGCCTCCAGCGCCGCGGCCAGGCGCAGCAACCGCGCCCGTTGCTGCTCGATGCGCGCCGGGGCACCCCGGTGCAGGCGCCCGCCGAGGGCGGCGAGCAGGGCGGTAACGCGCCGCACGTGGGTCAGCGGGGTTGCCAGGTGCAGGCGCCGAGTCAGGTCGTCGCGCTGCCGCCGAACCGCTCCCAAGCGTTGCGACAGCACCGTGGTCAAGCGTTGTTCCAGGCGATCGAGGCGCTGTGCCTGCTGCTCCAGCCGCGCGCGCGGATGCAGCAGACGCAACTGGCGCAGCGCTGCCTCCAGCCGCTGGCGCTGACTGCTGCAGCGGCGCCGGCCCACCGCCGCTAGCCGCGCCTGCAGGGCCTCCAGATGACGGCCGAGCTGGGTCGCATCGGGGGTACAGAGTTCGGCCGCAGCCGAGGGCGTCGCCCCGCGCTGATCCGCGGCCAGGTCGGCAATGCTGAGGTCGATCTCATGGCCGATGCCGGTCACCACTGGCACTGGTGCCGCGCGGATCGCACGCGCCAAGCCTTCGTCGTTGAAGGCCATCAGATCCTCCAGCGAGCCGCCGCCCCGAGCCAGGATCAGTAGGTCGCAATCGCCACGCCGCCCGGCCAGCTCCAACGCCGCGATCAGGCTGGCAACGGCCCCTTCCCCCTGCACCTGGGCCGGCAGGATCAGCACCGGCAACAGCGGGAAGCGCCGCCCGAGTACGGTCAGCAGGTCATGCAGGGCGGCCCCGCTGGGGGAGGTGATCAGCCCGATCTGACGCGGGAACGCCGGCAGCGGGCGCTTGACGGCGGCCGCGAACAGCCCCTCCGCGGCCAGCCGGCGCTTGCGCCGCTCCAGTTCCAGCCGCAGGGCACCCTCGCCAGCCGGCTCCATGTGGTCGCAGACCAGTTGATAATCACCGCGCGGCTCGTAGAGGGCGACCCGGGCCCGCACTAGCACCTGTTGCCCGTTGCTCGGCTGAAAGGCCAACAGCCGCCGGCGCGGGCGGAACATCGCACAGCGCACCTGGGCTGCCTCGTCGCGCAGGCTGAAGTACAGATGACCGGAACTGGGCTGGGAGAGATTGGCCAGCTCGCCCTGCACCCACAGCAGCGGAAAGCTGCCGTCGAGCACTGCGCGCACCTCACGGTTGAGGCGCGAGACGGTCCAGATGTCGCGGCTGGGATCGAAACTGGTGCTGGTGGCAGCGCTGACCGCCAGCCCGTTGGCAGGTGCGGTCATCGCGCTCCGGCAGGCAGGGACAGGGAGGGGTGCTCGCTCGCCGCTGGCCCCGGGTACCAGGGATACGCGGGCACTGCGTTCGCGCGGGCCGGGCAGTCGCTGACGACAGCCCAGCGCGTGGGCGTTGTTGCGGCCAGCGGGCGACCCTATGATAGTGGGTTAAACTTTTGTTGGCCATGATTCGCCGGAGGGTCGCATGCGTCTGCTTCAGGAAGCTCTCACCTTCGACGATGTCCTGCTCGTCCCAGCCCATTCTACGGTCCTCCCCAACGAGGTCGATCTCGGCACTCGACTGACGCGCGACATCGACATCAAGATCCCGCTGCTGTCGGCGGCCATGGATACGGTCACCGAGGCGCGGCTGGCGATCGTCATGGCCCTGGAGGGCGGCATCGGCATCATCCATAAGAACATGTCGAGTGAACGCCAGGCGCGTGAAGTGCTGGCGGTCAAGAAATACGAGAGCGGCATCATCCGCGACCCGATTACCGTGACTCCGGACACCAGCATTGGTGCGGTGCTGGCGCTGACTCGGGCGCACAACATTTCCGGTGTGCCGGTGACCGAGGGCAGCCATCTGGCCGGCATCGTCACCGGCCGCGACCTGCGCTTCGAGACCCGGATGGACGCCCCGGTAGCCGCCATCATGACCCCGCGCGAGCGCCTGGTCACGGTCCGTGAGGGGGCCAGCCGCGAGGAGGTGGTGGGCCTGCTGCACCGCCACCGGATCGAGAAACTGCTGGTGGTGAACGACGCCTTCGAGCTGCGCGGGCTGATCACCGTCAAGGACATCCAAAAGGCGGCCGACTTCCCCAAGGCCTCCCGCGATAACCACGAACGGCTGCGAGTCGGGGCCGCGGTGGCGGTCGGCCGCGGGACCGAGGAGCGGGTCACCGCGCTGGTTGAGGCCGGGGTGGATGTGATCATCGTCGATACCGCCCATGGCCACTCCCAGGGGGTGCTGAACCGGGTGACCTGGATCAAGGAACACTTCCCCGAGGTGCAGGTGATCGGTGGCAATATCGCCACCGGCGACGCCGCCCGCGCCCTGGTCGAGGCCGGCGCCGATGCGGTCAAGGTTGGGATCGGCCCCGGCTCGATCTGCACCACGCGCATCGTCGCCGGGGTCGGCGTGCCGCAAATCACGGCGGTGTCGAATGTGACCGAGGCGTTGGCCGGCACCGGCATCCCGGTGATTGCCGATGGCGGTCTGCGCTACTCCGGCGATGTCGCCAAGGTGATCGCCGCCGGTGCCCATAGCGTCATGATCGGTGGCCTGTTCGCCGGCACCGACGAGGCCCCGGGCGAGGTCGAGATCTATCAGGGTCGCTCCTACAAGTCCTATCGCGGCATGGGATCCCTGGGCGCCATGGGGGGCCAGAACGGCTCCAGCGACCGCTACTTCCAGGACAACACCGACAAGGAAAAGCTGGTCCCCGAGGGTATCGAGGGCCGGGTGCCTTACAAGGGTAGCGTGATCAACGTCATCACCCAGCTCGTTGGTGGGCTCGCCTCCAGCATGGGCTACACCGGCTGCCGCACCATCGATGAGATGCGCACCCGGCCGCAGTTCGTGCGCGTCAGCGGCGCCGGCATGCGCGAATCCCACGTGCACGACGTGCAGATCACCAAGGAGGCGCCGAACTACCGGATCGACACCTGAGCGCCAGCCCAGATTCAGTCCAGCGCCGGTCGGACCGGCCGGCATCCCTCCCCTCACCCGTCAGGGTCCGAGCGCCCATGCACCAGCCGCCGTCCAGCACCCAGTCGCCCGCCGACATCCATGCCGAGCGCATCCTGATCCTCGATTTCGGCTCCCAGTACACCCAACTTATTGCCCGCCGGGTGCGCGAGGCCGGGGTCTATTGCGAACTGCATCCCTGGGACATGGCACCGGCGCAGATCCGCGCCTTCGCCCCGCGCGGTGTGATCCTCTCAGGCGGCCCCGATTCAGTCCATGCCCAGGCCACGGCGCGGGTCGACCCAGTGGTGTTCCAACTCGGCGTGCCGGTCCTCGGCATCTGCTACGGCATGCAGGCGCTGGCCGCCCAGCTCGGTGGTGCGGTGGCCCCTGCGAGCCACCGCGAATATGGCTACGCCCAGGTGCGCGCACGCGGCCATTCGCTGCTGCTGCGCGATATCGAAGACCGCACCAGCCCGGAGGGCCACGGCCTGCTCGATGTCTGGATGAGCCACGGCGACCGCGTCGAAACCCTGCCGCCCGGGTTTCGGGTCATCGCCGAGACCGCCAATGCCCCGCTCGCCGGCATCGCCGACGAGACCCACGGCCTCTACGGGCTGCAGTTCCATCCCGAGGTCACCCACACCCGGCAGGGCAGCCGCATCCTCGCCCGTTTCTGCCACGCCATCTGCGGCTGCGGCAGCCTGTGGACCCCGACCAACATCATCGACGACGCGATCGCCGCCATCTGCGCCCAGGTCGGCGCGGACGAGGTCCTGCTCGGGCTCTCCGGCGGGGTGGACTCGGCGGTGGTGGCGGCCCTGTTGCACCGCGCCATTGGCGAGCGCCTGACCTGCGTCTTCGTCGACAACGGCCTGCTGCGCGCCGGCGAGGGCGACCAGGTGATGGCCACCTTCGCCCGCCACATGGGCGTGCGCGTGCTGCGGGTGGATGCCGAGGCACGCTTCCTGGCCCGGCTTCAGGGGATCGAGGACCCGGAACAGAAGCGCAAGATCATCGGCAACACCTTCATCGCCGTGTTCGACGAACAGGCCGCCCGGCTGCCCAGCATCCGCTGGCTGGCGCAGGGGACCATCTATCCAGACGTGATCGAATCCGCCGGCACCCACACCGGCAAGGCGCGGGTGATCAAGTCCCATCACAATGTTGGCGGCCTGCCGGAACAGATGAACCTGGGCCTGGTCGAGCCCCTGCGGGAACTGTTCAAGGACGAGGTGCGGCGCATCGGCATCGAACTGGGGCTGCCCGCCGAGATGGTGCAGCGCCACCCCTTCCCCGGACCCGGGCTGGGGGTGCGTATCCTCGGCGAGGTCCACAGGCGCGACGCCGAGACCCTGCGCCAGGCCGATCGCATCTTCATCGAGGAACTGCGCGCTGCCGGCCTCTACGAGCAGGTCTCGCAGGCCTTTGCGGTGTTTCTGCCGGTGCGCTCAGTGGGGGTGATCGGCGACAACCGCCACTATGCCCACGTCATCGCCCTGCGCGCGGTCGAGACCCTAGACTTCATGACCGCGCGCTGGGCACACCTGCCCTACGAGTTCCTCGACCTGGTCAGCCGGCGTATCGTCAACGAGGTTCCCGGCGTCTCGCGGGTAGTCTATGACATCACCGGCAAGCCCCCCGGCACCATCGAATGGGAGTAATTGGGCGTCTGGTATCGGCTGGCACAGCTTGGCACGACAACCGTTGACCGGCTGGCCCAGCAGGGGGAGATACCAGGGTTCAAGCTGAGCGGCACCTGGCGGTTTCGTCGCACCGAGTTGGACCGCTGGATTGCCGCGCAGATCGTCGAGAAAACGCAGGACAAACCTGAGCGACCCGCGCAACGATCGCCACCTGGGGGCGTCGGCCGGAGGGGTGTCCGCACGCCCATGAACGCCGTCGAAATCGAACAGGCCATCTCGGACCTTGCGGAGCAGCCTTTTGACCCCGCGGAGTTCCCCTACGCCTTCCTTGAGGCCTTTGGCAACAAGGCCGCGACCATCAAACGCCTGCGCGCGGGGGCGTCGAACAAGTCCGACCTCGGCGGTGTCCTCCAGACCAGCAGCATCCACATCCTGACCTGCGATGCTGGGCGGGTGACGCAGACGTTGGCCGCCCTCAAGGCCAGTCCGGCCACCGCCAAGGCCAAGGCGAAGCTCATCCTCGCCACAGACGGCGCGGACTTCGAGGCCGAAGACCTGACCAGCGGCGAAACCGTCGCCTGTGCCTTCAAGGACTTTCCCGACCACTTCGGCCTCTTCCAGATGTATCACGGCGAAAAGCACATGCTGATTCTTCCGGGCGTGTCATCGGAGGGCCGCGAGTATCTTCCCGTTGGGCTGATTGACAACCATTCGTTAGTCAGCAACCTCGCTTTCGCACTATACGACGCTCCGCTTTCGAATATGGCCCTCATCGCCAGCCGGCTGCACCTGGTCTGGATTGCCACCGTCTGCGGCAAGCTGGAAACGCGCTACCGCTACTCCAACACCCTCGGTTGGAACACGTTCCCGGTGCCGACGCTGACCGAGAAAAAAAAGGCCGATCTCACGCGCTGCGCGGAGGACATCCTGCTGGCGCGGGAACATCATTTCCCCGCGACCATCGCCGACCTCTACGACCCCGAGAACATGCCCGCCGACCTGCGTGCCGCCCATGATCGGAACGACGAAGTGCTGGAGCGTATCTACATCGGTCGGCGCTTCAAGAACGATACCGAGCGGCTAGAAAAGCTGTTTGACCGCTATACAAAAATGACAACCACTCAGGCAAAACGATGGAAATCGACATGACCGTCACCATTGACCTTCCCCGTGAAATGGAGCACCGACTCAACCTTCTCGCGGCACGTACCGGTCGCAGTAAGGCGCTGTGCCTGCATGAAATCATCGAGCAGGGCATCGCGGAAATGGAAGACTACTACCTCGCCGCTGATGTAGGCGAGCGTGTCCCCAAGGGCGAAGAGCCGGTATTTTCCGCTGCCGAGGCGAGAAGCTACCTTGGCCTGGACGATTGAGTACGCCGACACGGCCATCAAACAACTCCGCAAGCTGGGGAAGCCGGCGGCGCGGCGCATCCTCTATTACATGGACGAGCGCATCGCCAGGCTGGAAACCCCGCGCGGCATCGGCAAGGCGTTGACCGGATCGAGGCGCTGGGTGAATGGCAGGGCATTGATGCCGCGACCGGCTTGCAACCCGTCAAGCGCCCCCCGAATGGTTCTGATGGGGGCCGCGTGCTACGGATCGCCGATCTGCTAGCGGGTACGAACCGAGAGGCTAAGAAATCGCGCGGCGCGCGGCGGCCCAACGGGACACTGCGACCAACCGCGTGACCAACAAGTGTGCTGGTTCAGCAGAAACCGGAATTTTGCCCTGTCGTTGTTAGTGGGTAGAAC
>REDK01000106.1 GCA_007693535.1 Chromatiaceae bacterium
GGAACATCTTGCCCTCGCCGAACAGGTCGCCGACCACGTTCATGCCGTCCATCAGTGGTCCTTCGATCACATTGATCGGGGCGCCGAGGGCCTGGCGCGCCTCTTCGGCATCCTCGACGATGTAATCGGTGATGCCCTTGATCAGGGCGTACTCGATGCGTTTGGCCACTGGCGCCTCGCGCCAGGCCAGGTCGGGCTTGCTGTCACCGGTACTGCCGTCGCCCTTGTATTTAGGGGCCAGATCGAGCAGGCGTTCGGTGGCATCGGGGCGACGATTCAGGATCACGTCGGTAACCGCGTCGCGCAGTTCCGCCGGCAGGTCGTCATAGACCGCTAGCTGACCGGCATTAACGATGCCCATGTCCATCCCAGCGCGGATGGCATGATAGAGAAAAACCGAATGGATCGCCTCGCGCACCGGGTTGTTGCCGCGAAACGAGAACGAGACGTTAGAGACCCCGCCGGAGACCTTGGCATACGGCAGTTCCGCCTTGATTCGGCGCGTCGCTGCGATAAAATCGACCGCGTAATTGTTGTGCTCTTCGATACCAGTGGCGACCGCGAAGATATTGGGATCAAAAATGATGTCCTCGGGCGGGAAGCCGATCTCCTCCACCAGGATGCGATAGGCGCGGGTGCAGATCTCCACCTTGCGCGCCTCGGTATCGGCCTGGCCAACCTCGTCGAAGGCCATCACCACCACTGCCGCGCCATAGCGGCGGCATTTGCGCGCCTGCTCGCGAAACGGCGCCTCGCCCTCTTTGAGGCTGATGGAATTGACGATGGCCTTGCCCTGCACGCATTTGAGACCGGCCTCGATGACCGACCATTTCGACGAGTCGATCATCACCGGGACGCGGGCAATGTCGGGTTCGGCGGCGATCAGGTTCAGGAAGCGCACCATCGCCGCCTCTGAATCCAGCATTGCCTCGTCCATATTGATATCGATGATCTGGGCGCCGTTCTCCACCTGGTGGCGAGCCACGTCCAAGGCGCCATCGAAGTCGCCGTCGAGGATCAGGCGTTTGAAGCGGGCAGAACCAGTGACATTGGTGCGCTCGCCGATATTGATGAAGGTGGCTTGAGGGGTCATAAATCATGCGCCCAGGCTGGTCGTTGGATTATGTCGATCATTGTCCGGGCTGGGCTGTCCAGGTTCAACCTCGGCCCAGGGTCAAGCCCAGGGTCAATGCCAGAGACCGCAGCCCGAGCTGAGGATAGATCTTGGGGTGCATCCTGGGGGGATGCGGGGGGTGGGGGGATGCGGGGCAGCGCCCCGGATCGGGACCGCCTTGCCGATAGCCGACGCGTCGCGCCGCTGCCGGGGTGGACCCTGATCGGGACCGCCCGGTTGGAGCGGAGCAGTCGGGCGTGGGTAACTCGCGGGGTGAGCGGCAGGACTCAAAGGCCGCTGTAGAGGCCGCGCTCTGCCGACAGGAACTGCAGCACCGTGCGCACGTAGCCTTGGGTCTCGCGAAACGGCGGGATCTGATTGCCGTAGCGCTTGACTGCTCCCTCGCCAGCGTTGTAGGCGGCCAGCGCCAGCCGTAGGTCATTGTCGAACATGTCCAGCAGCAGGCGCAGGTAGGTAGCACCGCCGCGGATGTTCTCGGCCGGGTCCCAGATGTCGCGCACATGAAAGCGCCGGGCGGTCCCCGGCATCAGTTGCATCAGCCCGCAGGCCCCGGCGTGAGACAGGGCGTCGGGCCGGTAGGCCGACTCGGCCCGGATCACCGCGTGCAGCAGTTCGGCCGGGACCCGGTGGCGGCGTGCGGCGGCCTGGATCAGGCCCTCGTACCGCGCGCGACGGGTGGCCATCGAGCCACTGACAAGCGGGGCTGGCGGGCGCCGGGCGTAGACATCGGGGTGGGCGTCGAGGGGGTTTCGCAGGCGCGTCTGCAGGCGTGCCTGAGATTCGGCCTGCCGTCGCCGCAACTCCTCCGAGGAACGCTGGTGTTCGGTCACCAGCCGCGCCGACGAGCGCTTCCATTCCAGTTGCAGGTTGGGCTTGCTCAGGGGCTCGTCGGAAAAGTAGACGTTACCGTCGGCATCGACGTACTTATAGACATCCGCCCCGGCCGGGGACGCGAGCGCGGCCACCAGCCAGGCGGCGAGCAGGAGCAAGCGGCCCGTGCGATTGCGATCCATTGTCTGTACCCCCCGGCAGCAGGCGCCACCCGCGCGGAGGTGGCGCCAAGGTGGGGCGCGACGGCCCCGAAACGGCCCTTAAACGGCCCCGGGGACGACCCCGGAGACGGCGTCACCAGTCGGCTGGAGCGTCTCCCGCCGGCCCAGGCATCAGGTCCATGCCTCGCCGGCCCGGCCGCCAACCCCCGGCCGGTAAACCCCGGCCGCGACGGCCCCGAAACGATGTTTGCATCCGACCCGAACCGAACCGGCCCCGAACGTGCCCCGAACAGGTCCCAACCAGCCCCGGTACGCCTGTCGTCAGGGCTCCGACACTGATCTCGACTTCATTCTGACAATCATTCTAATTTGTGTTCTTTTGCCAACACTTGGGTATTTTTCTTCACAAAGTTTAGAGGGTGCTCGCCATTGGTCAAATGACCCCCGACAGGCGTTGCATTTTGCAATTGGTTTTCTATACTAGCGGTGCACGACAAAACCATCCAATCCGGGGGAATTCATGAACCGACGCGACCTGATCGGCGCGGGGCTCGGTCTGGGGTTGGCCGTTGCTGCCGCTCCCTTGCCAGCACTTGCCCGTACCCGCAGCGAGACGCCCAGCGGCCAGCCGCGGGTCCTCTCGCTCCATCATCTGCACACCAACGAGCGTCTCACCCTCGCCTATCGTATCGGCGATCACTACCAGCGCAGCGCCCTGCAGCGCCTCAACCACTTCCTGCGCGACCATCGCACCGGCGATGTCACTAGCATCGATCCGCGCCTGTTCGATCTCCTTCACGATGTCCAGCGCCAGCTTGGCAACCCGGACGGCACCTTCCAGGTTCTGAGCGCCTACCGCTCGCCGCGGACCAACGCCATGCTGAGCCGCACCTCGCGCGGGGTCGCTACCCGCAGTCTGCACCTGACCGGCCAGGCCATCGATGTACGCCTGACCCAGGCCTCCACCCGCAACATCCGTGACGCGGCGCTGGGTCTGAGTCGCGGCGGTGTTGGCTTCTATCCGCGTTCCGACTTCGTCCATCTCGATACCGGTCGAGTCCGGCGCTGGGGCGCCTAAACCCGATCGCCCGGCCCCCGATCTCCCGGCCCCCTGTCGCGCCCGGCCCCCAGAGTTGCCGGACCCCCAGTTGCCGGGCCCAGGCTGCCGCCGGGGGCTGGCCTCTCACTGCCTGACCGTGGCCCTGCGCCTGGGCATCGGCGCCGCTAGGCATGTGGGCCGTTCCGCGGGGCTGCGGCCAGCACCGGTACCCCACAAG
The DNA here is from genome assembly GCA_007693535.1 of Chromatiaceae bacterium. Classification (GTDB taxonomy): domain Bacteria; phylum Pseudomonadota; class Gammaproteobacteria; order Chromatiales; family Chromatiaceae; genus Lamprobacter. The sequence goes on from REDK01000106.1 coordinate 3,405, forward strand.
CGAGCACCCACAAGCGAGCAGGGCGGCGCGGGCCACTGCTGGCTGGCACGGCAGGCCCGCTCTCGGTCTGCGCGGCTAGTTCACTGCCGCCGCGCGGGCATCGATGAAGGCCAGCGCCCGATCGATGCGCCGCATGGTCGCCGGCTTACCCACCAGTTGCAGGGTGATGTCGATCCCTGGCGAGGCGGCGCGCCCGACGATAGCCACGCGCAGCGGCTGGGCGACCTTGCCGAGATTCAGCCCCAAGTCGCTCGCCACCCGCTCGACGACATGGTGCAGGGTCTCCTGCTGCCAGTCCTGCAGGGCCAGCATATCCAGCTCTGCCCGCAGCCGGGCCAGCGGCTCGCGCGCCACTGGGCGCAGATGCTTCTTGGCCGAGTCGGCGTCGTACTCGGCGAAGTCCTCATAGCAGAAGGCACTGATCGCGGCGAGTTCGGTCAGCGTCTTGGCGCGCGCGGCCTGGGCGCTGACCACCTCCGCCAGGTCCGGCCCCTCGGTCGGGTCGATCCCCAGATGGCCCATGTGCGGGCTCAGCAACCGGGCGATACGCAGCGGGTCGCTATGCTGGATGTAATGCTGGTTGAGCCAGTCGAGCTTGTCGGTGTTGAAGCTGGAGGCGGCCTTGTTTACCGCCTCCAGATCGAACAGTTCGATCATCTCCTCCAGCGAAAAAACCTCCTGATCTCCGTGTGACCAGCCCAGGCGCACCAAATAGTTGAGCAGCGCCTCAGGCAGATAGCCCAGGTCGCGATAGGCGACCACGCTGACCGCGCCGTGCCGCTTGGATAGGCGTGCCCCGTCCGCGCCCAGGATCATCGGCACATGGGCATAGCGCGGCGGGGTCTGGCCCAGCGCCTTGAGGATGTTGATCTGGCGCGGGGTGTTGTTGAGATGATCGTCGCCGCGAATGACGTGGGTGATCCCCATATCGGCATCATCGACCACCACCGACAGGTTATAGGTCGGCGAGCCGTCGCTGCGGCGCAGGATCAGGTCGTCCAGTTCCGCGTTGGCAAAGGCGACGCGACCGCGGATCATGTCATCGACAACGACGACGCCGTCTACCGGGTTGCTGAAGCGGATCACATGAGGCGCGTTCGGGTCGACCGCGCGCGCGCGGCAATGACCGTCGTAGCGGGGCTTAACCTTCGCCGCCATCTGGGTGTCGCGCAGGCGGTCCAGGCGCTCCTTGGAGCAGTTGCAGCGATAGGCGAGGCCCTTGTCGAGCAACTCGTCGATGACCGCCTGGTAGCGCTCGAAGCGCTGGGTCTGGAAAAACGGCCCCTCGTCATAGTCGAGGCCGAGCCAGGTCATGCCTTCCATAATGGCGTTGACCGACTCGGTCGTGGAGCGCTCCAGGTCCGTATCCTCGATGCGCAGCACGAACTGCCCGCCATGTTTGCGGGCGAACAAAAAACAGAACAGCGCGGTGCGGGCGCCGCCCACATGCAAATAGCCGGTCGGGGACGGGGCAAAGCGGGTGCGGACGGTCATCGGCGGTCAGTTCCTCAGCGGCGGCACAGACGGGCCTTCGAGTGTAGCAAAGCCGGGACAGTCCAGGCGCCGGCACCGGGCAACCAAGCAAACGATAACAGGAGAGGCAGAGATGAAGATCACACGCACCGCGGCGCTCGGCATCGCTACCCTGGGCCTGGCCCTGGTCATCGCCGGGCCGCTGCTGCCCGGCGGCGAACGCCTGGTCCGCAACGATCCGCCGCGGACCGGTCATGTGACCGACCTGGCCCGCGCCAGTGACGGCTCCATCCTGGCTGGCACCCAGGACGGCGAACTCTGGCACCTGAGCAACGGGGTCTGGCGGCGGGTGCCGGTTGACCTGGGCGGGCAGCCGGTCACCGCGCTGGCGGCCGACCTGACCGGCGATCCCGCCCGCGGACCGATCGGCACCGCCGGCGGGCTGGTCAATCCGCCGCCCGGGGTGCCGCCGCTGAACGAGCGGATTACCGACGAGCAGCCGACCCGCAACGGCCTGGTGGTGGCCACCGGGGAAGGTCTGCTGATCCAGCGCGGCGACCGTTGGGAGCGGGTCCTGGAGGACGTCTTCATGTACCGGCTGGAGCCCCAGACCCACGACGGCGGCGAGTATCTGCATGCGGGCAGCGTCGGGCAGGGGGTATTCACTGCCGTCGTGGACGACCTGGTGCACTGGCGGCCCAACCGCAATGGTCTGCCGGAAGGGCGCAACGTCTTCAGCTTCGTGCAGAGTACCGGCGGATACCTGATTGCCGGCAGCGACCAGGGCCTGTACTGGCAGCCGGCGCCGTTCACCCCCTGGCAACCCCTGCGGGTGGGCCTGGAGCGCAGCCGCATGCTCTCCCTGCTGCTGCAACCGGCGGAGCGCGATGCGGCGCAGCGGCTGTGGATTGGCACCGATACTGGTCTGCATCGGGTCGCGCTGACCGAAGACGAACAGGGACTCGCAGCCACCGCTTACGCCGAACTGATCGAGGCCCCGCCGGAGCACGTGCGCTATGGCATCAGTTGGATCGTCCCTTTCGGCGACGGGATTCTGTTCAGCGCCGGCGCCGTCTATCAGTACGGCCCGACAGGTCTGGCCGCCTGGTACCTGATCAGCCTCGCCGGGGTGGTCCTGATCCTGCTTGGCGGCTGGCTGATGCCGGCACGCAACCCGGCTGGCGAGCAGCCGACCGTCCCCCGGTAGCGAACCCGACACCGATCCGGGCACCCCTGGCTGAGGCAGCGGTCCACCTGTCGTTCGGGTGAGCGCGTCGGCACCCGGCTGCAGCACTGCATCGGTCCCGGCCGGTCCCGCCGTCGCCGGGACCTTTGCCGGTGGTGCTGGTCAAAGGGCAACCGAGGACGCCGACGGGTAACCGCCGGCGCATCCCAACCAGTCATGCGATAACGACGGCCTGGCCGGTCCGCTGATCGCGGCCGGCCGCCCCCGAAATTCCCGCACGCGAGGCAAGCAGTATGAAAATCCTCCTCCTGGTAGTCGTGCCGGCCGTCCTGGCCGTCGTTGGGACCTGGTATTTCGTCTTCGTGGTGCAGAATGTCGAGACCCCCGCCTATCAGGTCGTCGAGCAGGACGGGGCGTTTGAGATCCGCGACTATCCACCGCTGGTGGTGGCCGAGGTGGCACGCGGCGGCAGCCGCCGCCAGGGCCTGCGCCAGGGCTTTGGGCCGTTGGCCCGCTATATCTTTGCCAAGGAACGCGGCGGAGGAACGATCGCGATGACCGCCCCGGTGGAACAGCAGGCGCGCACCGAGTCTGGGGCCGCCCCGATCGCGATGACAGCACCGGTCCTGCAGACCGCGGCCGCCGATGAGCAATGGGCGGTGCGCTTCATCATGCCGGCGCGCTATCGACTGGAGGACCTGCCAGCACCGGCCGGCGACGAGGTCCAACTACGCGAGTTCCCGCCCCGGCGCATCGCCGCAGTGCGCTTCAGCGGGCGCACCGGCGACGCGCAGCTCGCCACGCAAGAACAGGCCCTGCGGCAATGGCTGGCGGCGCGCGATCTCCGCCCCAGCGGGGCGCCGGTCTACGCCTATTACAACGACCCCTTCACCCCTGGCCCCCTGCGCCGCAACGAGGTGTTGCTGGAATTGCAATAGTGCTGGAGGCGTTGCGTAGGGGCGGCCTGGTTGGCGGTGCCGGTTGCCCGCTTCCCAGGCACGGCGGTCAGGCGCGATCGAGCCCGTCCAGGGCGATCTCCCAGCCCAGTTGGGCGGCCTCTTCCTGCGCCATCCGGTGCGGCAGGATACCAACGGCACACAGATAATCCTCGCACGCCGGCTCGATGGCGAGGGCGCCAGCGATGTGCTTGTGTGCCGCGCGCTTGTCGCCTACCGCGGCGAGACAGCGGCCGAGCAGGAACATCGCTGGCGGATTCGGCGGTGGGCCGGCGGCGGCGTCGGCGAGGATCGCCGCGGCCTCGGCTGGGGCGCCAAACTCCAGGAGGAGCGCGCCGCATTGCACGGCCAGCGGCTCATTCGCACCGATCGGATAAAAGCGTTGCCAGACCTCTCGGACACAGTCGAGGAGATCGCGGCGCATTACCGCAGGCGCCTGCCGCGCTCCCTGCAGCAGGGTGGTGAAGCAATTCGAGAACAGGGTCGGGTCGTATCTGGTCAGGCGCAGCAGCCCGATCAGGGCTGGCAGCGACAGCGCCAGCGGATTGCGACTGGCCTGCTCGACCAGCGCAAAGAGGTCCATCGGGGCACGGCGGATGAAGGCATTGGCAAACGCTTGTCGGAGTCCCTCGCGTCGGCGGTCATCTCCGTGCGGCCCGGCATCCAGGGCGTAGGCGACCGTTCCGAGCGGGGCCGCCGGAGGTAACCAGGCCAGGGTGGTACCACCGGCCGCGGCGACATAGGTGCCGATGGCGTCGAAGTTCACCATCATCGAGGCGCATGCCGGGGTGTGCTGCTCGATCGTCGGTGCTCCGACCTCCCCAACCTGACCCTCGCCATAGCCTTTGTCCGCGACCAGCAAGAGCAGCCGCTCGCCCAGCTGAGTCCGAAGCTGGCGTAGCCAGCGGAGTGCCATGCAGGGTAGCAGAATGGCGCGGTTATCCGGGCCGTTGCGGTAACGACCGAGGACCAGGTCCAGATCGGCATCCTGATAATAGTTCCAAGCAACCTGATGCAGCTCAAAGCGTGGCGGCAATGGGGTCGGGGCCTGCCGATTGGCCGTCGTCAGGGGCGCTTCGACGAGCAGACACTCGTATAGGCGACCGTCGCGGACCACAAAGCAGTCCTGGGGCAGGCTGTCAAAGACATAGTTGGCGATGACGACGACTGGCGCGGGGCCTGGCGCCAGCATCTGGCCGCTGATCTGTAGTTCGATTGGTCCTGTGCGATCCGGGCTGGTCCTGGCCAGTTCCAGTTGACCGGCGGCGAATTGGGGCGCCAGTTGCGGATGCGCACGTAGGAAGTCCAGCGTCCGCTGGCTGCCGTCACTGGCGATATAGCACCAGGCCGTCGGTGACGTAAAGCGCGCTGCCAATTCCTGCAAGAGCAGATAGGCAAAGCGGCCGCTGCCGGCGCCTAGTTCCAGGATGCGATAGGGACCGGGGCCGGCCGCGGGGTGCCACCAGGCCGCGATCAACTCGGCGTAAGCGGCGGCCAGGTACGGCGTGTTGGTGAGATAGAAGGGGATTGCGCCGCTGGCCCAGGCCTGGTGCCCCTGTTCGGCGTAGTAGGACTGGGTCTCCAGCCAGAGGCGGCTCTGCGAGAGTCGAACTGCTGATGGGTCGGCGCCGCCTGCTTGGGTCATGGCCTGAACTCGGGGGCTGCCATCCTGGGTGGTGCGATAGGGCTGCCGCGGGCGCTTGCCGGCGACCTCGCGGTGGCAGCAGGCGTCTGCTCCGGGACCGGCATCCGGCTTGACTGGCAGCGCCTGCTGCGGTGGCATCGAGCGTCTGGATGCCGGGCGGTGTTGGCAGCGCGATGCTAGACCGTGCAGCCAAGCAGCTTACCCTTCTTGGTCTTGATCTGTAGCGCGGTGGTATGGGGTACCGCCGTCTGGATGATCGGGATCTGTCCGTTATTCGGGTTCCGTCGGAGCTTCAGAAAGAAGGCGATGACCGCCTGCGGGACGGCGTTGGCGTTCTGCTGGCGGGTATTGGTGGCGCTGTACACCCGGCAGGTGCCGGGGGTGGCATTGAAGTTGACATGTACCTGCACCGCGTCGGTGCCATTATCGAGTTGCTCCAGGAACGGTTGCATCCCGGCCGAATTGAATGCGCTGACCAATGCGGTGGCCATCGTTGTCTCATCCATCACCGAGTGGGTATTGGCATCACCGGTGGAGACGCGGGCCATCGCGAACAGCGGATGATTGCGTAGTTCATCGCCAGCATGGATGTGGGCATGTGGTGCCGGCTGGATACCGAAATTGCCCTTGCCAAAGGCTGCGCCCGGACGCAAGACCCCATCGGGCGCGATCTGGTTCCCTTGGACGGTATGGGTGTGGATCGAGGTGAATGCGATCTTGATGTCGGTCAGCGTGTAATCAGTGCGTTTGTAGGGCATTGTCCTGACCTCGAGTTGCGTGGACTGGCGTGGCGGGTCTCCGGGTGAGGGCTGGTCGGCTGGCAATCCTGGCCCGCGGTCGCGCGGCGTCACCTGTGCGGCGCAGCGAGACGGCCCGATAGGGACCAACACCAGCCAAGCTGGCGCGGTGTCACAAGGGGGCGTTGCCGCCGATCGCAGCGCCACTAACCTGACCACTATAGTCGGTGTTTGCGTCAGTGGCGGCCGCATGCTCGCCACGCTGCGTTCATTCATCGGCGCACCGGGTCAGGTTCCGGTCAGCACGCGGAACAGCAGCAGGGCCAAGGCGGCCAAACCAATGCCATTGAAGATGAGATCCCAGCGGCGATGGCTGGACCGGCGGCGGGCGAGGTTGGCGTCGAGGCGAGGATCGCCAGCGATGGCGGGATCGATGAAGACCCGGCGGTGCTCGAGATCGATCGCATCGGCGATGGCGATGGCCTCGGTGATATCGGCCCGATAGAGGCGGGCGTCGAGGTCTACCAGCCGCCGCCGCAGGCCCTCGTGGAAGTGCATCAGGGCGGCATCGATATCCCGGAAGCGGGCAGCAAAGCGCAGGTTGGGCGGCGGCGTCAGGCTGACCTGGGTGCTGGTGCGCACATGCACCAGCCCGGGGTGTTCCGGGTGCGTCTCGAGTAGCAGATAGCCCTGGTCCATGAGGTCGATCGCGAAATGGTCGGCGTTGCGGTGATCATCAGAGGTTGATCCGCCGATGCGCCACTGCAAGGGGCGACCAGTGCGAGTTGGTCGTCAGTACCCGCGCTGGTGTCTGCGCCCGGGGAGCTGCTGATGACCGCGCGATCCCGGCGCGGGACGTGCTCCCGCGAGGGCTTGCTGGTCGGTAGCTGATGGCTGCCGACGATCGGCTGGCCTCCTGGCCGTCGGGACCCGCCGAAATCTTCCAGCATTTCCCGAGGTCGAGTGCCGCTGTCTCCGAGACGCCAGCAAGTATGGAACCCGCCCGGGCCAGGTGCCCGGGCGGGGAGATCCGGTCCCGGGATCCGCCCGGTACCGGCTGGTTTGTACCGCGGTGCTGGTTTTTACCAGCGGTGCTGGCCCGCCACCGGTTGCGGCACCGTCAATCGCGGCACGAGGGGTGTGCCGCGCGGTCGGGGTCTTGGGTTGCGGGCTGGGTTCAGAGTCTGGATGGCGGTGCCGAGCGGTGGCTCAGGTTTCTTGACGGCGCAGTTCCCAGTTGCCGAGATCGATCAGTTGCTCGATCGGCTTGGCGATGGGGACACGCTTGTCAGGGGCGAAGCGGTCGCCCTGCTCCCAGGCGAGTTCAGCCTGATCGGCGATGCGATGCAGACCTTGGCGTAACAGTTCCCAGACGGCCTGATTCTGATTGGGGGTCATCTCACTCTCTCCACGCTGGTTGGGGCACCTGCTTTGGTGCTGCCCCATTATCTATTGCACAAGGAGGCGCTGATTGATCAGGTCACGCCTGATCGAAACTCAGCACCGAATCCAACGACGCGGTCGCCAGGTTCCTTCACATCCAATCGCTGTTGAGCGATTGAACATGGCGGGGCTCCTTGCTCCGCGGGAAACGCTGAACTCTTCGAGCGTTTCCCTGAGTCGCGGCAGCCAATTCCGATCGGCCAAGCAAGTCTGCCGGCGACCGCGAGACGCCTGCGGGCGGTTGCGATCGGGCCAAATCTTCCTGCAGCGACTAAGCGGGGAGAGCTTTTAGCGGCCCACGCTTCGCGACCCACGCCGGGAGCTTAGACTATCCCTGCGCAACAGCAATTGGTACTTTCCATGTCGCATCGAAGCGACAATTGTGGTGTTACAACAGGCGCGGGACGGTGACATCTGCGGTGGGTTGGGGCTGTCAGCGCCAGGGATTGACGGATATCAACGGACGCGCACTCGTGCCGCTCCGGGTCTGCGCGAGGTCAGGGGAGTGATCCGCACCCGCCTGGTCAGCGGGCGCGCATCATCAATGCGTCGTGGCCATTTTGCTTCAAGCGGTCCTGCACGGCATTGGCGCCGGCGCGATCATAGGCACCGGTGCGCACGCGATAGAAGGTCTGGCCGTTCTCGATGGTGACGCTCTGGACGCTGGTCGGGATGCCAAGCAGCGCGAGTTGGGCCTTGAGCCGGTCAGCGTCGCCCGGGCGGCTGTAGCTAGCGACCTGAATCACGAAGTCGCCGCTGCCGGCAGGCGGCAGTGCGGCCTCGGTGGATGCTGCCGCTGCCGGCTCGGCGGCTGGTGGCGGTGCCGGGCTCGGGGATGCTGGGGCCGCCGACGTCAGCGGCACGTCCGGCGAAAGCGCGACCCGTTCCTCGGGCAGCATGTTGTAGAAGTCGAACTTGGGCGGCGGTGGGACTTGCCGGGTCGATGGCGCCGGTGCTGCGGTCGCCGCGAGGTCGGCCTCCGGGGGCGGGGCATGGCTCAGCCAGGCGAGGCCGACGCCAAAGGCGCCGACCACGCCACCGCACAGGAACCAGAACGCACAGGTGCCGCGACGCTCGTTGCGCCGGCGTGGCCGCGGGGCGCCCTTGCGATAGTCTCTGGTCATCTCTGCAGGTCCTCCCAGGGTGCTGAACCCGTCGTGTCCAGCCGGTCACATCGGCTACCAGTCACATACGCTCCGGGGCAGAGACACCGAGCAGATCGAGACCATTGCGTAGGACCTGGCGGACCGCAAGGATCAGCTTGATGCGCGCGTCGCGCAGGTCGGTGTCCGTGACCAGGAACTGATGGGCGTTGTAATAGGTGTGGAAGTCATTGGCCAGGTCGCGCAGATAGGTGGCGACCTGGTGCGGCTCATGGCCCAGGGCCGCGGTCTCGATCACCTCCGAATAGCGCGAGAGGGTGCGCAGCAGGTTGTTCTCCTGAGCCTCGGTGAGGCGCTCGAGCTGTCCGCGGTCGGGGGCCAGGTCGAGTGCCAGGCCCTTGTCCGCGGCCTGGCGCAGCACGCTGCAGACGCGGGCATGCGCGTACTGGATGTAATAGACCGGATTGTCCGCGGACTGGCTCTTGGCCAGGTCCAGATCGAAGTCCAGGTGCTGCTCGCAGCGGCGCATCACGTAGAAGAAGCGGGCGGCATCGCGTCCGACCTCCTGGCGCAGTTGACGCAAGGTGACGAAGTCGCCGGAGCGGGTGGACATCTGCACCTTCTCGCCGCCGCGATAGAGCACGGCGAACTGCACCAGCAGCACATCCAGGCGGCTGGCATCGTCGCCGAGAGCGGTCAGCGCGGCCTTGACCCGCGGCACATAGCCATGGTGGTCGGCGCCCCAGATATCGATGACCCGTGCGAACCCGCGCTCCAGCTTGTCCATGTGGTAGGCGATATCGGAGGCGAAGTAGGTGCTCTGGCCGTTCTCGCGCACCACCACCCGGTCCTTTTCGTCGCCGAAGGCGCTGGAGCGGAACCAGAGGGCGCCATCGCGCTCGTAGACGTGCCCGGCGGTGCGCAGCCGTTCGATGGCTCGATGCACCGCTCCGCGCTCGCTCAGCGTCCGTTCGGAATACCACTCCTCATAGGTGAGGCCGAACTGGGCGAGGTCGTCGCGGATATCGTCGAGGATGGTATTGAGGCCGAGTTCGAAGACCAGTCGGTAGCGGTTGTCGCCCAGCAGTTGTTTGGCGTTGGCGACCAGGCCGTCGATGTGGGCCTCCTGATCGCCGTCCGGGCGGTCGCCACCGGCATCCGCCGGCACGCCGGCGAACACCACCGCCCGCTCCACCCGATAGGCATCGCCGTGTTCGCGATGCAGGGCAGCGGCGATGTCCCACACATAATCGCCACGATAGCCATTGCTGGGGAAGGGCAGTTCCTCGCCGCAGAGTTCCAGGTAGCGCAGCCAGACCGAGGCGGCGAGGATGTCCATCTGGCGCCCGGCATCGTTGACATAGTATTCCCGATGCACGTCGTAACCGACTGCCGCCAGCAGGTCGGCAACGACTGCGCCATAAGCGGCGCCGCGCCCGTGCCCGACGTGCAGCGGGCCAGTGGGATTGGCGGAGACGAACTCTACCTGCACGCGCTGGCCGGCACCGATGCGACTGCGGCCGAACGCCGGGCCTTGCTGCAGGATGATCGGCACGACCTGGTGATAGGCCGTCGGGCTGAGATGAAAATTGATGAAGCCAGGACCGGCGATCTCCACCCGCGTCACCAGCGGCGAGGCCGGCAGGGCGGCCAGCAGGCGCTCGGCGAGGTCGCGCGGGCGCAGCCCAGCACTGCGCGCCAAGACCAGCGCGGCATTGCTGGCGAAGTCGCCGTGGGCAGGATCGCGAGTGCGCTCCAGGGTGGGCCGAGGGAGGCGAGCGTCGGCCGGGGCCGGCGCGTCGGTTGCTAAACCGAGAGTACCCAGGGCTTCCCTGAGCAGGGCTTGGAGTTCGGACTTCATCGACGGCCTGGCCTGGAGGCGATGGCGGCGGGGTCCACATCGGCCCCACCGCAAAGCCCGTTAGCATACCGGAAGGCGCCTGGCGTCGAAACTCGCCCGGCGGCGGGCGGCGGTCATGCGCGAGTCTGGACCAGACTGGGCCGCTTCCGCTCCCGCTGGTCCTGCCGCGGCGGTGCATCCGGTGATCGCGGCTTCGGTCACAGCATCTCTTGGGGGTCCACGTCGATGCCCCAGCGCAGATGGCGCGGCGCCTTGCCGGTCCGCAGCGCCGGCAGCAGACGATCGAGTAGTCCCTGCAGCAGGCCGCGTCGCGGCGCCTGTAGCAGGAGTTGGGCGCGGTAGCGGTCGGCGCGGCGCTCCATATTCGATGGGGCCGGACCCCAAAGTTCCACCCCTGGCAGCGGCGCGTTGGCGAGCAGCTCCGTGGCCAGTTCCCGCGCCTGCCGCAGCCAGGCCAGCGCCGCCTGTTCCTGGGGGCTGTCGGCGCGCAGCAGTGCCTGATGACTGAACGGTGGCAGGTGTGCCTCGGCGCGTTCGGCCAGCGCTGCGGCGGCGAAGGCGCCATAGCCGGCGCTTAGCAAGTTCCGCAGCAGCGGATGGCCGGGATGGCGGGTCTGCACCAGCACGGTGCCGGGGCGCTCAGCGCGCCCGGCGCGTCCAGCGACCTGGATCAGCACCTGGGCCATGCGCTCGGCGGCCCGGAAGTCGCTGCCATAGAGGCCGTGGTCCAGATCCATGATGCCCACCAGCGTGACGCCGGGCAGGTGGTGCCCCTTGGCCAGCATCTGGGTGCCCAGCAGCAGTGGATAGTCGCCCCGGCGGGCGGCGGCCAGCAGTCGTGCCAGTTCACCCCGGCGGCGGGTGCTGTCACGGTCGATGCGCGCCAGCGGGATGCCAGGAAAGCGCTGTCGCAGGCTGTCCTCGACGCGCTCGGTGCCCTGGCCCAGCGGGCGCAGGTCGGGCGATTCGCAATAGGGGCATTGCACCGGGAGCGGGCGGCTCGCGCCGCAATGATGACAGCGCAGTTGCCCATGGTCGCGATGCAGGGTCATGCGGGCGTCGCAATGGGGGCACTCGCTGATCCAGCCGCAATCGTGGCAGGTCAGCACCGGTGAGAAACCGCGCCGGTTCAAGAACAGCAGGGCCTGATCGCCGGCAGCGATAGCCGCCTCGATGCGGGTGAGCAACGCATGGGACAGACCGCTCTCCAGGGGTTGTGCGCGGATGTCGGCGAGCAGGATGCGCGGTGCCACCGCGGTGCCGGCCCGGCGTGGCAGGTGCAGATGGCGATAGCGGCCGCGGCGGGCATTGTGCAGGCTCTCCAGGGCGGGGGTCGCGGATCCCAGCAGCGCCGGACAGGCGGCCAACTGGGCGCGGCGCACGGCCAGGTCGCGGGCGGAATAGCGAAACCCCTCTTGTTGCTTCAGCGACGTGTCATGTTCCTCATCGACGATGACCAACCCCAGGTCCGGCAGCGGCGTGAACACCGCGGAGCGGGTGCCGAGCAGCAGCCGCGCCTGGCCGCTGGCGGCCTGATGCCAGGCCAGCTCCCGCGCCCGCGGGCCAAGACCGGAATGGGAGACCGCGAGCGGCGCGATGATGCGCGCGCCGATCCGCTCGGCGAGCTGCGGCGTCAGGCCGATCTCCGGTACCAGGATCAACACCTGTCGGCCCCGTGCCAGGGCCAGCTCGATCAGGTGCAGATAGACCTCGGTCTTGCCGCTGCCGGTGACCCCGTCGAGCAGAAAACAGCCAAACCCGGCCTGGGCGCTGACCGCCGTCACCGCCGCCTGCTGCTCGGCGTTGAGCGGACGGGCCGCGCCGGGTGCGCCGGGGCGGGTCGGCGCATCGGTGAGGACATCGCGGGCCAGGACCGCGGTCGGGCGGCGCAGCCGCGCCGGCAGCGCCGTGAACAGGGCCTCGCCCGGCGGGCAGCGGTAATAGTCGCCAGCCCAGCGGACGAAGGCGAGTTCCGCGGGCCCGAGCAAGGGGATGGCGTCGAGCACCGCCGCAATCGGTTTCAACGGTGCCGCGGGCAGGCGAACGGATGCGGCAGTGATCCGCGCCACCAGCAGGCCGACCCGTTGGCCGCGACCGAACGGTACCAACACCCGGCAGCCGGGCTGAGCCGGGGGGCTGGCAGCGACTGGCGGCAGATAGAGAAACAGCTCCGGCACCGGCGCGGCGACGGCCACCTGGAGCAAGGTCATGTCCGCGGTGGTGTTGCTCACGACCGTCGTCTCGTTGGCAGGGGCGGGCCCGCTGCGCCGGCCGTTCGGCGCTGGCTGGTCGGCCAAACCGACCGGGGTCGCTGCAAAGTTGTCCGCAGGGGCTGTGGATAAGCCTGGGGAAAAGCCCTGGCCATTGGCCTGTAACCCGCGTGGTCAGTACGCTGATGTTGCCATGGCCAAACATTGGCCATCTGGATGCAATCAATAAAATCAATCGGTTGCAATCGGTGGCTGAATCGCTCCCGAGCTGCACCGAGGGCATCGGCCGCCTCGGTAGGGGCCTGGCGGCATTGTGAAAAACCCATCGTTGGGCGGTTCCGGAGGGAATCAGGACGCGGGTCGGGGCCTGCGTCAGTGCTGGGCGCCAGTGCTGGTCCCGGGTGCTGGTCCCGGGTGCTGGCGGGTCGCGCCGCCCCGAGCGTGGCCGGGTCGGCTTGGATCGTTATCGCGGCCAGCGGCTCGGGCGCCGTGCGTCGTCAGGGCTTCCAGCCCTGATCACATCAGGCCAGGATGGCCTGATGACGCAAGTCGGTCGCCGCGGTGGCCGGAGTGACGATCGAGGCCGCCGGGTCGACTCCTGCTGCCGGGCTTGGGCCGGTTGCGCGTCCGCCCTCGCGGCGCGTCTGGCTGGGATTTACGGCGGCTGGTGCTTATCTTGCCTCACAGCAATTGCCGTGTATCATGGCGCCAACTCACAAGCCGTGGCAAAGCATGGTCATTCTGAGTCAACAGGTCCTGCGCACCGATCTCGCCGGCATGCCCCTGGAGTGGATCGACTATCGTGCTGCCGCGCGCCTGTATTTCCTCGGGCAAGTGGCCTACGCCTGCGGCGAGCCGATGCTGACTCTGCACGGCGGCATCAATGCCCGCACGCGCGAGCAAAGCCGCCTGGAGATCCACAGCATCATTGCCACCCACGGTACCCATCAGGCGCTGAACAAGCTGCGCGACGACTACGTGCCACCGCTGTCCAACCGGACGCTGTTCCAGCGCGACGATCATCTCTGCCTGTATTGCGGCGGGCGCTTCTCGGTCCGCCACCTCTCGCGCGACCATGTCCGTCCGCTCAGCCAGGACGGTCATGACCATTGGAATAACGTGGTCAGTGCCTGCGTGCGCTGCAACAACTACAAGGCCGGCCGGACGCCGGAGGCCGCCGGCATGGAGCTGCTGGCGGTCCCCTTCACTCCAACCCATGCCGAGTACATCTATCTGATGGGGCGTCACGTGCTGGCGGATCAGATGGACTTCCTGCGCGCCCATTTTCCCCGAACGAGCCCGTTGCTGCGCCGGCTGGTCCGCCAGCGCGCCGCGCAGACTGGCGAACGGCCGGCAGTTGCCGAGCCGGCGCGCGTTATCCTGGGCGGATGCCTCGCCGGTGATGCCCAGGACGCCGCCTGAGTACTTCTGTTACTCGTCCCTCCGTCACTGCGCCGACAGCCCCGGCCGCAGATGGCTCTGAGGTCCCTCGATCTACCATACCCGCGGCACAGCGGCCCGCGGCAGACCTGGAGACGATCGCCAATGACCGATTGGCAGGCCATCGCCGGGCAGATTGCCAGCGCCTTAGGTCAGCGTTTCGAACCCGGCCCGGCGCGCGCGCTCGGCGGCGGCTGCATCAATCGCGCGGCCCTGCTCACGGACGGTGGCGAGCGCATCTTCGTCAAGCTCAACTGTGCCGATCGGCTGGAGATGTTCGCGGCCGAGGCGGCTGGACTGGAGGCCATGGCCGCCACCGGGAGCGTCCGCGTTCCGCGCCCCGTCTGTACCGGGGTTGCCGGTGGCGAGGCCTTCGTCGCGATGGAATATCTGGAGCTTGGCACTCGCGGTGACAGTGCTGCCGCCGGCGAGCAATTGGCGGCGATGCACCGGGCTACCGCGGACCGCTTCGGTTGGGAGCGTGACAACACCATCGGCTCCACCCCCCAGCCCAACGGCTGGCAGGCGGACTGGCCCACCTTCTGGCAGCGGCAGCGGCTGGGATTTCAACTGGAACTGGCCGCCCGTAACGGCTACGGCGGCCGCCTGCAACGCCGCGGCGAGCGTCTACTCGCGGGTTGTCCGGCCCTGCTCGGGCACACCCCGCCGCCGGCGCTGCTGCACGGCGATCTTTGGGGGGGCAACATCGGCTACGATCAGCGCGGGGCACCGGTGCTGTTCGATCCGGCGGTCTATTACGGGGACCGCGAGGCCGATCTCGCCATGACCGAACTGTTCGGCGGCTTTGGTCCGGCCTTTCACGCCGCCTATGCCGGGGCCTGGCCGCTGCCGACCGGCTATCCAGTGCGCCGAACCCTCTACAACCTGTATCACATCCTCAATCACCTCAACCTATTTGGCAGCGGCTATCTGGGCCAGGCCGAGGGCATGATCGACCGGCTGCTGGCTGAACTCGGCTGAGCCGCCCTCGGCGCGGGCCGCTGCCGCGCCAGCCGTGCCTCTGCCGTCCCGCGGGCCGAGGTGTCGGCGCCATGACCATTGTGTTAAAACGCCGCGAGTGCGATTCACCCGGCCCTGGCCTAGGCCCTCACCTTGGTTCGTCCCGATCCTTTTCTGCAGAGCCCCCGCGAGCTGCTGCTTCTGCGTCACGCCAAGTCGGACTGGGATAGCGGTGCCGCCACCGACTTCGAGCGGCCCCTGGCCCGGCGCGGCAAACGCGATGCGCCGCGGGTCGGGGAATGGCTTTACCGCGAGGGCCTGGTGCCAGCCCGGGTGTTGAGTTCGCCCGCCCAGCGCGCCCGCCAGACCGCGCTGAAGGTCTGTAAGGCGTTGGACATCAAAAAAAAGGATATCTGCTGGGAGCCTGACCTCTATGACGCCTCCCTGGCCGCGCTGCTCGGCGTGCTGGCCCGCTGTCCGGCCACGGCACGCACGGTCTTGTTGGTCGGGCACAACCCTGGACTGGAGGAGCTGTTGCGCCATCTCACCGGCGGCGAGCATGCAGCGCCGGCGGATGGCAAACTGCTGACCACCGCTGCCCTGGCCCGTCTGGAGATGCCCGACGACTGGTCGCACCTGGAGCCGGGCTGCGCGGTCTTGCTGACCATCATGCGTCCGCGCGAGGTCGCCTAGGCGCCATCGCGCAGGCTCGCGATCGCAGCGGATCGCATCGCTCCCGGCGCGCGCTGGCTCGCCGCTGTCGTGCGCGTTCCGTCGGATAGAGTCGGATCAGCGGTCAGCGCCACTGGCTGATCCATTCCGGCGCCATTCACCCGAATCTACCTGCCCAGTCCCGCCGATGTCCGCTCCACCCCGTTCCAAAGAGCGTCCACCAACAGCTTTCTGGCTTCCCCAGTTGCTGCCGGTGCACTGGCTGCTGCTGGCAGCCTTCCTATTGTTTTATGGCTTTGCCGTGTTCGCCCTCACCCGCGACTATTACCTACGCCATCCCCCTGGTCCCGGGGTGACTCAGCGCGGCGGGGGGGCGGCGATCGGCGAGCAGTTGCGCACCGCGCTGGCCCAGGGCAGCAGCAGCCTGCCGCCGGAACTGGTGGCAACCGACCCGCTGCTGCTGGCCCAGGAGGCCGAACGGCTGTTCGCGATGGGCCGTTTCGCCGCCGCGGTGCCGCTCTACGAGCGGGTGCTGGAACTGGTACCGGAGAACGCCGAGGCCCGCAATGACCTTGGTCTGGCCCTACACTATGCTGGCAATTCTGCCCGCGGTCGGGAGGTGTTGCAGGCCGGAACCGAACGGTCGCCAGGATTTCAACGCATCTGGCTCAGCCTGGGCTTCGTCGCCGCCCAGAGTGAGCAGCCCGAGATCGCCCGGGCAGCGCTTGCCAGGGCGAGGGAACTGGACCCGGACAACCCGGTCGGGGAAGAGGCGGCGCGGCTGCTGGAGCAGTTGGCGACGCCTTAGGCGATTGCCGATGATTGGCCATCCCGGCCAACATCGGCGCGGAACCCGGCGATCTCGGGAAATGAACGCTGCTTGCCCTGGCATTTCCTCAGGCGCCTGCCGATGCCAGGCGGTGCGCGCGGCTACCGCCACGCCGGACGGACACCCCGGCCTCCCTGCGGGGTCCCAGCGGCGGATCAGCCGTTGATCTTGGCCTCGTATTCGTGGCGGAAATAGCGCAGCGTGCTCAGCACCGGGTTCGGGGCGGTCTGGCCCAGGCCGCACAGGCTGGTGGCCTGCACCACCTCGCAGAGTTCCTCCAGCATGGCGAGATCGGCCGGGCCGGCCTGGGACTTGGCGAGCCGATCGAGCAGGGCATACATCTGTTGGGTGCCGGTGCGGCAGGGGACGCATTTGCCGCAGGACTCCGACATGCAGAACTCCATGAAGAAGCGGGCCACGTCCACCATGTCGGAGGTCTCGTCCATCACGATCATGCCCCCGGAGCCCATCATGGTCCCGAGGGTCTTGAGGCTGTCATAGTCCACCGGAATGTCCAGGTAGTCATTCGGGATACAGCCCCCCGAGGGACCACCGGTCTGGACCGCCTTGAAGGCCTTGCCGCCCGGACAGCCGCCGCCGATCTCCTCGATGATCTCGCGCAGGGACATGCCCATCGGGACCTCGATCAGGCCGATGTTGCTGATGGCACCGGCCAGCGCGAATACCTTGGTGCCCTTGCTGCGCTCGGTGCCGATGCTGGCGAACCAGTCGCCGCCGCGGTTGATGATGGGCGCGATGTTGCCGAAGGTCTCGACATTGTTGATCAGCGTCGGCTGGCCCCAGAGACCGGATTCCGCCGGATAGGGCGGGCGCGGCATCGGGTTGCCGCGACCACCCTCGATGGAGCCCATCAACGCGGTCTCCTCGCCGCAGACGAAGGCGCCGGCACCGAGGCGGATCTCGACGTCGAAGCTGAACTGGGTCTCGCAGATGTGATGGCCCAGGAAGCCGGTCCGCTTGGCCTTGCGGATGGCGGTCTTGAGCCGCTCCACCGCCAGCGGATACTCGGCGCGGACATAGATGAAGCCCTTGTCCGCGCCGACCGCATAAGCGGCGATGGCCATGCCCTCCAGAACCCGGTGGGGGTCGGACTCGATGATGGCGCGATCCATGAAGGCGCCGGGGTCGCCCTCGTCGGCATTGCAGATGACATACTTCTGCGCCCCCGGGGTCTTGGCCACCGTGGACCACTTCAGTCCGGTGGGATAGCCGCCGCCACCGCGCCCGCGCAGACCGCTGGTGGTGACCTCGGCGATCACCTCGGCGGGGGTCATCTCGGTCAGGGCCTTGACCATCGCCAGATAGCCGCCGGCGGCGATGTAGCCTTTGGCGCTATCCGGGTCGATGACCCCGCACTGCTCGCGCACGATGAGCTGCTGGCGGGCGAAGAAGGGGTTGTCGGTCGGATGGCGCAGGCGTTCCACCGGGGCGCCATCCACGCTAGCGATGATGTCGGCAGCGTCCTCCGGCTTCACTTCCTGATAGAGGTCCACGTCGGTGAGGCCGGCATCGCGGTCGGCCACTGCCACCAGCGGGCCCGCTGAGCACAGTCCCATGCAGCCCACCTCCTTGACCTTGCAATGGGCCGGGCCGCTGGCCTGCTGGACCTCGGTGAGGGCGTCGAATACCAGTAGGGCACCGCCGGAACGGCAACTGGTGGCCGCGCAGACCCGTACCTCGCGGGTCTGCGCGGCGCCTTCCGCGCGGTATTGTTCGGCCAGATGTTCCAAGTCTTCGACGTTCATTCCGCGATCTCCTGCGCGATGCGCTCGAGCAGCTTGGGCGGGGTCAGTTTGCCGAGCAGGGTGCCGTCCACCACCGCCGCCGGGGCCAACCCACAGACGCCGACGCAGCGGGCGGCCATCACCGACAAGGCCTTGTCGTCGGTAGTGCCGCCCGGCTGCACGCCGTAACGTTCCTCGATCCCCTCCACCAGGGCCCCGGCCCCCTTGATGTAACAGGCGGTGCCGGTGCACACCACGCAGGTATGACGACCCTGTGGCTTGAGCTGGAACAGGTGATAGAAGGTGGCGACCCCGTAGACCTTGCTCAGCGGCAGGTCCAGGGATTCGGCGACGAAGGACATCGCCTGCTCGTCAAGAAAGCCGAAGGCGTCCTGGACGCCGTGCAGGGCCTCGATCAGCGCATGTTCGGCATAGCCGGCCCGGCGCATGGTGGTGTTGATGATCTTCCAGCGCTTGTCGCTGCTCGGCAGTTCGGGATGTGGTCGTTGCATCGGTAGGCCCTTGGGGTTGGCGCCGGGGCGGGCGAGGCGGATGGCTGCCATTGACAGGCCGTTCTGACCCCATGGCCGCGCCCCGGCCGCTGTCGATCGAAACGAGGACTGGCGGCACCTTGCGCAATCGTGCCGAGACCGGGACGGGCGGACCGGGACGACGAGCTGGGGTGCTTCTTGGAGATTGCACGCGGCGCGTATACTGCCAGCAGCGGGACCCGCATCGCCCCGGCCGTCGAGCGCCACGCCGACTCGACGTTGCGATGCTAACCCAGATCGCCTCCCTTTTACCCATACAGATGAGTCGTTGCGATGGATGACAACGAGGCCGGCGCAGCGCCGGCTGGCCGTGACCGGCCGGCCGCGGGGCGCCCGACCCCATCGACACCGCCAGCGTCCGACCCGCCGGCGTCGGTCCCGCGGCCGCGCCGGCACGCCAAGCTGCTGCCGGGACGCCGTCGGGGGGTCTACCTGCTGCCCAACCTGTTCACCACCGCGGCCCTGTTTGCCGGCTTCTACGCCGTGCTGGCCGCCAGCGAGGGCCGCTTCGAGGCGGCCGCCTTGGGCATCTTCGCGGCGATGATCCTCGACGGCGTGGACGGGCGCATTGCCCGCCTGACCAACACCCAGAGCGATTTCGGCGCCGAGTACGACAGCCTCTCGGACATGGTCGCCTTCGGTGTGGCACCGGCCCTGGTCGCCTACGATTGGGCGCTGGCCGGTCTTGGGCGGCTCGGCTGGCTGGCCGCCTTCGTCTACACCGCTGGCGCGGCGCTGCGCCTGGCCCGCTTCAATACCCAGGTCGGCATCGCCGACAAGCGCTATTTCCAGGGGCTGCCGAGCCCGGCCGCGGCCGCCATCCTGGCCGGCGGGCTCTGGATCGGGGTGGACAATGCCATCGCCGGGCGCGACGTCGCCCTGCTAGCCGGATTGCTGACGGTGGCCGTGGCCCTGTTGATGGTCAGCAACTTCCGCTACTACAGCTTCAAGGTGCTCGATCAACAGGGCCGGGTCCCATTCGTTGCCAGCGTCGGCATGATGCTGGGCTTCGCATTGGTGGTACTGGACCCGCCGGTGGCCCTGTTTACGCTATTCCTGGGCTATGCCGCCTCCGGGCCGCTGCTGACGCTAATCCGCCGCCGCCAGCACCGCGGTCGCCGCCGTCGCGAGCGCTGAGGGCGTGTGAAACAAGCGCGGAGCGCCCCCTCTGCTCAACCGACCGCCGGACCGGTCATGGCGAGCACATTTCCGGCCGGCGTATGCCTGGGGTGCGCTCGGCGTGCGCTAATGGCCGCGTGCGAGCCGCTGGTTGATCGCCTTGAGATCGAAATTTGGTCAATGGTGCCTCCCGGTGCGGGTCCAGGGTTGTCGGTACTGGGCAAGTCCCGGCGGGCGTCGTTATACTTGATGGCCCCGTCGCCGCTGAACGCTGTTTTCCTTATTCATGCACTGCTGGGCCCGTTATCTGTTCTACGCCGTCGTCGCCGTGCTCGGGATCGGGCAGATGATGTCCGCCTGTGGTCAGAAGGGTGATCTTTACCTGCCGCCGGATCCGCCGCCCACGGCGGCCCCGCCCCCTGCCGGCGACGATGTCCCGGCGGTGAACGCCCCGCAGCCTGATTGATCGTGCGGCAACGATGGACCATTTCCAGTATCGGGGTGATGACCTCTACGCCGAGGGCGTGGCCCTCGCCGAGATCGCCGAGCGCTTCGGCACCCCCTGCTATGTGTACTCGCGCGCCACGCTGGAGCGCCACTGGCATGCCTTCGATCGGGCCTGCGCCGAGCATCCACACCTGATCTGCTTCGCGGTCAAGGCCAACTCCAACCTAGCGGTGCTGAATCTGCTGGCGCGACTGGGCTCGGGCTTCGACATCGTCTCGGTGGGGGAGTTGGAGCGGGTGCTGGCCGCCGGCGGCGACCCGCGCCGGGTGATCTTCTCCGGGGTCGGCAAGCGTGGCGATGAGATCCGCCGCGCGTTGGCGGTCGGTATCCGCTGCTTCAATGTCGAATCGGAGGCCGAACTGGCCCTGATTGATGCCCTTGCCGCCAGCCGCGGCGTGCGTGCCCCGGTGGCGCTGCGGGTCAATCCGGACGTGGATGCCCGCTCCCATCCCTACATCTCGACCGGGCTGCGGCAGAACAAGTTTGGCATCGATATCCACGCCGCCGAGGTAGTGTACCGGCAGGCGGCGACAATGGACCATCTGGAGGTCGTCGGTATCGCCTGCCATATCGGCTCCCAGCTCACCGATCTCGCGCCCTTCCTGGATGCCCTGGAGCGGGTGCTCGGCCTGGCCGATCGCCTCCGGGAGCAGGGCATCGAAGTCCAGCATCTGGACCTCGGCGGCGGCCTCGGCATCCCCTACACCGATGAGCGACCGCCGGCACCGGCCGCCTATGCGGCGGCGATCCGCGCCCGGCTCGGCCCCCGCCCGTTGGAGATCATCCTCGAGCCCGGACGCGCCATCGCCGGCAACGCCGGGGTGCTGCTGACCCGGGTGCTGCAGCTCAAGCCCACGGCGACGCACCGTTTCGCCATCGTCGATGCGGCGATGAACGACCTGCTGCGCCCGGCCCTGTATCAGGCGGTGCAGCAGATCGTGCCGGTAGCGCGCGCCCCGGCGGCGCATCGGGAGGCGGCCTGCTGGGACATCGTCGGGCCGGTCTGCGAGACCGGTGACTTCCTCGGCAAGGGCCGCCACCTGGCCCTGGCCGGGGGCGATCTGCTGGCGGTGCGCTCCAGCGGCGCCTATGGTTTCACCATGAGTTCCAACTATAACAGCCGGCCGCGGGCCGCCGAGGTCATGGTGGACGGTGACACTGCCCAGCTGGTGCGCCGCCGCGAGCGCATCGAGGATCTGTTCGCTGGCGAGACGCTGTGGCCGGATTGACCCCCGAGCGTTCGTTGTCGCGCCCATCGCGTGCCAGCCTATGCCAGCCCGGCGGTGCTGGCACGGCATGCCTCGCGTGGCCGCCTTGACCCCACCGGCACCGGCAAACGCCCCGGCGCCGCGGGTCGCAAACCCTGCCCCCTTTGCTGGTGCGTCCTGTCGATGAAACGCCGCCCCGAACCCGAGTTGATGGATACCCAGGCGCAGGCCGAGGCCTATGCCGGCGCCGACTTCACCGAGTCCAACGCGCTGTTCCTGCGCCTGCTCGCCGAGCAGGGGCCGGGCGAGCTGATCGGGGCGCGGGCGCTGGACCTCGGCTGTGGTCCGGCCGACATCATGATCCGCTTCCTCGCGCGCTATCCCCAGGCGACCTGTGATGCCCTCGATGGCAGTGAACCCATGCTGGCGATGGCGCGTAGCGCCCTGGCGGCCCGGCCTGGGGTGGTCTCGCGTGCCCGCCTGATCTGCGACAAGCTGCCCTCGGCGCAACTCCCCTATCAGGCCTATGACCTGATCCTCTCCAACAGCCTGCTGCATCATCTGCACGAGCCACAGGTGTTGTGGCGGACGGTGCGCGCGGCCGGCAAGCCGGGTGCCATCGTGCTGATCATGGACCTGATGCGCCCGGCCTCGGTCGGCTGGGCCGCGGCCCTGGTGGAGAGTTATGCCGGGGGCGAGTCGGAGGTGCTGCGGCAGGATTTCCTGAACTCTCTGTTCGCCAGCTTCGAACCGGCCGAGGTGACCCAACAGTTGCGCGAGGCGCAACTCGATCATGCCCTCGCGGTGCATGTGGTCAGCGACCGGCACCTGGCGGTCTGGGGACGATTACCGTGAGCATGCCCGGTGGCTCGGGGGTGGCCGCGGCCGCGGCCACCCGCCGCCTGGCCTTTACCAAGATGCAGGGGCTCGGCAACGATTTCGTCGTCATCGATGCCATCGCGCAGCCACTGACCATGACCCCGGACCTGGCCCGGCGTTTGGCCGACCGACGCCGCGGTATCGGGTGCGATCAGGTGCTGCTGGTCGAACCGCCACGCCGGCCGGAGACCCTGTTTCATTACCGCATCTTCAATGCGGACGGCTCCGAGGTGGCGCAGTGCGGCAACGGGGCGCGCTGTTTCGCCCGCTTCGTGCGCGAGCGCGGGCTGAGCGATCGCGACGAGATCCCGGTCAGCACCGCCTCTGGTGTCATTCGGCTACGGTTGCAGGCCGACGGCCAGGTGACCGTGGACATGGGGCAGCCGCGCTTTGCCCCCGCCGATATCCCGCTGATCGCCCGCCATCGCGCTCCCGCCTATGATCTGGGGCGGGGCTGCACGGCGGTGCGGGTGGGTGCGGTCTCGATGGGCAATCCGCATGCGGTGCTGCGGGTGGACCACATCGATACGGCACCGGTGACCACCCTGGGGCCGCGGATCGAGACCGATCCCCTGTTTCCGGAGCGGACCAACGTCGGATTCATGGAGATCCTCGACGCCGACTGCCTGCGCCTACGGGTTTGGGAGCGCGGCGTCGGCGAGACCCCAGCCTGCGGCACCGGGGCCTGCGCGGCGATGGTTATCGGCCGCCTGTGGGGCGAACTGGACGAGGTGGTGGAGGTGCGGCTGCCGGGCGGGAGCCTTGTGATAGAGTGGCCGGGCGAGGGGCGCACGGTCAGGATGACCGGCCCCGCGGTCAGCGTCTTCACCGGAGAGATCGAACTATGAGCGACGGCGAGCGCGGACCCGGGCGCGATCAAGAGCATGCGGTGGCGGCCTATCTGCTGCGCCATGCGGACTTCCTGATCCGCCATCCGCAGGTGCTGGCCCAGTTGCAGATCCCCCACGACAGCGCCGGGGCGATCTCACTGATCGAACGCCAGGTGACGGTACTGCGCGAGCAACTCGCCCAGGAACGCGGTCGGCTCCAGCATCTGGTGGCGCGCGCCCGCGCTTACGAGGAACTCTCCAACCGCCTGCATGCGCTGACCGTCCAGCTGATCATGGCCAACGACCTGCAGCATGCCCAGGCGGCCATCGAGGCCACCCTGTGTGAGCAGTTCCGGGCCGAGGCGGTGGCCCTGAAGCTGTTTCCAGTGGATGCCGAGCAGCGCGCCGCCGATCCCTTGGTGCAGGCCTTCATCGGGTTTGTCGATCGCGATCGTTGCCTGTGCGGGCCGCTCGATCCAGCGCAGACCGCAGCCCTGTTCGAGACGGCGCCGGAGCCAATCCGCTCGGCTGCTCTGGTGCCTATCCGTGGTCACGAGCAGACCGGTGTGCTTGCCATCGGCAGCAGTGATCCCGACCGCTTCAGCGCCGACATGGGCACCGATCTGCTCGAACGCCTGGGCGCCATCACCAGCGCCAAGCTCACCGATCTGGCGCATCGGCCATCGCTGGCAGGGACAACCGCTACTGTCGGCCAAGACTTGCCGCCAGCGTCCGCGGCTGCCGCGGGCGGTGAACGGCCGGGCTGATCCCGGGTCGCGGTTCGCGCGGCGCGGCGGCTGCACCTGGCCCCGGGCCGTTGCCAGTATCCGCTTCGCCCCGGGCTCAGTCGGCCGGTGGCTGCCAAGCGAGATCGAGCTGGCGGGCGGCACGCACATCGTCGAGGCGGCGCACCGGCAACTGGTGCGGCGCGCGCCTGACCGTCTCGGGCTCCCGCTCAGCCTCGGCGCGGATCTGGATCATGGCCTCAGCAAAGGCGTCCAGAACCTCCCTGGTCTCGCTCTCGGTGGGCTCGATCAGCAGGCATTCCGGCACCAGTAGCGGAAAATAGGTGGTCGGGGCATGGAAGCCGTAATCGAGCAGGCGCTTGGCAAAGTCCATCGCATTGACACCGAAGGTCTTGGCCTCCTGCTTTAGCGTAATGATGAACTCATGGCTGGCCCGGCGCTGGGCATAGGCTGGTTGGAAGCCGGCTCGGCGCAGCCGCGCGAGCAGGTAATTGGCATTGAGCGTGGCATATTCCCCCACCCGGCGCATGCCCTCGGCACCGAGCAGGCGCGCATAGATGTAGGCTCGCAGCAGGATGCCGATGTTGCCGCCAAAGGCGGTCAGGCGGCCGATGCTCTGTGGTCGCTCGCCCTCCCAGTGCCAGCGATAGTTGGCCCCGTCCATCACGACCAACGGTACCGGCAGATAGGGCTCCAGGTGCGCGGCCACCCCGACGGGACCGGCACCCGGGCCGCCCCCGCCATGCGGGGTCGAGAAGGTCTTGTGCAGGTTCATGTGGATGACATCGAAGCCCATGTCCCCGGGGCGGACCTGGCCGAGGATGGCATTGAGGTTGGCGCCGTCGTAATAGAGGAGGCCGCCGGCCGCGTGGACCACCTCGGCGATCGCCTCGATGTTGCGGTCAAACACGCCCACGGTGCTGGGGTTGGTGAGCATGATGCCGGCCGTGCGGGGGCCAACCGCCGCTCGCAGGGCCGCGAG
Organism: Chromatiaceae bacterium; assembly: GCA_007693535.1. GTDB lineage: Bacteria > Pseudomonadota > Gammaproteobacteria > Chromatiales > Chromatiaceae > Lamprobacter. Next base: position 28,487 of record REDK01000106.1, read on the forward strand.
GTCCACATCGCCATCGGCGCCGGTGGGGATCTCGCGCACCGCGAAGCCGGCCATGATGGCCGAGGCTGGATTGGTGCCATGGGCGGCATCGGGTACCAGCATTTCGCGCCGCTCGTGGTCGCCACGGGCATCATGGTAGGCGCGGATCATCAGCACCCCAGCCAGTTCGCCTTGGGCGCCGGCAGCCGGCGCGAGCGATACCGCGTGCATACCGGTGACCACCTTGAGCAGCTCCTGCAACTCGAACAGGCAGGCGAGGATGCCCTGACTGTGGCCGGGCGGGGCCGCGGGATGGCGCGCCAGAAAGCCAGGCAGCGAGGCCAGGCTGTTGCAGGCGCGCGGGTTGTACTTCATGGTGCAGGAGCCCAACGGATAGAAATGGGTGTCGATAGCGAAGTTCTTCTGCGACAGCCGGGTGTAATGGCGCACCGCCTGCAACTCCGAGACCTCGGGCAGCGCGGCGCGGGTGCGGCGCCGCAGGGCGGCCGGCAGTCCGGGGGTTGCGGCCTGGTTCAGCGGCGCCTGGGCGGTGGCGCGCCGGCCCGGGCGGGATTGTTCATGGATCAGCATGAGAAGCGGTCAGGGCTGGAGGTGAGGGCTGGAGGTGGACGCTGCATTCGCATCGGGGCTGCCGGCGCGGTTGGTGTAACCGCGCGGCGGCCGCCGGCACCACTGGGAGGGCCGGCGGCCGGGCGCTGTTGTGGCCGTTACCGCCTCAGCCGAGGGCAGCCAGGGCGGCGTCGTAATCGGGCTCCTGGGTGATCTCGGGGACCAGTTCGCAATAGCTGATCCGATCGGCGGCGTCGATGATGATCACGGCGCGGGCGGTGATGCCCGCCAGGGGGCCGTCCTCGATCAACACGCCATAGTCCTTCGCGAAGCTGCGCGAGCGCATCATTGACAGGGTATGGACGTTGTCCAGACCCTCAGTGCTGCAGAAACGCCCCGCGGCGAAGGGGAGGTCGGCGGAGATGACCAGGCACACCGCATCGTCGCGGCCGCCGAAGGCAGCATTGAAGCGGCGGGTGGAGGTGGCACAGACCGGGGTGTCCAGGCTGGGTACGATGTTGAGCAATCGCTGTTTGCCGGCGTAGTCGTCAAGGGTGCGGTCGGTGAGGTCCTTGTCCACCAGCCGGAAGTCCGGCGCCGGGCTGCCGACGCTGGGCAAGTCACCGGCGAGTTGAACGGGAATGCCTTGGAGTGCGGTCTGGGCCATGGGATTGCTCCTGATGCGGGCGCTAGGGGAGGGCGGGGGTAGGGGCAGCGCACGAAACCGGCCTGGGCGGCTGCCGCCAGCGCCGATCGGTGCGGGTCCGGAATGCAAGTCGTGCTGGCCGCCGCGGTTGCCCCCAGTGCCGCCGGCCGCAGTGAGACCGACGCGGGTGGCGACACTCGGGGCCTGGATGCGCTTGGGCATTGCTGTTACCCGCGGGCAGCGATGATGCGCGCGAGTTGTTCCTGATACGCAACCATATCCCCCTCGGTGCGCAACTCGGTAGCGCACACCAGTATGGCCGATTCCAGTTCCGGATAGTCCTGGCTCAGGTCGTAGCCGCCGAGCAGGTCGTGGGCGGCGAGTGCGCGCAGCACCTCGGCAGCCGGCACCGGCAGGCGCAGGACCTGCTCGTGGAAGACTGGTCCGGTCAAGCGGGGCACCACGCCGGGGATCTCGGTGAGCAGTTCGACCAGGCGGCTGGTATTGGCATGACAGGCAGCAGCGACCCGCTCTAGACCGGTCGTACCGAGCAGCGCCATGTGGATGGTCGCGGCGGTGACCAGCAGGCCCTGATTGGTGCAGATATTGGATGTTGCCTTGGACCGGCGGATGTGCTGCTCACGCGCCTGCAGGGTCAGGGTGTAGCCGACCTTGCCGTCGAGGTCCAGGGTGCGCCCGGCGATCCGCCCCGGCAATTGGCGCACGTGCTCCTGCCGGCAACAGAGGAAGCCAAGGTAGGGGCCGCCCGAGGCGAGCGGGATGCCCAACGGCTGGCCTTCGCCGCAGGCGATGTCGGCCCCAGTGTCGCCCCATTCTCCGGGGGGTGCCAGGAGGGCCAGCGCGATCGGATTGACCAGGCCGATGACCAGCGCCTGCTGTCGATGCGCCCAATCGGTGAGGGTGTGCACGTCCTCTAGCACCCCGAAGAAGTTGGGTTGCGGTAGCACGAGGGCTGTATAGGGCTCGGCGGCGGCCTGCTCGAGGGCGGCGACGCTGGTCTGGCCGGTCTCCGGGTCGAAGGCCACCTCGACCAGCTCCACTTCCTGCTGACGGCAGATGCTCTGCACCACGTGCCGGTAGGCGGGATGGATGGTCCGTGGCAGTAGCACCCGGCGGCTCGTCGCCTGACGGTTGGCGCGCACGGCCATCAGGACCGCCTCGGCGAGGGCTGAGGCGCCGTCATAGAGCGAGGCGTTCGAGACGGCTAGTCCGGTCAGGGCCGTCATCATCGATTGGAATTCGTACAGGACCTGCAGGGTGCCCTGGCTGGCTTCAGCCTGATAGGGGGTGTAGGCGCTGTAGAACTCGCCGCGGGTGGTGAGCTGCCAAACCGCGGCGGGGATGTGGTGCTCGTAGGCGCCAGCACCGATGAAGCAGAGCGGCTGGCCATCGGCGCGGGCACGGGCGCTGAGCAACTGGCTCAGTTCCAGCTCGGAGAGGCCGGCGGGGATGCCGGCCAGATCGGCGGTGCGCAGGCCGGCGGGGATCTCGTCGAACAGCTCGTCGATGCGGGCGACGCCGATCTCTGCCAGCATGGCGGTGACGTCGTCTTCGGTGTGCGGAATAAACGGCATGAGAGGCTGATGTCCTGGGCTACGGCGACGGCAATGCGGGAAGTACGAGAGGGTGACGGGCGATGGTAGCGCTGACCCGCACCTCGACTCACGAGTCGGGGCTGGTACCAGGGGCTGGGTCAGGGCGCAACCGGTGGCCGGGGACACGAAGGGCCTACCAGCAGCGACATCCAGTAATGCTGCTGCTGCCGCGGTCCAATGTGTGCCCAGGCGAGGCAGGTCAGGCAACCTCGGTGTCGGACAGCGCGTGCGCCCGTTCAGATCCGCCCGTTTAGGCCCGGCTGTTTAGAGCCGGTTGTTTAGGTCTGGCAGGTCTGCTCAGGCTGACCCGATCGGGCTGGCCAGACCACGCCAGATCTGATCTCCCGGCCGGCCGACGACACCGCGATCGGGTTAGTCCTGCTCGGCGAGCGCCTGGGTGTAACCATCGGCGTCCAGCAGCGCCTGCAGGTCTGCGTCGGTATCGAGGCGCAGTTGAAACATCCAGCCTTCGCCATAGGCATCGCTATTGATCAGTTCCGGTTGGCTTTCGAGGGAGCCATTGACGGCGATCACCTCGCCCGCCACTGGGGCGTAGATGTCGGAGGCTGCCTTGACGGATTCAACCACGGCGCAGGCATCGTTGACGCCAAGCCGTTGGCCTATCGCGGGCAGTTCGACGAACACTAGGTCACCGAGTGCATCCTGGGCATGGTCGGTGATGCCGACGGTGGCGGTGCCGTCGCCATCGTCGCGGATCCATTCGTGGCTCTTGGTGTAGCGCAGGTCCGTAGGTACGTTACTCATCGCGGGCTCCGGTGGGGGTTAATCGACGTGCCCGCCACGGGGGCAGGCCGGTCCTGGGGCCAAGCGGCGGGTGCGCGCTCCGCGCGGGCCCGATCTCCGCGCCGGAAGCTGATGGCCACCGGTGGCTGGCCTAAGGTGATTCCTGTCGACCTTCATACCATCTGACGTGTCTTGACGCCCGCCTTCGGCGTTGCACTGGCGGTCACAGCGCTTGCGATGCTCCCGCCAGCGCTCCCTGAGAGCGAACGGAGAGCGAACGGAGGGCGAACGGAGGGCGAACGGAGGGCGAACGGAGGGCGAACTTCAATCCTGCGTGCTCTGGCATAAACGTTTTCCGGCGATCGCCTAACAGGGCAAGCGGTGCTCGGATCAGAGGGCAATGCGCGCCTGACCCTGGCGGACGAAGGGCGGCTTGACCACCCGCGCCGGGATGGCCAGGTCGCGAATCAGGACCTCGCACTCGCTGCCGAGGTCGGCGTTCACGCGGGCCAGCGCGATGGAGCGCCCCAAGGTGGGGGCGAAGCCGCCAGAGGTGACCTCGCCGGCTGCCTCTCCATGCACCAACACCGGCTGATGGGGGCGCAGGATACCGCGGCCGGTCAACAGCAGGCCAATCTGGCGCGGCCCGTCCGTCGCTGCGCGGCGCGACTCGAGGGCCGCGCGCCCAATGAAGTCGCGGTCTGCTGGCTCCCAGGCAACGGTCCAACCCAGACCGCTCGCCAAGGGGTCTTGATCCTCGTCCATATCCTGACCGTAGAGGTTCAGGCCGGCCTCCAGGCGCAGGGTGTCGCGCGCGCCTAGCCCGCAGGGCCTGACGCCGGCTGCCAGCAGGCGTTGCCACAGATCCAGTGCCGCGCTGCCGGGCAGGATCACCTCGAGGCCATCCTCGCCGGTGTAACCGGTGCGGGCGACCAGCCAATCCGCGTGCTCGGCGGCATGAAACGAGGCCAGCGTCATGGCTGCCTCGGCGAGCGGGGCGGGCAGCAGCGGCGCGGTCAGGGCGCGAGCTTGTGGTCCCTGGATCGCGATCATCGCTAGGTCGTCGCGGCGCGTGATGCGTACGAAGCGACCGCTGGCATGGCGCTCGATCCAGGTCACATCCTTGTGGGTGCTGGCAGCATTGACGACCAACCGGTAGGCATCGTCACGGCGCCGGTAGCAGATGAGATCATCAATAATGCCGGCATGACCGTTGAGCATGCAACTGTAGAGGGCCTGACCGGACTGGTGCAGACGACCAACATCGTTGGCCAGCAGATAGCGCAGCAAGGCGGTTGCATCGCTACCGACCACGTCCACCGAGCGCATGTGAGAGACGTCGAACATCCCAGCAGCCGTGCGCACCGCATGGTGTTCATCCAGTTGCGAACCGTAGTGCAGCGGCATATCCCAGCCGCCAAAGGGGACGATCCGGGCACCAAGACGCAGGTGTTCACCGTAGAGGGGGGTTCGGGCAGCCATAAGGCTCTCCAGCTGATTGGGGCGCGTGAGGTCTGGCACGGCAATGACCCGAGGGTATTGCGTCGGGATGGCTCACAGAGCGATGGCCAGCGGCGGGGCGCTGGCAACCGGCAGCGGGCCAGCCGCAGCGCCAGGCCCGGTCCCCGAGGAAGGGTCCGGCAGGCAAGACGACGCGCGGATGGGGGATGTGGGTCGCCACCTGACCGAGGTCCTGCCGCTGCTGGCGGTGGCAGGTGCGCCAGCACAAGACCGAGTTTGAACCCAGTGGGCCGGGCAACCGTCGAAAATGAGAGGCCGACATCTTTCGACTATAAGCGCAACGTTGGGCATCTGCCAAGATAGCGGACGCTGCCCTCGGTGCCACCGGGGGTATTCAGCGATGCGGGTCGGGCGAAGCGGGGGTACGTGATGAGGAAAACGGTTGGTCATGCAGGGCTTGTCGGTTGTCGGTGCACAGGAGCGCGTCGTTGCGAAAGCCGAGTATCCGCTGCTGAGCTGTCGCGATGTCCGTCCGCTGATCAGCGTCCTGCTGCCCGCGGCCCCGGAGTTCATTGCCAAGAGAACTGCACAGATGGCATTGCAGCATCAGCAGCGACAACAGGATATCGATCGACACGACCAGCGCGCGGCATCCGGATAGAAAACCACCAGAACTGACGATCACAAAGGCGCAATCCTTGTTTCGCAGACCAGCTTTCTTTTACTGCCCCTCATAGATAGGGCGTCAGCAGGCGAGCAAAGCCGTCGCGCAATCGCACCGGCAGGGTGCGAGCACGCATGTCGGGGGCGCGAATCTCCAGGGCGCGGGCGAGCTTGCTGTCGATCAGGGCATTCATGCGTCCGGCCAGGACCCGGTCGTAGCACTCCACATTCAGCTCGAAGTTCAGCCGTAGGCTGCGCGGATCCCAGTTGGCGGAGCCGACTAAGCACCAGGCCCCGTCGACGACCATCAGTTTGGTGTGATCGAAGGGGGGCGGCGACAGGAAAATACGGCTGCCGCCAGCGAGGATCTGCTCGGCCTGGGCCTCTGCAGCCCACTGGACGAAGCGCAGGTTGTTGCGCTCTGGCAGCAGGATCTGGACCTCGACCCCCCGCAGGGCGGTCAGGTTCAGGGCGGTCATCAGGGTCTGGTCGGGCAGGAAATAGGGGGTGACGATACGGACCCGCTGCCGCGCCATGGTGAGGGCGCCGAGGATCAGCCGGCGGATCAGATCGAAATCCTCGTCCGGGCCATCCGCCACGCAGCGCGCCAGGGTGCGACCTCTGGCGTCCAGGTTTGGATACCAGGCATGCCCTCCCAGGCGTTGGCCGGTGGTGAAGGCCCAGTCCAGCACGAAGGCATCGGTGAGCCCACGTACGACTGGCCCCTCGAACTGGAAATGCAGGTCTTGGACCGGCCGCGGCGGTCGCTGGGTCAGCAGACAGGCGGCGCGGATGTTGAGCCCGCCGGTGAAGCCGATCCGGCCGTCGACCAGCAGCAGTTTCCGATGGTTGCGCAGGTTCAGGTAGGGGTTGCGGATCGGGATCGGGGATTCCAGGAACACCGCGGTGGGTATCCCCAGACGCCGCAGCATCCGGCGCACCAGCGGACGACTGAAGCGCTGGCCGACGCCGTCGATCAATACGCGGACCGCCAGCCCGCGCCGCTGCGCTCGTGCCAGGGCGTCTACGAACAGGCGCCCGGCAAGGTCGTCATCAAAGATATAGGTCGACAGGGCGACGCTGTAATGGGCCTGCTCGATGGCCGTGATCATGGCCGGATAGGCCTGGTCGCCATTGATCAGGGGGATGACCCGGTTGCCGGATTCCAGCGGCGACTGCACCAGGTTGTCGCCCAAATGGCCGAGTGGGACCAGTTGCGGGAACTCCGCGACCAGCAGGTGGTGGGCGCGTTGCTCGGCGCGCACCCGCGCCTGTTCGCTGGCCAGGGAGGTCTCCGGGCGGAGCCGGTGTGCTCGGCGTTTGATCCGGTTGACCCCGAACATCCAGTACAGGGCCAGCCCGACGAGTGGCGTCAGCAACACCAGCCCGGACCAGCCGACAGTCGAGGGCACATCGCGGTTGCCGAGGACGATGTGCATCATGGTCAGGGTCACCGCGGTGATCTGCAGCGCGACCAGCAGCGCGAGCCAGATCTCCGAGACCAGGTTCAGGTCCAACTCGATCGCTCCCGGACCGGGCTGGCCCGAACGGCGGCCCCTGCCGGGTGCGCGCCGCGTCCCTGGTGCCGGCAGCGCGTCATCCCGGTTCCCGGCATGGCCGGGTCAGCGTGCTCACCTCAACCTCCATCCCCCTCGGCCGGGGTCTCGCTTAGCCCATAGCGGCGCAGCTTGACGTACAGGCTCTGGCGGCTCAGGCCAAGCAGTTCGGCTGCCGAGGCGCGGTTGTCGCCGGTTAGTTCCAGCGCTGCCTCGATGCACAGGCGCTCGATCATGTCGGTGGACTCGCGCACCACCTCCTTCAGCGGTACCCGCCCCACCAGTTCGGTCAGGTGTTCTACCGAACGCGGCAGCGCGCGGTCGCCGCCGTCGCCGGAGACGCGCCGATCCACGTTACGGATGATGAAGCCGAAGCTAGGTTGGTCGCCGTTTTGGACCGCCACCGCGGAGATCTCCACCTCGCTGCTGCTGCCGTAGTCGCTGCGGACCGAGGTCGCGAACAGCCGTACGGCCCCGTGCTGGCGCAGGTTGGCAATGAGTACATTGAGGTCGACGCCGGGGCGACCGAGCCAGCGGTCGAGCGATTCGCCGCGGGCCTGCTCCTCGCTGGTCAGTTGCGCCAGGTCAAGAAAGGCGACGTTGGCATTGAGGATGCGGCCGTCGTGGGCGGTGATGACGATCGCATCCGGGGCCTTTTCCATGATCTTGACCAGCCGCGAGCGCGGCTCGGGGGTGCCGCCGCCGTCCTTGGTGGGGACTGGCGAGAGCCGCAGCATGACCAGGGTGCTGCTCTCCTGGCGCACCGGGGCGGCGGCCACGACGAACTCCGCACCGCTCTTCAGGCGTGCGCGGACGTCGCCGGCACGCCCGGCGGCGCGGACCCCGGCGATCAGCGATTCGATGGCGCGGCCGCCGGCCTCGTCGAAGCCATCCGGAAAATGACGCCCGACCAGGCGCCGAGCGTCGGCTGCGAGCAGCAGGCTGGCGGCGGGGTTGGCCTCGACCACCTTGCCGCTAGCCGGATCCAGGATCAGGATGGCATCGGAGGCCGAGCGGAACAGCATGCGATAGCGGGTCTCGAGCTGGCGCAGGCGCCAATAGTCGCGCTCCAGCGACTGCTGGGCGTCCACCAGGCGTTGCTGCAGCGCGGCGATGCCTTGCAGGTTGCGTCCAATCGCGATCAGATGGTCATGGCTGCCGAGGCGGGTGGCGCAATAGCGCACCGCCATCTCGGTTCCATCGCGGGCCAGATGGTCGATCTGCTGCCAGGTCGGCGCGGTGGAATCGCTCAGGGCATCGGCCAGCAGAACCTCGACCTTGGGGCGACTGTCGGCGCTGACGGTTTCGGTCCAGGGCCGACCGACCCAGTCGTCGGCCACCTGGGAGGAGAGTTCTTCGTTGCCGAAGGCGATATCGCGGATGGTGCCGTGGCGGTCGAGGATCAGTGCGATGTCGGAGACGGCCGCGATCAGCGTCGCCACCGCCTCGGTGTCGAGCGCGCCCAGGGCGACCTGCGGGGCATCGAATGGCTTCACAAGGTTCCTAACCTGTTGCTGTCACAAGGCCCGGATCGTACCCGGCGGGCCGCGGACCGCTTCCACCGCGGCTGGCCGAAGACCGGGTGCGGCGGCTGCGACCAGGTGGTCGTGCCGCAGCGGATGGGCGCGTCCGGCGCGCGGCCGGCGTCCGGCTCGGCCGCAGTCATCCGTGGGTCCCTGGCATGACGGTTGTTCACTGCAGTTCAGCCAGGGTGAGGCTCGGTCGGGCCACGTGCACGGTCCAGCCCCGGGTTTTGCCCCGGTTCCCACCAGGTTGCGTGCGCCGGCCCGGCGTTCGTGGCGTAGACGGCGGCTGGTGGGGCTTGCTGATCTCGGCTGGCGCTGGCTGATCCCATTGGCTTGCTACCGCTGACTGATGCCGTTGGTCCGGAGTTGCCGTCCGTCGGGGTGCGCGGTCGGCATGGCCCCGGTGCCGATGCGCCGTGGCGCCCGGGCCTGGCCTGGATCGCTGGCGACCAGGCCACGACGGATGCGAGCGCGCACCGGCACAAGGACCTGCGGGCAGGTCCGTGATCCCGGTCAAACCATTGATAAAACAAGGTTTCGGCGCCGCAAGCGGAGCATGCCCAAGGACGCAGGGCGGGTCTTTGCGGGGGGCTTTTGGGCGATGCGCGGGCGCACCACCAAGGGCCCGCGGTGCGCAGACCGGGGACCACTAACTAGTTAGTCGGCGGAGGCGGGAATGTCAAGTCGCGTTTACGTTAAGCAGAGTTGACATGTGGGTTGAGGCGGACTAGATTCCTGTTACAGCAGATCACCAGGAATACCCGAGGAGATTACTGCGTCAGCCTATGAAAAGGCATGATCGACATCAACCCCTTTACACGCCTGCCGAGCGTGCGCGGCGCGACAGCACCCCCTGGACCCTGGTCCAGGGGGTGCTGGCGCCGCTTCAGTTCCTGGTGTTTCTGATCAGCCTGTTTCTGGTGCTGCGCTACCTGGCGACCGGCAGCGGCGAGACCGCGGCGACGGTGTCGATCGTGCTCAAGACCCTGCTCCTCTACACGATCATGATCACCGGCTCTATCTGGGAGAAGGTGGTCTTTGGCAAGTACCTGTTTGCACGGGCCTTCTTTTGGGAGGACGTGTTCAGCATGCTGGTCCTCACCCTGCACACCGCCTACCTGTACCTGCTCTTTACCGGGGCGCTCGACGTGCGGGGTCAGATGCTGGTTGCGCTGGCTGCCTATGCCGCCTACGTGATCAACGCCACGCAGTTCCTGCTCAAACTGCGCGCTGCCAGGCTGTCGCAGGCGGGCGCCGGGACGGCACCGGCATCCGATGACGCTGCTGCTGCACCCGCGGTCGGGGTGGGGGAATGAGCGGGACGGGCACGTCCGGCGATGACGCGGCGCCAATGCTGCGCCAGTGCCGGGACGAGGGGCAAGATGGCCGGGTCTCGGTCTGGCAGGATGCTGGCGGGGCGACCGGGGGCGGGGATGCGCTGGTTCGCCCGCTGCGCGAGCGTGGCCAGCGCCAGGCCTTCTGCGGTCTGGCCGGCATCGTGTGGCTGCATCGCAAGCTCCAGGACAGCTTTTTTCTGGTCGTCGGCTCGCGCACCTGTGCCCATCTGTTGCAGTCTGCTGCCGGCGTGATGATCTTTGCTGAGCCGCGCTTTGCGACCGCCATCCTGCAAGATCGCGACCTGGCCGGTTTGGCCGATTGTAACGATGAACTCGATCGGGTGGTCACCGGTTTGCTGGCGCGTCGGCCCGACATCGGCACCCTGTTCCTGGTCGCCTCCTGCCCGTCGGAGGTGATCAAGCTGGACCTGGAGACCGCCGCCGCTCGCCTGGCTGAACACCAGCAGGGCCGGGTCCGCATCCTGGCCTACAGCGGCAGCGGGTTGGATACCAGCTTTACCCAAGGCGAGGACACTTGCCTCACCGCGCTAGTGCCGGAAATGCCGGTACTCCCTGCCGGGGCGCGCTCCCTGCTCGTTGTCGGCAGCCTGGCCGACGTGGTCGAGGATCAGTTCTCCCGGCTGTTTGCGGCACTCGACATCGAGCCGGTCCATTTCCTGCCGCCGCGCCGCGCTGCCGAGCTGCCGCCGGTCGGAGTCGGAACCCTGGTGCTGGCGGCGCAGCCCTTCGTCGGCGCAACCGTCGCCGCCCTGGCTGAACGGGGTGCGACGCCGATCGTCGCCCCCTATCCGCTCGGCATCGAGGGCACCCGGGGCTGGATCGATGCCGCTGCCGCTGCCTGGCAGGTTCCGGCCGCGCGGGTGGCCGAGGTCACTGCCGCCCCGATGGCGCGGGCCGACCGGGGCCTGGCCCGCTATCGCGAGCGCCTGGCCGGACAGCGCATCAGCTTCCTGCCCGACTCGCAACTGGAGATCCCGCTGGCGCGATTCCTGGCTCGGGAATGCGGCATGGAGCTGGTCGAAGTCGGCGTGCCCTACCTGGATCGGCGTATGCTCGGTGCGGAACTGCCGCTACTGCCCGCGGGGGTGCGCCTGACCGAGGGTCAGGACCTGGAGCGCCAGCTCGATCGGGTGCGCACCGATCGCCCGGACCTCACCGTCTGCGGTCTGGGACTGGCAAACCCGCTGGAGGCCGAGGGGCTGTCCACCAAGTGGTCCATCGAACTCGTGTTCACGCCGATCCAGGGTTTCGATCAGGTCGCCGACCTCGCCGAGTTGTTCGCGCGGCCCCTCGACCGGCGGCAGCGGCTGGCCTTCTGAGGCACCCGCAGCCGCCCCGGCACCCACCATGCAACTGACCCTCTGGACATACGAAGGCCCACCCCACATCGGCGCGATCCGCATCGCCGCCTCGATGCAGGGCGTGCATTGTGTGTTGCATGCCCCCCAGGGGGATAGCTACGCCGATCTGCTGTTTACGATGATCGCGCGCAATGCCCATCGCCCGCCGGTGAGCTATACCAGTTTCCAGGCGCGCGATCTGGGCGGCGACACCGCCGAGCTGTTCAAGACCACGGTACGGGACGCGGTGGCCCGCTATCGTCCGCGTACGTTATTGGTGGGCGAGGCCTGCACCGCGGAGCTGCTGCAGGATCAACCCGGTGCGCTGGCCGCGGGCATGGGGTTGCCGATCCCGGTGGTGCCGCTGGAGCTGCCGGCCTATTCGCGCAAGGAGAACTGGGGCGCCAGCGAGACCCTGCTGACCCTGGTGCGCAGTCTGCTGCGTGGGCGCGAGCCACGCCCGCGCGCACCGCTCGCCGGGCGGCGGCCGCGTGCCAACCTGCTCGGGCCCACCGCGCTCGGCTTTCGCTGTCGCGACGACATGACCGAGGTGACCCGGCTGCTGGCCACAGCCGGGGTGGATGTCAACCTGGTGGTGCCAGCCGGGGCCGGGCCTGAGGATTTGTTGCGGCTCCCGGATGCGGACTTCAACGTCTGTCTCTATCCGGAAGTGGCTCATGCCACCTGCGCCTGGCTGGAGCGGATGTTCAAGCAGCCGACGGTCTGGACGGTGCCGATCGGGGTCGGGGCCACGCGGGACTTCCTGCAGGAGGTCGGGACCCTGGCCGGCATCGATCCCGAGCCGGCCATTGCTGCCGCGCAGACCCGATTGCCCTGGTTCTCGCGCTCGGTGGATTCGACCTATCTGACCGGCAAGCGGGTATTCATCTTCGGCGATGCCACCCATGCCATCGCTGCGGCCCGGATCGCCACCGAGGAGTTGGGTTTCGAGGTCGTCGGCCTCGGCAGCTACAGCCGCGAGTTTTCGCGCGAGGTGCGGGCCGCGGCACAAGGCTATGGCCTGAGCGCGCTGATGACCGACGATTACCTGGAGGTCGAGTCGCAGGTGTTGGAGCTGGCTCCGGAGCTGGTGCTCGGCACCCAGATGGAGCGCCACATCGCCAAGCGTGCCGGCATTCCCTGCGCGGTCATCTCGGGACCGGCTCATGTGCAGGATTTTCCGGCCCGTTACGCCCCGCAGATGGGCTTCGAGGGTGCCAATGTGCTCTTCGATACCTGGGTCCATCCGCTGATGATGGGCCTCGAAGAACACCTGGTGACCATGTTCCGCGAGGACCCGGAATTTCATGACGGCGAGGCGGCCAGTCCGCTGACCCGTGCGGTGCCGGTCGCGGCCCCCGCCCCGCTGGCCGCTGCTGAGGCGGACGCGGCAACCGCTGGCACTGACCCGACGGCGACACCGGCGGCAAACCCGGCAGCGACTGAGCAAACCCCGCCCATGGTTTGGGCCGCCGAGGCCGAGCAAGAATTGCGCAAGATCCCGTTTTTCGTCCGCGGCAAGGCCCGCCGCAACACTGAGCGCTTCGCCCGAGACCGGGGCGTCGCGACAATCACGGTCGAGACACTCTACGATGCCAAAGCCCATTTCGGTCGCTGACAAGACAGCCGTCAATGTCGTCATTGTCACGCTGGACAGTCATCTGGCGGGTGCCGTCGAACGCGCCCGTCCGACGTTGCAGAAAGAGATCCCCGGTCTGCGGCTGAGCCTGCATGCGGCGGCCGAATGGGACGATGATCCAGACCTGCTGGCACGTTGTCGCGCGGACATTGCCAGCGGTGATATCGTCATCGCCAACATGCTGTTCATGGACGACCACATCCAGGCAGTGCTGCCAGCGTTGCAGGCCCGCCGTGATCATTGCGATGCCATGATCGGCTGCATGTCTGCCGGCGAGATCATGCGGCTGACCCGAATCGGCAAGTTCAATATGGATGGCAGCCAGAGCGGGCCGCTCGCCCTGCTTAAGCGTCTGCGCGGCAGCCGCGATACCAACGATAAGAATGCCAGCAGCGGTGCCAGTCAGATGGCGATGCTGCGGCGCATCCCCAAGATCCTGCGTTTCATCCCAGGGACCGCCCAGGATGTGCGCGCCTATTTCCTGCTGCTGCAATACTGGCTGGCCGGTTCCGACGAGAATATCGCGAACATGGTGCGCCAGTTGGTGGATCGCTATGCCGCCGGCCCGCGGGCCGTGCTGCGGGGCACGCTGAAGGTCGCCCCGCCGATGGAATACCCCGAGGTGGGCGTCTTCCATCCGCGCCTGCGCGGGCGCATCGGCGAGCAGGCAGGCAAGCTGCCGGCGAAGAAGGGCGCCACCGCGACCGTCGGGTTACTAGTGATGCGCTCCTATGTGCTGGCCGGCAATACCGGCCATTACGACGGCGTGATCAAGGCCCTGGAGGCGCGTGGGCTGCGCGTGATTCCGGCCTTCGCCAGCGGGCTTGACGCGCGCCCGGCCATCGAGAAATTCTTTTTCAAACAGGGCCGGCCTTGTGTCGATGCGCTGGTCTCGCTCACTGGTTTCTCGCTCGTCGGCGGACCTGCCTATAACGACGCCGCTGCCGCCCAGGAGGTGCTGGCGCGTCTGGATGTGCCCTATCTTGCCGCCCATCCAGTGGAGTTTCAGACCTTGGAGCAATGGCAGGCCTCCGAGCGCGGGCTGATGCCAGTGGAGGCGACCATGATGGTCGCCATTCCGGAGCTGGATGGTTCGACCGGTCCGTTGGTGTTCGGCGGGCGCTCGGCCGAGGCCAGCACCGATCATTCCCGCGACATGCAGTCCCATTCCGAACGCGCCAACATGCTGGCGGCACGGGTCGAGCGGCTGATCGCCCTGCGCCAGACCCCGCGGGCCGAGCGCCGCATCGCGATGGTGCTGTTCAACTTCCCGCCCAATGCCGGCAATACCGGCACCGCCGCCTATCTCGCGGTGTTCGAATCCCTATATCGCACCCTGCAGGCGATGCACAAGGAGGGTTACCGGGTCGAGGTACCAGCCAGTGTCGATGCGCTGCGCGAGCGTTTGATCAATGGCAACGCTGCCCGCTACGGCGCTCACGCTAATGTCTTCACCCGCATCCCCGCCGACGACCATGTCCGCCGCGAGGGCTACCTGGCCGAGATCGAGGCGCAATGGGGGCCGGCCCCGGGCAAGCAGCAGAGCGATGGCGCGTCGCTCTTCGTGCTCGGCGAGCAGTTCGGCAACGTCTTCGTCGGGGTACAGCCCAGTTTCGGCTATGAAGGCGACCCGATGCGGCTGCTGTTCGACAAGGGCTTCACGCCGACCCATGCCTTCAGCGCCTTCTACCGCTTCCTGCGCGAGGACTTCGCCGCGCATGGCGTCCTGCATTTCGGCACCCACGGTGCGCTCGAATTCATGCCCGGCAAGCAGGCCGGCATGTCGGGGGCGTGCTGGCCGGACCGGCTGATCTGCGATCTGCCCAATCTCTATCTGTATGCCTCCAATAACCCCTCCGAGGGCACCATCGCCAAACGGCGTGCGGCAGCGACCCTGGTCAGTTATCTGACCCCGCCGATCGCCAATGCTGGCCTCTATCGCGGGCTGATCGATCTCAAGGCCTCCATCGAACGCTGGCGCGGACTGGCCCCGGACGCCGCGGTGGAGGAGCGCAACGAACTCGCCGCCCTGATCCAGGCCCAGGCCGCGGAACTGGACCTCACCCCGGTACCGGGCGATGGCGAGCCGGAATGGGACGCGGCGGCGAGCGAACCGATCGCCCGGCTCAACCAGCAGATCTTGGAGCTGGAATACACCCTGATCCCGCATGGCCTGCATGTAGTCGGTGAACCGCCGAGCGCAGAGGAACGCCTCGACATGCTGATGGCCATCGCCGAGTCCAAGGTGGATCCGGCGGCCCCGATCGAACTGACCCGCGCTGCGGTGCAGGCGATGATCGCCGGCGGCGCCCCGGCCCTGGCCCTGCAGAAGGGCGGCATGGCGGTCACCGAGAGCGCCTTGGCGTTGATGAAACAACTGGCCGAATGCAACCGGCTGATGTCCGAGGATCACGAGACTCCGGCCATCCTGCGCGCCCTGGAGGGTCGCTTCGTCCGGCCGGCCCCTGGTGGCGACCTGCTGCGCACCCCGGAGATCCTACCGACCGGGCGTAACCTGCACGGCTTCGACCCGTTCCGGCTGCCCAGCGTGTTTGCCGTGCGCGAGGGGACCCGCCACGCGCAGATCCTGCTCGACCGCTACCGACAGGACGGCCATCCGCTGCCGGAATCCATCGCCATGGTCCTGTGGGGCACCGACAACCTCAAGACCGAGGGTGGACCCATTGCCCAGGCCCTAGCCCTGATGGGCGCGCGGCCGCGGCTCGACAGCTATGGCCGGGTATGCGGGGCGGAACTGATCCCGCTGGCCGAACTCGGGCGCCCGCGCATCGATCTGGTGATGACCCTCTCGGGTATCTTCCGCGACCTGTTGCCACTGCAGACCAAACTCTTGGCCGAGGCGGCCTTCCTGGCGGCGTGCGCCGACGAGCCGCTGGAGCAGAACTATATCCGCAAGCACAGCCTCGCCTATCAGGCCGCCCATGGCTGTGATCTGGAGACCGCCGCCCTGCGCGTCTTCAGCAACGCCGACGGCGCCTATGGCTCCAATGTCAATCATCTGATCGACAACAGCGGCTGGGACGACGAGGACGAACTGGCCGACACCTATACTCGGCGCAAGTGCTTCGCCTATGGTCGTGCCGGCGCACCGGTGCGGCAGGCCGATCTGCTCAAGAGTGTGCTCGGTGATGTGCAACTGGCCTATCAGAACCTGGACTCGGTGGAACTCGGCGTGACCACGGTCGATCATTATTTCGACACCCTTGGCGGCATCAGCCGTGCCGTCAGCGCCTCCAAAGGCACCGAGGTCCCAGTCTATATCGGTGATCAGACCCGTGGCGACGGCACCGTGCGCACGCTCGCCGAGCAGGTGGCGCTGGAGACCCGCACCCGCATGCTCAATCCCAAGTGGTACGAGGGCATGCTCAAGCACGGCTACGAGGGGGTGCGTCAGATCGAGGTCCATGTCACCAATACCATGGGCTGGTCTGCCACCACCGGCCAGGTGGCACCCTGGGTCTATCAGCGTATGACCGAGACCTTCGTCCTCGACGAGGAGATGCGCGAGCGGCTCGCAGCGCTCAATCCCACCGCCTCGGCCAAGGTCGCCAATCGGTTGCTGGAGGCCCACGAGCGCAACTACTGGCAGCCCGATGCGGCCACCCTGGAGGCGTTGCGCCGGGCCGGCGAGGAACTCGAGGACCGCCTGGAGGGCATCGCCGAGGGGGTCGCCGCGTGAGCCTGGACGATCTCCCCGCTGGCATCTTCGGCGCCGGCCAGCCCGCTCGGCCAATTGCCGAGCCGGGCAGCGATCCGGTGGTGCGGCAGGCACTCGACGGTTGCGATCCCCACTTCGATGGCGAGGGCAGCCTGCAGGTGCAGCTCGACCCCGAGGTCAGTATCGGCAAGGCGCAGGTTTTCGCCGTCTACGGCAAGGGCGGCATCGGCAAGAGCACCACCTCGTCGAACCTCTCGGTCGCCCTCTCCAAGCTCGGCAAGCGAGTGGTTCAGATCGGTTGCGATCCCAAGCACGACAGCACCTTCACGCTGACCAAGCGGTTGGTGCCGACGGTGATCGACGTGCTGGAGTCAGTGGATTTTCACCCCGAGGAGCTGCGTCTCGACGACTTCGTCTACGAGGGCTACAACGGAGTGATGTGCGTGGAGGCCGGCGGCCCGCCGGCCGGTACCGGCTGCGGCGGTTACGTGGTCGGTCAGACCGTGAAGCTGCTCAAGCAGCATCACCTCCTCGACGACACCGATGTGGTGGTCTTCGACGTGCTCGGCGATGTGGTCTGCGGTGGCTTCGCTGCGCCTCTGCAGCATGCCGATCGGGCACTGATCGTCACGGCCAACGATTTCGACTCGATCTTTGCGATGAACCGCATCGCTACCGCGATCCTGGCCAAGGCCAAGAACTATAAGGTGCGCATCGGTGGGGTCATCGCCAACCGCAGTGCCGAGACCGATCAGATCGATCGCTTCAACGCCGCGGTGGGCCTCAAGACCATGGCCCACCTACCGAATCTGGACGTGATCCGGCGCAGCCGCCTGAAGAAGCGCACCCTCTTCGAGATGGAGCCCTGCGCCGAGGTGGAGCAGGCTCAGCAGCAATACCTGAAACTGGCGGCGGCCCTGCTTGCCGGTGCCGATCCGCTGGCGGTGACGCCGATGCGCGATCGCGATCTGTTCGACTTCCTCGGTTTCGACTAGGCCCCGACGAGAACCCATCGCACCATGTCCAACGGTTCGTACCAGCAGCGCAGAGGCCAGATCGAGGCCTATTTCGACCGTACCGCGGCCGAGGCCTGGAAGCGCCTGACCTCCGATGCCCCCGTCAGCGGCATCCGTGCCACCGTGCGCGCCGGGCGTGAACAGATGCGGGCCACCCTGCTCGACTGGCTGGGGGCCGACCTCAGCGGCCGACGGCTGCTCGATGCTGGCTGTGGGACCGGCATGTTGGCCCTGGAAGCGGCACGACGCGGGGCCGAGGTGCTGGCGGTGGACCTCTCGGCCACCCTGATCGAAAACGCCCGCGAGCGCATCCCCGCAGACTTGGCCGGGCGGATCGAGTTCGCCGTCGGCGACATGCTGTCGCCGCTGAGCGACGCCGCCGGCTTCGACCACATCGTGGCGATGGACTCGATTATCCATTACGAACTCGACGATGCGGTGGATGTGATCACCGCCTTCGGCGAGCGCGCCCGTGCCTCGGTGCTGTTCACCTTTGCGCCGCGCACCGCGCCGCTGGCGGTGATGCACGCGGTGGGTCAACTGTTTCCGCGCGGCGACCGCTCACCGGCGATTGTGCCGGTGCGCGAGGCACGGCTGCGGGAGCGCCTGGCGGCGGCCCCGCGGCTGGCCGGTTGGCAACTCGGGCGCGGCCGGCGCATCGCCCATGGTTTCTATACCTCGCAAGCCCTGGAGCTGATTCCCCGATGACCAAGTCGGTCGAAGAACTCAAGCGCATCTTCTATCAGGAGGTGCTGCCGAAGTTTCTCCCCTTCGCCGATGCGGCGACTAAGGAAATGCCGCTCAGCCGGCTGTTGCGGCTGTCCCTGTTCCAGGCCTCGGTCGGCATGATGATGGTGCTGCTGTTCGGCACCCTGAACCGGGTCATGGTGGTGGAGAAAGGCGTGCCGCCCTGGCTGATCGGCGTGATGGTGGCGCTGCCGGTCTTGTTTGCGCCCTTCCGGGCGTTGATCGGCTTCAAGTCCGACATCCACGAATCTGCCTTCGGCTGGCGACGGGTCCCCTTTATCTGGTTCGGCACCCTGTTGCAGTTCGGCGGTCTGGCGGTCATGCCGTTTGCGCTGCTGCTGATGGCTGAGGGCGGCAGCGTGCCGACCTTCATGACCTGGGTGGCTGCCGGTTTCGCCTTTCTGCTCGCCGGCGCCGGCCTGCATACCACCCAGACCGCCGGCCTGGCCCTGGCTACCGATCTGGCTACCGAGGAGACCCGCCCGCGGGTGGTGGCGCTGCTGTTCGTGGTTCTGCAATTGAGCATGCTGCTCAGCGCCCTCGCCTATGGCGCGCTGCTGACCCACTTCAACGAGATGTCGGTCGGCGCTGCCAATGCCCGGCTGATCGGTGTATTGCAGGGCACCGCGCTGGTGGTCATCGCGTTCAATCTGATTGCCCTGTGGAAACAGGAGGCGGTCAATCGTGAGCGGGCCGCGCAGATCAAGGCTGATCGGGCCGCCCATAAGGCGCCCCCGCGTTTCCGCGAGACCTGGGAGCGCTTCATCCGTGCCGGCAACGCCACCCGGCTGCTGATCGCCCTCGGGCTCGGCACCGCCGGCTTTCAGATGCAGGACATCCTGCTCGAGCCCTATGGCGGTGAGCTGCTTGGTCTGACTGTGGCGCAGACCACCCGGCTGACCGCGATCTGGGCCTTCGGTACCCTGCTCGCGTTCGCATTGTCGGCGCGCCTGCTGGGGCGGGGTGCCGACCCTTACCGCCTGGCCGGCACCGGCGCCCTGGTGGGCATCCTTGCCTTCGTCGCGGTGATCGCTGCCGCCCCGCTGGAATCCCCGACGCTCTTCCGTTTCGGCGCCCTGCTGATCGGTTTTGGTGGCGGCCTGTTCGCGGTTGGCACCCTGACCGCGGCCATGGATATGGCCGAGGCTGGCGGCAGCGGTCTCGCACTCGGCGCCTGGGGCGCGGTCCAGGCCACCGCCTATGGAATCGCGATGTTCCTTGGCGGCACCATTCGCGATGTGGTGAAGACCCTGGCCAATCGTGGGCTGTTCGGTGCGGACGTGGCCGGCCGCGAGCTTGGCTATGCCGTGGTCTATCATCTGGAAATCGTTCTTCTCATCGTTACGCTGATCGCAATCGGTCCGCTCGTCCTGCGTGGCGGCGGTCGGGCGCGGTCGTCCACGAAGTTCGGATTGACCGAACTTCCCTAGCCACTCAGCAACCGGAGGTCATCCGATGCCTGCCAGCGCCCTTGCCCATTACATTGATGTCGCCCAGATCACCATCTGGGTATTTTGGTTCTTCTTCTTCGGGCTGGTCCTGTGGATTCGCCGCGAGGACAAGCGCGAGGGTTATCCCGCCGAGTCCCTGCGTGTGCGCGGCACGAAGATGATGGAAGGCTTCCCGCCGCTGCCCAAGCCGAAGACCTTCACGCTGCCGCATACCGGTGCCAAGGTGGTCAAGCCTGGCCCGGACAAGAAGCCCCAGTACGAACTCAAGGCCCAGCCGATCGCCCCATTCCCCGGTGCGCCGCTGGCCCCAGTGGGTAACCCGATGCTGGCCGGCGTTGGTCCTGGCGCCTATGCCCTGCGTGCCGATGAGCCCGATCTTGCCCATACCGGTCAGCCGCGTATCGTGCCCCTGCGCGTGGCCAAGCACTTCACCGTGGTCGAGCGCGATCCGGATCCGCGCGGCATGCCCGTGATCGGCTGTGACGGCCAGCAGGGTGGTGTGATCAAGGAGATCTGGGTGGACCGTTCTGAGCCGCAGATCCGCTATCTGCAACTGGAGGCCAAGGGCGGCAAGCAGGTGTTGTTGCCGATCACCATGTGCAAGGTCAACGGCAAGAAGAAGCAGGTCGTCGTCGATGCGATCACCGGCGCCCAGTTCGCCGATGCTCCGACCCTGAAGAGCTACGATCAGATCACCCTGGCCGAGGAAGACCGCGTGGTCGCCTATTACGGCGGCGGTACCCTGTATGCAACGCCGGATCGGGCGGAGCCCTTTCTGTGAGTGAGTTCGAGTTCGAGCCGATCCACGGCTTGCCGGAGCGCCTCCCCGAGGGGGAGGCGCTTCGCTGGCAGGGCGCCCCGCAGATGGGTGCCCTGGCACGGCGTGCATTCCACGTGCGCAGTATTGCGATCTACTTCGGGCTGTTGATCCTGTTGCGGTTCGTCTTGCTGCTGACCGGCGGGGTGACGCTGGGCGAGGCGGTGGGGTCGGCCCTGTGGCTGGCCACGCTGGGGCTGTTGGCACTTACCATCCTGGGTCTGCTCGCCTGGATGTACAGCCGCTCGACCGTTTACAGTATCACCGACCGGCGGATCGTGATCCGCTTCGGTGTCGCCCTGCCGATGGCCGTGAACATCCCGTTCAAGGTGGTTGAGAGCGCGGGGTTGCGGACCTACCCGGATGGCACCGGCGATATCCCACTGGTCCTGAGTGCCGAGCAGAAGGTCAACTTCCTGATCATGTGGCCCAACGTGCGGCCTTGGCAGTTCTTTAATGCCCAGCCGATGTTACGCGCCATCCCCAATGCCGAGGCAGTGGCCGAGCTGCTGGCAGAGGCGTTGAAGGAGGCGGTGGCGTGCGATGGTCCGGCAACCGGGTCCACGTCTGCAGAGGATGCCACCGGGGTGGCCGATCCCGGCAATCCGGCGCATCAGGCCGGTTGATGCCATCCCGCGGCGCGGGTGCCTGCGTCGCCGAACGGATCTTTGTCATCAGGCAGGGGCCGCGCCCAGGGATTGGCCGCGGTGCCCCGCGGTACCGCGGTAACCTAAGGCACTGTGCAGCCATGCCAATCCCCGCCGATGCGCTATCGGGGCTAGCTGCTGGCCTGCGGCCTAGGTAGTTCAATTTGTGCCAAAAACGCCCTCGGCCGCTCATGCAGAATAGGTGTTTAGCGGACAGAGCGGATAGCCGGCTTGAAGAAGCACGCCGAACTCTACACAATTCTTGGATCTGCGAGCACACCGCTGCCCCCAACGTGGCGGGCATCCGATCTGAGGTTCGACGCGCATGAACGATCTGAAGACCCCCATGTCCCGGCTGCTCCGTCTGTTTGGCGACGCGCGCGACCGCTGGAGAACCAAGGCGCTGGAGCGGCAGAAGCGCTTGCGTGCGGCGCAGGTGCGCATTCGCGACTTGGAGGACAGCCGTGCCTACTGTAAAGCGCGGGCCTTGGCGGCTGAAGGCCAAGCACCGGCGAGCGCCGCATCCGGGGGTGAAACCGACGAGGAACGTGGCGAGGAGCCGCCCATGGCGCTGGTCCCGACGCGTCTTGCCAACCACCATCATTCCCTGGAGGTGATGCAGCTCAGTCTGCAGTTGTACCTGCACGCCAGCTTCGGTTGTCGCGGGGTCAGTGGGGTGCTGCGCCTGTTGGCAGGCTACCTGCCGCTGGGTGTCCCCGCCTCGACCACCGTGCTGAATTGGTGCTGTCGGTTGGGTTTGGCCCGCTTGCAGCGCCCCCTGCCGCAGCGCGACGATTGGATTTTCGTCATTGATGAGACGGTGGGCCTGGGTGCGCTGAAATGCTTGGTTGTGCTCGGCATTCCCGTCGCCCGGTTGGCCGAGACCGGCTATTCGCCACGGCATGGCGACATGACGGTGCTGGCCGTCGAGATGACGGTCAAGAGTACCGGTCTTTGGGTGGCGGCGGTGCTGGAACAGCTGAGCGCGCGGACGGGTGTGCCGGTGCAGATCGTCGCCGATCACGGCAGCGACGTGCGCAAGGGCATCGCCTTGTTTCGCCAACAGGCGCCGAGCTGTGTGGAGACCTATGACATCTCCCATGCCATCGCCACGCACCTGAAGGCGCACTGGCGCGACGACGCGCACTGGCAGGCGTTTTTGAAGCAGGCCGGTGCGACCTTGAGCCACTTTCAACAAACCGACCTGGCGTTTCTGCTCCCGCCGCGCCAGCGCACCAAAGCGCGTGACATGGCGCTGGATGCCCATGTTGACTGGGCGCAGCGCCTGATCGGCTATCACGATCAGGGCGACTTCAGCAGCACTGGGCTGCCGTGCGTCTTCACCGCCAATGCCTGGGCACAGTTGTGCACGGCCCGGGGCAAGCGGCGTGTCGAACCCTTGCGTGCCCTGATCGGAACGCACTACGAGACACGTGCGGCGTTGTGCGAGGCACTGCATGCGGCCGGTGCCACGGCGCTGGACGACCTCGATGACACCTTCTGGCGCTTGGCCGATCGGGGCTATGCGCGTTTTCTCCAGGCGTTTGCCTGGGTCTTGCCGTATCGCGCGCGCTTGCCCGAGTGGACGCAGACGATCGCCGTGTCCAAGACCATCCAGACGGTTCTGAAAACCCGGGGCCTCTCGCGCGCCGCACCGGCGGTGGTGCAGGCCGAGTTGGCTGCGCAGGGACCGCTGGCGGCCCCGGTGGCCGAGTTCCGGACGCGGCTACTCCAGCACCTCGAACACGAGGCGGCCAAGCTTCCCGCCGGGGCGACCTGGCTGGCGTCCTCCGATATCATCGAATCGGTTTTCGGCCATTACAAAGCCTTCACCGCCCGCGGCCCGCTCAAAGAAGTCGGCAGGTTCGTGCTGCTGATTCCGGCCTTCCTCTGCGAGCTCACTGCCCCGGTCATCCACGAGGCGATGACATCGGTGCGCACCATCGATGTCGAGCGGTGGGTCCACATGCACCTCGGGCCCTCCATGCTCGCACGCCGTCGGCGTGCCCTGAGACCGGCCATGAAAACTGCATGAACATTTCTCGGCCTTCCGATGGGAAATTGAACAGCCTACCTGCGGCCTGGGCGCCTCCCGCCCGGGGTTCCAGGCGTCCAACGGGCCGGGTGCGATCCGAGTACATAACGCCCGTGCATTGAACGGCCGCCCTGCTGGGTCTTTGCGTGAGCATCGGTCGCATCCCTACGACCGCTGTCACTGTCCAATTCCGCCGACCGGACGCGCGTTGGCGCAACGCCGGGGCGGCTTCGCCTGGGCCTGCCCTGTGGCTCGCCTCCTTACATCCCGACGCTTGAGTCCTGGTAACCGACATGAGCGACCCATTTGCCGGGCGCCCCTTCCCCCGTGGTGTATTGATCGGCGCCGCCGCGCTGATTGGCTTTGTGATCATTGCGGCGGCGACCGTGCGCCTGACCGGCATCGGTGCTACCCAGTTCCCGCCGGCCCCGGTGGCAGAGGCCAGAGAGTTGTTGTTCATCGCCCAGGGCGATGACAGTACCCTGGTGGCGATCCCGGGCGAGGCAGGCAATACCCCAATCGCCGAACTGCACACCGCCGAGGATGGCTTCGTCCTCGGTGTGCTGCGCACCATGATCCGCGACCGCAAGGCCAATGATCTGCCGGTCGATGCCCCCTATGTGCTGGCTCTGCGGGTGGATGGCCGGCTGGTCCTGCTGGATCCGCTGATCGGGCGGGAGATCGATGTGCGCGCCTTCGGTCCTACCAACTATGCTGCCTTCGTCACGCTGCTGCGCGCGGGACCTCTGGAGACATCCCGGGAGGCAACCGCCCCGGCGGCACCGACGGACTCCGGATCGGCCGCTGCCCGCTCCGGCCAGGCCCCTGGATATGCAGACTGATGGCGAGGTGATGGTCGTGCCGCCACTGCCTTGCATCGTCGCCGGCTTGCTCCGACCGCATTCATGCTCAGCTATACGCTAGCGATTGGCTATGCGCTGTTCCTCTGGTGGTTCAGCACCGGCGCCATTCTGTACCTCGATGGCCTGCCCCGGCACACCTATGGCCGCAGCATGCTTGGCGCCACCGGGGTGCTGCTTCTCTCAATTGTCGCCCTGATCCTGGTCCGCGCGCGCGCTGACCTGCTTGGGGCCTACGTCGGCTTTACTGCCGGCGTATTGATCTGGGGTTGGCTGGAGATGGCCTACTTCATGGGCTTCATCACCGGTCCACGCAAGACACCATGCCCGCCGGGCTGTCGCGGCTGGGAACGCTTTCGGCTGGCCCTGCAGACTAGTCTCTACCACGAGTTGGTGCTGATCGGTATTGCTGCCCTGATCATCCGGCTGACCTGGGGGGCGTCGAATCAGGTTGGCATCTGGACCTTCGTGATCCTCTGGGTGATGCGCTGGAGCGCCAAGCTCAACCTGTTCTTGGGGGCGCCCAATCTCAACGAGGACTGGCTGCCCGAGCATGTCCGCTTCGTCACCAGCTATCTCAGCAAGCGGCCGATGAATCTGCTGTTCCCGGTCTCGGTCAGCGTAGCCACCGTGGTCATGACCCTGCTGGTGGTGACGGCCCTGGAGGTTCCCACTAACGGTTTTCGCGGGGTCTCGCTGATCCTCGCCGCCACCCTGCTGGCGCTGGCGATCCTGGAACACTGGTTTCTGGTGTTGCCGCTCACCGATGGTGCCCTCTGGAACTGGGCCACCGGTGCGCGCGACCGCTATCTGGCCAGCATGCCCCCGGCAGCCAGCGGTGGGGTAGGGCAGCGGTTCCAGGCGCCTGCCGGCGCTGCTGTGCCCACCTCCGACGGCAGCGGGCAGCCGGCGCTGAGCACCGCTCGCGACCCCAGCCTCGACGCCAACGGTGAACGCTCCTAACGCCTCGGCACGTCTGCTTTGGGCCTCGGGTGCGCCGCACCGGTTGCCGGCGGTTGGCCCCCGCTTGTGGTAGCCCGGGCTTGAACAGGGTCGCAACCGCTTCCCGCAAGCCGCTGCCAAGGGACCGCGAGCGTCGGCGCGGGGCCGCCGGTTAGCTTGTCGGCTTCTTCCCGACGGACACCTTTGGCAGCCTTCCCGCCCCCGCGCGCGGTGATCCAGATCGCAATCGCCGCTGGTCAAGTTGCGGTATCGCCGACGCCATTGATCAGGTTAACCTATGGTGAAGTCCGGTTACCCGCGGCGCGCTCGGAAGGCTAGCGCCGGAAACCAGGCATGGACGGAACGCCCGATCCGCCGAGGTTGATGTGAGTCAACGCCGCTTCGCCCCGTCTTGGCTACTTTACCTGGGTATCCACCGATCAGGCCTAGCGACCCTTGCCGGGGTTCGCTCGGGTCTTTTTGTATCACCGCCGCGTCATCCTGAAGAGGCAATGATCCCGCGACATCGATGCCAACCGGCGCGATCGATCCCAGTCTGCGGCGATCACAGACAGCGCTCCGGCCCTGGCCCGGCCTACCTAGCCCCCGCGCCCCGCCCGTCGGCCCCAGCGATCAGCCGCTGGTGCCGACCTTGCCTGCAGCTCGCCGCAGCCCCGGCCAGTATTCCCGCCAGCAGCTTCGCGCTGCTGCCCCGCCGGTCCAGTCGATGGGGCCTGCGACCGGCCCTGCGATTGACGCGCGACCGCCTATTCTACCGTGTCCCCGGAGTCTGACTCATGCGCATCCTGATGATCCAACCGAACTACCATTCCGGCGGCGCCGAGATCGCCGGTAACTGGCCGGCCGGTTGG
This sequence comes from Chromatiaceae bacterium, assembly GCA_007693535.1. Taxonomy (GTDB): domain Bacteria; phylum Pseudomonadota; class Gammaproteobacteria; order Chromatiales; family Chromatiaceae; genus Lamprobacter. Next base: position 54,651 of record REDK01000106.1, read on the forward strand.
GTCCCTTATATCGGTGGTGCGCTTAAGCACGCGGGCTACCAGAATGTGCGTTTCATCGATGCGATGGTCGATGAAACCGATGATGACAGCCTCCGCGAGATCATCGCCAAGAACGAGCCCGATGTGGTCATGGCCACGGCCATCACGCCAATGATCTACAAGGCCCAGACCACCTTGCAGATCGCCAAAGAAGCACGCCCCGATTGCGTCACGATCCTTGGCGGAGTGCATCCCACCTTTATGTATTCTCAGGTGCTGCACGAGGCACCCTGGATCGACTATATCGTGCGCGGTGAGGGCGAGCGGATCGTTGTGAATCTGATGCGCGCGATTGCGGATGGCAGCCATCGCAAGGAGCGTGATCGGATTCGCGGACTCGCCTTCCTCGACGGCGATCAGGTCGTTGCCACCCCGGCCGAGCCGGTCATCGACAATCTCGACGAACTTACCCCGGACTGGTCGCTGCTGGAGTGGGATAAGTACATCTATATCCCGCTCAACACCCGGGTCGCAGTCCCCAATTATGCCCGCGGCTGCCCATTTACCTGCCGCTTCTGCTCGCAGTGGAAGTTCTGGCGCAAGTATCGCCACCGCGATCCGGTGAAATTCGTCGATGAGGTCGAGACGTTGGTGCGCGACCACAAGGTCGGCTTCATGATCCTCGCTGACGAGGAGCCCACCATCATCCAGTCCAAGTTCGTCGCCTTGTGCGAGGAGCTGATCCGGCGCAAGCTGCCGTTGCACTGGGGTATCAACACCCGCGTCACCGACATCATGCGCGATCGCGAGTTGCTGCCGCTCTATCGCAAGGCCGGGCTGGTGCATGTCTCCCTGGGCACCGAGGCAGCGGCCCAGTTGAATCTGGATGTATTCCGCAAGCAGACTACCGTCGAGCAGAACAAACTGGCGGTGAAGCTGCTTAAGGATGCCGGCATCGTCGCCGAGGTCCAGTTCATCATGGGCCTGGAGAACGAAACTAAGGAGACCATCGAGGAGACCTTCCGCCTGGCCATGGACTGGAATCCAGACATGGTCAACTGGAATATGTACACGCCCTGGCCGTTCGCCGAATTGTTCGAAGACCTCGGCGACAAGGTCGAGGTACGTGATTATTCCAAGTACAATTTTGTGACGCCGATCATGAAGCCCGAGGCGATGAGCCGCGAGGACGTGCTCAAGGGCGTGCTGAAGAATTACGGCCGCTTCTATATGAACCGAACCTTCTTCCACTATCCGTGGATTCGGGACAAGTTCAAGCGCCGTTACATGCTGGGGTGTTTGAAGGCCTTTGCTACGACCACCATCAGCAAGAAGTTCTACGATCTCGAACGCCTGAAGTACAAAGGCGGCATGACCACCGAGGTGGACCTGGGCTTCGACGAGTCCAAGATCCTGTCCAAGGAGGACATTGCCAAGCTCAAGGCCGAGCGTCCCGATCTGTCCGCGGACATCGACTTCACCGGCGTCAAGGGCCGGGGACCGGTGACCGCAGTTTCTGCCTGCGGTGCCCCGAATGAGCTGAAGGTGGACGAGCGCAAGGTCGCTGTCGCCGAAACCAACTGAGGCCACTCGATGTCCAGTGCAGCGCCGACGGAGATCTCCCCGGAACAGCTAGCGCAGTTTGCCAGGCTTGGTCCTCAATACCCGCGGTCGGTACCGATGCCGGCCTGGACGGCAGGCTTCGACGGCGCTGATTACGCCGCCGTGCTGCGCTCAGTCGCGGAGCGACCAGAGGAGACGTTGTCGCTGTATGTGCACTTGCCCTTTTGTCCAGGGCGCTGCCTGTACTGCGGCTGTAATACCACCATCACCCACGACAGCAGTCGCGTCGACCGCTATCTGGATGCGCTGGAACACGAGATGGCGATGGTCGCGGCACTGGTCGACAGCGATCGCGATGTGCTGCAGTTGCACCTCGGCGGGGGTACGCCGAATTATCTCAACGATGCCCAGCTGACTCGGCTGACGGAGATGCTGGAACGGCGCTTTCGCATCCTCTCCGACACCGATCAGTCGATCGAATGCGACCCGCGCCGGACCTCGGCCGGACAACTGGAACTCCTGCATGCCCTGGGCTACCGGCGGATCACCTTCGGCGTCCAGGACTTGGAGCCGCAGGTGCAGCGGGCAATCGGTCGTATCCAATCGGTGGAACTCATTCGCGATGTCTATTGGATGGCGCGCGAGATTGGCTTCGAGACCATCGCCTTTGATCTCATCTACGGCCTGCCGGAACAGACCCAGGACAGTTTTCAGAAGACCTTGGATGCGGTGATCGAACTGTTGCCGGACCGGGTCACCTGCTTCGGGTATTCCCGGGTGCCCGGCCGCGGTCCACATCAGCATGCGATCGACGTGCACCGACTGCCGAGTGCGGTGGATCGTCAGATCCTGTTTCACCGCGCGGTGCAGAGCTTTACCGATGCCGGTTATGCCTGGATCGGCCTCGACGCCTTCGCGCTGGATACTGACGAACTGACCCAGGCCCAGGACGAGGGCCGCCTATTCCGTAATTGCACCGGCTATACCACCTGCCCCACTGCCCACAGTATCGGCTTCGGCACTGGCGCCGTTGGCGAGGTCGCGGGCAATTGCGTGCAGAACGAGACCAGTCTGCGCCAGTGGCAGGCCCTGATCGAGGCCGGTCAGCTACCCATCGCCCGTGGCCATCGGCTCAACCTGACCGACCGCCGCCGGCGTGATGCCATCGCTCACATGATCTGCAATCTGGAACTGCCGGCCGATCTGGCCTGCGGTTCCCTCGATGACGAGTATGCCCGGCTGGCTGGCTATGCCGCCGATGGGCTGGTGGAGGTCGCTCCGGATCGCCTGCGCATCACCCCGGCCGGGCGCTATTTCCTGCGCACCCTGTGTACTGAGCACGACGCCTATTTCGCCTGGGATCGTGCCCGTTGGCATTTTTCGCGCACGCTGTAGGACGCTGGCCTGCGCCTGCGCCTGCGCCTGCGCCTGCGGTAGCGCCCGCGCCCTGCTCATTGCTGCGGGCCACCATGCCCGTTGATCGTAGCGGGCCCTGATCGTATCGGCGCGGCTCGTCCACGGCCTGGATGCCCCCCGGCCGCTTCACGTCCGTCCGTTGCTCCCTGCCGCTGGCAGGGCCGTTCGGGGCCTGACCATTGCCCCACGGGCGCCAGCCCGGCCCGCCGTCAGTCCCAGCCTACCGACCATGAACCATCCTGAGCCCCTGCCGGACACCGGCGTTGCCCGCATCGGTCCCAATGCCATCATCCGTGTCGCCGAGGCCTTGCAGGCCAGCGATGGGCCCGCTGCCGAGGTATTTGCCGCGGCCGGTCTCAGCCATTATCTGACGCAGCCGCCCGCGGCGATGGTGCTGGAGACCGAGGTCATCGCCCTGCAGCAGGCCCTGCGGGCGACTCTCGACCGGGCCGCGGCCAGTGCCGTGAATCTCGATGCTGGCCGCCGTACCGGCGACTATCTGCTTGCCGTTCGGATCCCCAAAGCGGCCCAACGGGTGCTGCGGCTGCTGCCCCCAAGGCCGGCGGCCCGGTTGCTGCTCAAGGCAGTCGGCCAGCATGCCTGGACCTTCGCCGGCAGCGGACGCTTCGATTGCGAGGCTGGCCAGCCGTTGCGGGTGACCATCGCCGATTGCCCGACCTGCCGCGGGGCCAGTGCCGGCTTCCCGGTCTGCGATTTCTATTGCGGGGCCTTCGAGCGTCTGTTCCAGACCCTGGTCAGCCCGCGGGCGCGCGTGCAGGAGGTCGCCTGCGGGGCCATGGGGGCAGCGGCCTGCGTCTTCGAGATCACCTGGTAACCTGGTCCGCACCGACCACGCCTGACGCTGCGACCCCGATGCGCGGCGGGCCGCGCTCAGGGTTGGCGCGAGCGTAGCCAGTCGGCGCGGACGGCGAGGGCGGCCGGGGTCGCGTCGCTGAGCAGGCCGAGTTCGCAGGTATCGGCTGGCGCGGCGGCCAGGGTTACCTGAAACCGCATCAGTTCGTCGCGGCGGAAGGCATGGAGCGGGACCTGCCGGCCCAGCGGCAGCCGGGCCAAGGTGCTGTCCAGGTTGGCGGCATCCACGCGCAGGCCGTCCACTGCGATGATGGTGTCCCCGGCGGCCAGTCCGGCGCGCTGGGCCGGGCGGTCGACGAGCACCACCGCGAGCTGGGCCTCGCGGGCCTCGGGCTGCAGCCGGATGCCGAGATCGGCGCGCACCGCTGCCGGTGCTGCGGACCCGGGCTCGAATACCCCGCCCTGATCGCTGGGTCCGCGCGCCGGCCGCAGGCGTAAGCCGACTCCGACCGTGCCGAGCAGGTCGGCCAGTGCCAGGTCTTCGGTGCCGTCGACGGCGCGGGTAAAGAAGCCGTCCAGATCCAGTCCCGTGAGGCGGCCAGCCAGGGCTTCGATGGCGCGCTCGCCGACGCCGACACCGGTGCTGCCGTGTTCGTGCCACAGCGCCCGCATCAGGTCGTCGAGGCAGTGACGGCCGCCGCTGTCGCGCCGCAGGGTGAGGTCCAGGGCCAGGGCCACCAGCGCCCCCTTGGTGTAATAGCTGACGATCGCATTGGGGGCATTCTCGTCCTGTTTGTAGAATCGGGTCCAGGCGTCGAAACTGGACTCGGCGACCGTTTGCCGCGCCCGTCCAGGATTGCGCAGCACGCGGGTGATGGTCTCGGCCAGCAGGGTAAGATAGGCCTGGGTATCGATGAGCCCACACCGAACCAGGGCGAGATCGTCGTAGTAGGACGTGATTCCCTCGAAGGCCCAGAGCAGGCGGGTGTGGATCTCACGGTCCAGGCGCTGTTCGGCGAACGCCAGCGGTTGGATGCGCTTGACATGCCAGAGGTGGAAGTACTCATGGCTGCATAGTCCGAGTAGGCGGCGATAGCCATCGCCAGGTACCTTGCCAGCGGCCCCAGAAGCGGTGGTCTCGGCACCGGTGGTTGCGGCGCTGGCCGTTGCCGCATCGCTGGTCTCCACGGTGGTCCTGGCGGCCTCGGTCCCGGCGATTGGGGGCAGATCGGAGCGGTTGGCCAGCAGGCTGGTCGAGTAGGCATGCTCCAGGCCGCCGTAGCCGTTGCCTACCACCGTCAGCAGAAACAGATAGCGGTCGATGGGCAGGGCGCCGAACAAGGCGGCATGCTCGGTGCAGACCCGGGGCAGGTCGGTGACCAACCGGACCAGGTCGCCGTGGTGACGGCCGGTCACGGCGAGTGCGTGAGGCACCCCTTGCACCGCGAACTCCAGCAGTTCAAAGCGGCCCAATTCGACCGGATGGTCGATCAGGTCGGCGTAATCGTCGGCCCGATAGGGGCCAAAGCCCCAGGGCGCAGCGCCGGCGCGACGTAGACTAGTAGCCACCCGCCAGTCCCGGGTCCAGTCGTCGTCCCTGGCCCCCCTCGCCGGCGGCGGCAGCAGGTCGACCTGGCAGGGCTGGTGCTCCTGACCGTGCACGCGCAGGAACAGGCAGGCGCCATTGAAATAGCCATGAGTGCGGTCGAGGTGTGCTGAGCGGACCGAGAGTTCCCAGGCATAGACCTCGTAGCGGACCGTCACCGTACTGTCGATTCCGGTGAGGCGCCAAGTCTGCTTGTCGGTCTTGTCGACGGTCAACGCGCCCCCGGAGGCCTGGGTGGCGCTGACCTGCAGGATGTTGCGGGCAAAGTCGCGGATCATATAACTGCCGGGGAGCCAGGCCGGCAATTCCAGCAGCAGCGTGCTGTTGGCGCTCGCCGCCTGGGCAATCACCAGTTCCACAACGAACAGGTGGGCGTCGGGATCGGCCGGGCTAACCCGGTAGCGAATGATCGCATCGCCGGCAGGCACGGCGGAGACAGGGAAGGCGGCGGACATGGTTCAGGTGCGGGTGCAGGTGCAGGCGTAAGCGCCTAACGGTAGCAGATCGTCGCTGCTCGGCGGCATTGGGCGGTGTCCCGGGCCGACCGACCGCATCAGCATAGTGGTCGGTGCACGACGGCGCGGCAAGCCCTGTGCCGAAGACCAGCGGTGATCATCCTAGCAGCGGTCACGAAGGCGCAACGATGATGCCCGAGACCATTCAGACCTCGCTGCCGCCAGCAGCCGCGGCAGACCCCGGCGGCGCCGGACCGGTGCCCCGGGCTGCCGATGGTCGGCTGCGCCGCTGGGTGCGGCTGACGCTGGGGCTGCTGGCGCTGCTGCTGGCGCTCCTGGTGCTGGGCGTGACCCTGATCGATTTCGGCGTCTCGGTGGTGACCCGCGGTGCCATCGTCGATCGGATCGAGGCCGTGGAGCCGATCCCGGTAGCCCTGATCTTGGGCACCGCGCGCACCCATCAGGGGCGGCCCAATCAGTACTATCAGGCCCGCATCCAGAGCGCTGCGGCCCTCTATCACAGTGGGCGTGTGCGCGGCATTCTGGTCAGCGGCGACAATGCCACGATCTACTATAACGAGCCGGTGGCGATGCAGCGGGATCTGATCGCCGCCGGCGTGCCGGCAGAGTACATCACGTTAGACTATGCTGGCTTCCGCACCCTCGACTCTATGGTGCGGGCCAAAGAGGTCTTCGGGTTGGACCGGCTGGTGGTGGTTACTCAGCGTTTCCATGCTGAGCGGGCGATCTTCCTCGGGCGTCGCTTCGGGATCGATGCGCGCGGACTGGCGGCCCCGGATCCCACCGTGGTCGGCTTCATGCGGGTGCGCGCCCGCGAGGTGCTGGCCCGGGTCGCGGCGGTGCTGGACCTGGTCACCGGCCGCGGCCCCCGCTTTCTGGGTGAACCAGAGACGGTGCGTCTGCGCCAGGCCGGCAGCAGCCAGCGCCCGGCCTAGGGACAGGCCGAAGTATGCTGCGTCGACTGGCAGGCAGGAGCCCCGCCATGTCCAAGTGCCAATCGGCGAGTGACTATGCACGAACCCTGCGACTGCGCTGCGGGAGGATCGAATCGATGCCGCTGACCGCCTATCCCCACCCGTTGCGCGGGCTGCGCCCGGCCGGTTTCCTGATCGGGTCGCGGCGCATCGACAGGTCGGGCGCTCAATCCCGGCGCGGGTGCATGGCCTGGGCGCTGCTACTGATCGTCCTCGGTGCCGGCCTGGTCAGTGGCTGTGGAGGGTTGCGCCGTGATCCCTTTGGCGCCCTGTCGGTCACCGTGGCGCCCGGGCAGACCGGCTACTGTGCCATCTCGCCGTGCCAGGTGTTCCTGGTCATGCCTCCTGGCGACGGCGACTACCGGGTCACCGGTAATCGGGTCGATTTCGGTCGCTATCCCGCCGGTCGGACCGTGAGCTTGGGACATTTCTACGAGTCCCTGGCCATCGCCATCGAGGGCGCTGGGGTGCCCCGGGCCTTTGTCTATATCCCGGCAACCCCATCCTGAGCCCTCATCGGTTGTGAACAGATCGTTGGCCATCGCGAGGGCGACCATGGTCGGTCGGCGGTTTTTACACAAGCTCTCAGCCTGCGATCAGGCGCCGCCGGCAGCCTGGCTGACGTCAGCCCTTGGGGCCGAACAGCAGCCAGAGGATGAAGCCCAGTATCGGCAGCAACAGCAGGAGGACGATCCAGAGCACCTTGGCACCGGTGCCGGCGCCGCTCTGTACCACCTTGACCATTGCATAGATCACCAGGATCAACAGGATCAGCCCCAGCAGGCCGGTCACCTCGATGTGCATGGGTACCCCCTTGTCGTCGTTGCCGAGTTGCTGCGGTCCTTTTGCCTTGCCGCCATCCGTTCAGACCAGCCATCAGGTGTCTGCCTGCCTTTGCTATGGTCCGCGCCGTTATCATCGTCAATCCCCGCGCCGGTGCCGGCGCCTCCGGCGCCGACCGGCTGTCGCGCCGGCTGGCCCAGCGCCTGGCCGGGCGCGGGATCGGCGCCCACTCGATCGCCTTGGCTGGCAGCGGGGCCGGGGATTGGCAGCAGCGCCTAGCGGCGAGTCTGGACGCCGGCGCCGGGCAGGTCTTCGTGCTGGGCGGCGATGGCACCGTGCTGGCAGTGGCCAGCTTGCTGTTTCGCCTCGGGCGCAATCTGGACCGCCCGCTCGGGATTGTACCCTTGGGGACTGCCAACCTGCTGGCACGAGATCTAGGGTTGCCGCTGGACCCGGAGCCGGCGCTCAGCGCCCTGTTGCATGGGGTCCGGCGGTTGATCGATGTCGGCCAGGTCAACGACGAACTCTTCCTCTGTGCCTCGATGCTGGGGCTGACCACCACCCTGGCCCAGGCGCGCGAGGCAGCACGCGGGTCCGGCCTGCTGGAACTGGGGCCGCGGCTGGTGCGCAAGACCGCCGCTATGCTGCGCCGCTATCCCTACTGGGAAGTGCGCCTGGATCTCGACGGGCACCCCTTGACGCTGCGGACCCGGACCCTGTTGATCACCAACAACCTACTCCGACCACAGCCCAGCCTGTATCCGCAACGCGTTGGCCTGGATGCCGGTCAGCTCGGCCTCTACGGCGTGCGCGAGGGGCCGCTGTGGGAGCTGCCGCGGCTGGTGCTACGGTTGTTGAACGGGGCCTGGCAGCAGGACCCGCGCATTTTTCAGCATCGCGTCGCGCGGCTGCAGATCCATGGTCGGCCCGGGCGGCCCATCACCGTCTTGAACGACGGCGAGCGGGTGCGGCTGAGCCTGCCGCTGCGCTACGAACTGCTGCCGCGGGCGCTGTGCATGCTGGCGCCCGCGGAGTGCCTGGCAGATCGGCGATGACCTGCATCGTGCACATCTCCGACCTGCATTTCGGCCGTGAGCAACCGCTGCTGGTGGCGGCGCTGGCGGCGCAGATCGCGCACCTGGCCCCGGACCTGGTGGTGGCAAGTGGCGATCTGACCCAGCGCGCCCGGCCGCGGGAGCTGCGTGCCGCGGCCGCGTTTCTCAGCCAGTTGCCGCCGCCGGTGCTGGTGATCCCCGGCAATCACGACATGCCCGGGGCGCATCCGCGCCGGCTGCTCGATCCCTGGCGCGGCTGGCGGACCCACTTCGGCCCGGACCTGGAGCCGGTGGTCGCCGGGGCGGATTTCATCGCCGTGGGGATCAACAGTGCCCGCCGCTGGGGCTGGCACCCGGACTGGTCGCGGGGACGTCTGCACCCGCTGCAGATCGAGGCCGTGGCGGCCCGGCTGCAGGCCACCCCGGCCCATGCGCTGCGCATCCTCGCCGCCCATCATCCATTGCTGCTGACTCCGGCCGGGGCCGGTCGGGGCCTGGTCGGCGGGCATGTTCTGGCGCTGGCGCGGCTGCGGGCGGCGGGTCTCGATCTGGCCCTGGGCGGTCACGTCCATCTCGGCTATGCCGACGTGACCGCCGGGATCGTCGTCGCCCATTCCGGTAGCAGCGTCTCCAACCGCCTGATCGGGGAGGCCAACGGGTTCAACCTGATCAGCGGCGATCGCACCGCACTGCGGGTAGAGCACTGGCAATGGCAGGGACACGCCTTCGCCGTCGCCAGCGCGGTCGGGTTTCAGCGTGGGGATCAGGGCTGGCAGCGGGCCATCGCGCCGGTCTAGTCCGGCACCGTGGCGATTTCGAGCCCGTCTCCGGTTGCTTCGTTGTCGGCGTCGTCATCGCGATCGACGTGCGGCACACTCAGGGTGCCTTGGCGGGTGATCTTGATGTTGACATGGGGCATGACGGGCTTCCGGGCCAGATTCGAGGCCAGATTCGAGGCCAGATTCGAGGCCAGTTTGGGGCCTGATGGCGGGCGGGACCGGCCGCCGCGGGGGATGTTCCAACTGGAATCCCGCTGATTCGCTACAATCTGTCGCGGTCAGTCTTCAGCAGCCCCGCATCTCCTGTCATGTCCCAGAGCACACCCAATGTCGATCAGGCCGAGGTCAGCAAGTTCGAGGCCCTGGCCGCGCGCTGGTGGGACCCCTTCAGCGAGTTCAAGTCCCTGCACGACATCAACCCGTTGCGGCTCGACTATGTGCAGCGCCGGGTGCCGCTGGCCGGGCGCGAGGTGCTCGATGTCGGCTGCGGCGGCGGTATCCTGTCTGAATCCATGGCCCTAGCCGGGGCACGGGTCACCGGCATCGACATGGGCGAGGAGCCGCTCAGGGTCGCCGAACTGCACACCCTGGAGACTGGTGCCGAGGTCACGTACCGCCAGATGACAGTGGAGGAACTGGCACACGAGCGCCCGGCCAGCTTCGATGTGATCACCTGTATGGAATTGCTGGAGCATGTGCCGGACCCGGCCTCGGTGATCGCCGCCTGCGCGCAACTGGTGCGCCCCGGTGGTCACGTGTTCTTCTCGACCCTGAACCGCAATCCCAAGTCTTACCTTTTTGCAATCCTCGGCGCCGAATATGTCCTCGGCCTGCTGCCGCGGGGCACCCATGATTACGCCCGCTTCATCACCCCGGTCGAACTGGATCACTGGGTGCGCCAGACCGAGTTGCGACTGATCGATCTGACCGGGCTGACCTACAACCCGGTCACGCGCCAGTATCGGCTCGACCCGAAGGACCTGGATGTGAACTATCTGGCCACCGGCCGCCGCCCTCGGGATGACTAAGCGTAGCCCGATTCGCGCCACTGTCGGTGCCGGTGCTACTGCTGCTACCAGTACCGGGGCAGTGCTATTCGATCTGGACGGCACCTTTGCCGACACTGCACCGGACATGGGCGCGGCCCTGAACCGGCTGCGCGCTGCCCATGGTCAGCCGCCCTTGCCACTGGCGATGCTCCGGCCCCACGTCTCCAGCGGTAGTCTCGGCATGCTACGGGTGGGTTTCGGCATCGGTCCCGATCATCCCGACTATGGCCATCTGCGCGAGGCCTACCTGGCCTGCTATGCTGCCGATCTGTGCCGCGACACCCTGCTGTTTCCCGGCATTGCCGAGCTGATCGCCGGCCTCGCCACCCGCGGTCGCTCGTGGGGTATCGTGACCAACAAGCCAGCCTGGCTCACCGATCCGCTGTTAGCGGCGATGGACCTGCCGGCCCCGCCGGCCTGCGTCGTCAGCGGCGATACCCTGGCACGGGCCAAGCCACACCCCGATCCGCTGCTGCATGCCTGCCAATTGCTGCATCTGGCCCCGAGCGATTGCTGGTACATCGGCGACGATCAGCGTGACATCCTCGCCGGGCGGGCGGCTGGCATGGCTACCCTGGCGGCCCTGTATGGCTATCTGGGCGTGGACTGTCCGCCGCACGACTGGGGCGCCGACGGCCTCATCGCCCACCCGCTGGAGGTGCTCGCCTGGGTGGATGGGGTCGATTGCTCCCGCATCGATGCCGTCGCGGGCGCGGCAGCGACCACGCGACCGCCCCCGGGCGCGGCCGGCCGGGCTGATGTCCCCAACTGATCTGGGCGCGGCGCGGGCCGAGTGGCGCTTTCCCAATCGGGCTACCCCGCCTGGCTCGGCCGCCTACTACAGTATCCGCCTCGCCCCGTTTGCGAGCCGCGATGACCTTGCCGCCCTGTTCGGCTGGCGCGGCGAGGTGCGCCGTATCCTTGCCGAAGTGCGCGACCCCGGGGTTGCGCGCCTCAAGCTCGACTGGTGGCGCGATGAACTCCAGCGCACCCTGGCACAGGTCCCGCGCCATCCCCTCAGTCAGGTGCTGGCGCCGGTGATCGTCAGCCATCAGCTTCCGGCAGACCCCTTTCTGGACATGGCCGGACAAGTCGAGGCGACCCTGCGCGCGCAGCATAGTCCGGACGAGCCGGCCTGGGTCGCGGCGGCGGAGGCGGACCTCGGCGCCCTGTTCGAGCTGCTCGCCCGTTGCCAGGGGGTGGTCGCGGCCCCGGCACTGACCGCGGCCCGCCGCTGCGGCGGCTGGTGTGCCCGGGTGCGGTGGCTGCGCGACGGCGGCCTGCTGCTACGTCGCGGACACCCCGTGCTGCCACTGAGCCGGCTGCAGGCGGCCGGGCTGAGTGCCGCTGCCCTCACTGATCCCGCCGGGCGACACCAACTGCCTGCGTTGCTGGTCCCATTGGCCGCCGTCCTCGCCGCCGGGCGGCCGGCGGCGGCCGACCTGGCCGGTCTGCCGCGGATGCTGCACGTCCAGGTACGCATCCATGTCGGATTGCTGGAGGAACTGCGGCGCAGCCGCCTGGAGGTGGTGGATCAGCGCATTGGCCTGACCCCGCTGCATAAGCTCTGGCTGGCTTGGCGCGGCTGACGGCAACGCCGAGGAATCCAGCGTTGCTTGCCGGGCCGGTGGTCCCATCGCCGCGCGTCTCCTCGTGCTGCCTGGGGCCGGGTCGCCAGCGCGGTTGCGTCAAGCCCCACTGTTACAATCGGGCATCGCCCATTGCAACCTGTCCGCCGGAGCCCAGCCCGATGAATATTCTGCTCGCCAATCCCCGCGGCTTCTGTGCCGGCGTCGATCGCGCCATCGAGATCGTCGAGCGCGTGCTCGCCTGCTTCGGCGCCCCGATCTACGTCCGCCACGAGGTGGTCCATAACCGCTATGTGGTCGAGGACCTCAAGGCGCGGGGCGCCGTCTTCGTCGATGACCTGGCCCTGATCCCGGATGGCGCGATCTGCGTGTTCAGTGCCCATGGCGTCGCCCAGGCGGTGCGCGAGGAGGCCGCGGCGCGCGGCCTGCGCATCTTCGATGCCACCTGTCCGCTGGTCACCAAGGTGCATCTGGAGGTGGCTCGCCACTGCAAGGCCGGCTTCGATGTCATCCTGATTGGCCATCGCGGCCATCCCGAGGTGGCCGGCACCATGGGCCAATGCGACGGGACCGGATGCATGCACCTGATCGAGACCGTCGCCGAGGTGCCCGACCTGGTGGTCCGCGATCCGGCGCGGGTCGCCTACGTGACCCAGACCACCCTGTCGGTGGATGATACGGTGCAGATCGTCGCCGCCCTGCAGGCGCGTTTCCCTGCCATCCAGGGGCCGAAGAAGAGCGACATCTGCTATGCCACCCAAAACCGCCAGGATGCGGTGCGCGACCTGGCCGCCCGGGCCGATCTGATGCTAGTGGTGGGCTCGGCCAACAGTTCCAATTCCAACCGCCTGCGGGAACTGGCCGAGCGCCAGGGCATCCCGGCCTATCTGATCGACGGCCCCGACGACATCTGCCGCGACTGGTTGCCAGCCGCGGCGCGGGTGGCCCTGACGGCCGGCGCCTCGGCGCCAGAGCTGCTGGTGGAGCAGGTGATCGCCCGACTGCAGGAGTGGGGCGCCGGGGCCGTCGAGGAGCAGGCGGGGATGCGCGAGCAGGTGGTCTTCGCACTGCCGAAGGAACTGCTCGCGGCCCAGTCCGGCGAACATCCTTGAGCGGGCCGCGACCGCCTGGCGCGGGCCAGGTGTGGCCCAAGCGATGGCCGGCAGTGGCCATGCCGGGTTTTGCCCGCCCGCCCCGGCGCGGTTACATTGCCCAGCATCGACAGCGCATGGTGCCGCGGGCCGGCCCCAGCTTGGCTACCAGCGGCGGGAGACAAACCCTATGAGTGACATCCTGATTATTGGTGGCGGCGTCATCGGCCTGATGACTGCCTACGAACTCGACGCCGCCGGGGCCAAGGTGACCCTGGTGGAGATGGGCGACACCGGGCGCCAGTCGTCCTGGGCCGGCGGCGGCATCCTCTCGCCGCTCTATCCCTGGCGCTATGGCGGTGCCGTCAATGCTCTGGCCGCCTGGAGCCAGGCGGTCTACCCGGAGTTCTGCACTCGCCTGTTCGAGGAGTCCGGTGTGGACCCGGAATACAACCGCTGCGGGTTGATGATTCTCGACGTGGTGGACGAGGATGCCGCGCTGGCCTGGGCCGAGGCGCAGGGGGTGGCGGTGGAGGTGCTCGACCGCGCCGCGATGGAGGAAAAGGAGCCTGCCCTGGAGCCGCGCCTGGAGCGTGCCCTGTGGTTGCCGGAGATCGGACAGGTGCGGAATCCACGCCTGACTCGCGCCCTACGCGGCGCCATCGTCAAGCGGGTGCGGGTGCGCGAGGAGGAAGAGGTCCTGGAGCTGCGGGTCAGCGATGGGCGCATCACCGGGGTACGCACCACCGCCGGGGAGATCGCCGCCGAGCAGGTCATCGTCTGCACCGGCGCCTGGACCGCGCAGTTGCTAGAGAAGATCGGGCGCAAGCCGCAGATCCAGCCGGTGCGCGGACAGATGATCCTGTTCTATGCCAAACCCGGTCAGATCCGCCACGTCAACCTCTACCGCGACCGCTATGTCATCCCGCGCAAGGATGGCCGGGTGCTGATCGGCAGTACCATCGAGGAGGCTGGCTTCGACAAGCGCACCACCGCCGAGGCCAAGGAGGAACTCTACCGCATCGCGGTGGAGCTTTTCCCGTTGCTCAAGCGAACCCCGATCGAGGATCACTGGGCCGGGTTGCGACCGGGCTCGCCCAGCGACATCCCCTACATCTGCCCCTATCCCGGGGTCGAGGGATTGTTTATCAATGCCGGCCATTTCCGTAACGGCCTGGTCACCGGCCCGGCCTCGGCGCGGCTGGCCGCTGATCTGGTCCTAGGCCGCGAGCCGATCCTGCCGGTCTCTGCCTATGCGCTGGATGCCCGCCGCTGACCCTCGCCAACGCGATCCCTAAGCAACAGGAAGCAGCAGCCCATGGCTGGTAACGAGAACATCCGGCATCATTGGCATTTTCAGCGCCTGGGCGGATTCGATCAGGTGCGCCTCGACCGCGGGGTGGACCTCTGCCATCTGGCCGAGTTGGACCAGAAGCTGTGGGCGACCCTGGCCTGTCCGACCACCGGGCTGGAGTTCGATCCCCATACCCTCAGCCTGTTGGACGCCGATGGCGATGGCCGCATCCGCGTGCCGGAGATCCTGGCCGCGGTGGAGTGGGCCTGCGGCATCCTCAAGGACCCAGACGACCTGCTCAGGGGCGCGGCAGCGGTGCCGTTGGCGGCGATCGACCCGGACACTGAAGAAGGACGCCTGGTGCTGCTGTCGGCGCGCACCATCCTGGCCCACCTAGGGCGACCGGACGCCGAGGAGATCACCGCCGCGGACACCGCTGACACCGACCGCATCATCGCCGCTGGCCGTTTCAACGGCGACGGCGTGGTGCCGCCCGGCGTTGCGACCGACCCCGAGGTCAGCGCCGCCATCGAGGACATCATGGCCTGCGTCGGTGCGGTGCCCGACCGCGGCGGTAGCCTGGGCATTGGTGTCGAGCAGTGCGATGCCTTCTTTGCCGCTGCCCATGCCTACGCCGACTGGTGGGCCGAGGCCAGCGCCGATCCCGCCGGGCTGTTGCCGCTGGCGGCGGACACCGGCGCCGCCAGTGCCGCCCTGGCAGCGGTGCGGGGCAAGATCGACGACTATTTCACCCGCATCCGCCTGGCCGCCTACGATACCCGGGCCGCTGCGCTGCTCAATCCTGCCGCGGACGACTACGCTGCGCTGGCCGTCCGCGAACTGTCCCCAGCCACCAGCGAGCTGGCGGCCCTACCGCTGGCCGAGGTCGAACCGGAGCGACCGCTGCCTCTGGATCTGGGCCTCAACCCGGCCTGGACCGCGGCGATGGCCCGTTTCCGTGATCGGGTGGTCACCCCGTTGTTGGGCCCCCGTGAAGTCCTCGGCGAGGCTGACTGGCTCGACCTGCGCGGGCGCTTCGCCGCCCATGATGCCTGGATGGCGCGGATGCAGGGGGCAGCGGTCCATCCGCTCGGCAGCGACCGCGTTCGCGCCCTGCTCGGTGGCGGCATGGAGCTGGCCATTCGCGACCTGATCGAGGAGGACCTCAAGCCGGCCGCGGCGCTCTCCGCGATCTCGCTGGTGGACCGGCTGGTGCACTACTACCAGCACCTCCATACGCTGTTGAACAACTTCGTCGCCCTGCGGGATTTCTACGCGCCGGACAGCAAGGCGGTGTTCCAGGCCGGTACCCTCTACCTGGACGGGCGCAGTTGCGACCTCTGTATCCGCGTCCATGACATCGAGGGACACAGCGCCAACGCCCCGCGCGCCAATACCTTCCTGGCGTATTGCCATTGTGTGCGCCGCGGTGGCAGCGAGACC
The DNA here is from genome assembly GCA_007693535.1 of Chromatiaceae bacterium. Lineage (GTDB taxonomy): Bacteria > Pseudomonadota > Gammaproteobacteria > Chromatiales > Chromatiaceae > Lamprobacter. Next base: position 70,561 of record REDK01000106.1, read on the forward strand.
ATGAACATCGTTGCCGCCTTTACCATCGGCACCGGCGATCACCTGCGGGTGGGCCGCAACGGCCTGTTCTACGATCGGCAGGGACGCGACTGGGATGCGACCATCGTCAAGGTGGTCGAACAGCCCATCAGCGTCGGCGAGGCCTTTGGGCGCCCCTATCGGCGCCTTGCTCGCATGGTCTCCGAGCAGGTGCAGCGGTTTGCCGGGGAGCGGGATGCCGCCGTCGATGCCGGTGCGACCAGAGGCCTAGAGCAGGCCGCGGCGGCCACTAACGGCCCTGCGGCTGGCGGTCCGGGCAACCCGCCGGCCGGTTTCGACATCGCCCGCTTCGCCGGTATCTTTGCCGCCCTGGGGTTGGCGGTCGGGGCGATCGGTACCGCGCTGGCGGCGATCCTGGGGAGTCTGCTGCGGTTGCCCTGGTGGCAATTGCCGCTGGTGGTGCTCGGGGTGATCCTGCTGATCTCCGGGCCATCGATGCTGCTGGCTTGGCTCAAGCTGCGCGCCCGCAACCTGGGCCCTCTGCTCGACGCCAACGGCTGGGCGATCAACACGGCCGCACGGATCAATCTCCCGTTCGGCGCTAGCCTGACCCGTCAGGCGCGCCTCCCCGAGGATGCCGAGTACTCTCGACTGGACCCCTTCGGCGGCCGCCGCCGGCCTTGGCTCTTCTATCTATTCCTGCTGGTGCTGGCCGGAGCGCTGGCCTACTTGACCTATGAGGGGCACCTCGCCAATTGGTGGGAGCACATCAAGCAGGTGCCTTCGCAAGACATCGGGCAGCCGGCCACCGATGCTGCTGCCGACCCGCCGGATACTGAACCGGCGCCAGCGCCAGATCCGGATGCGGCCCCGGAACCTGAGCCAGAACCGGAACCGCAGCCGCAATCAGAACCGGAGCTGGAGCCGGAACCAGAACCGGAGCCGGAAGCAGGGCCGCTCGTTGGCGAGGTCGGCTGAGCGGTCATGCGGCCCCGGGGCTGCGCCGCCGGCATCCGGTCGGTGACGTCCGACGGCTACGCCGCGATCCCATCAACCGCTGATTCCGCCGAGGCCCGGCTCCGATGAGCGAGCGTAACGACCAGTCGCCGCCGGTCACGGTGCCATCGCATGCGCCATCACCAACCCCGACGTCTGACCCGGCGCCGACCCCGGCAGAGACCCAAACCGCCGCTTTCCTGGTTCATCTGGCCGATGAGCGGCGGCTGTCGCCGCACACGTTGGACAGCTATCGGCGCGACCTGACCCGCCTCGGTGCCTGGTGCCAGGGGCAGGGGATCAGTGCCTGGCCGGACCTGGGCGAGGGTGAGATCCGCCGCTACCTGGCCTACCGCCATCGCGCCGGCATCGATGGGCGCAGCCTGGCGCGCGAACTCTCGGCGCTGCGCAGCCTGTTCCGCTATCTGTTGCGCGAGGGCCTGACCCGGGTCAATCCGGCGCGCGGCATCCGCGCGCCCAAGCACGCGCGTCGGTTACCCGGTACCTTCGACGCCGACAGCCTGTGCGCCCTGCTGGATGGCAGCGTGGCAGACGCCGACCCGCTGGACCTGCGCGATACCGCGATGGTCGAGTTGTTTTATTCCTCTGGGCTGCGGCTGGCGGAACTGATCGCGGTTGACCAGGGTGACATCGATCCGGCCGAGGCCATGCTCACGGTGGTTGGCAAGGGCGCCAAGGCGCGGCGGGTCCCGGTGGGGGCAGCCGCATTGACGGCGATCGCCCGCTGGTTGCAGGTGCGGCCACTGCTGGCCGCTGCGGCCGAGCCCGCCCTGTTCGTCAGCCGGCGCGGCCAGCGCATCCATCCGCGCAGCGTGCAGCGGCGCCTTGCCCGCTGGGCTGAGGTCCGCGGCGCCACCCGCCACCTGCATCCCCATCTGCTGCGCCACTCCTTCGCCAGCCATCTGCTGGAATCCTCCAGCGACCTGCGCGCAGTGCAGGAACTGCTTGGCCACGCCGACATCGCTACCACCCAAGTCTACACCCACCTGGATTTCCAGCACCTCGCCCGCGTCTACGACCAGGCCCATCCGCGCGCCCGCAAGAAGCGCTGAGGCCGCGGTCATCTCAGCCCCCCGATCCGGTCGCTC
>REDK01000099.1 GCA_007693535.1 Chromatiaceae bacterium
CAAACCGTGCTTGCTGCAGCGCCAGCGCCCGGTTAAAGACGAACCGGCAGGAGCCCGAGAAGCGGCGCATGTTGCGCGCTTGCTCACCGTTAGGCAGCAATACGAACTTGCAGGCTTGAAGGCGTTGCCTGGCGTTAGTGTAGTTTGGTCTATGAGCAACGCAAACGACATTCGACACGGGCGGCACTGCGTTTTTAAGCTGCACGTCCATTTGGTCTTTGTGGCGAAGTACCGCCGCAAGGTCTTCGACGGCGAGGCCATCGAGCGCCTGCGCGCGATCTTCGCCAAGGTCTGCGCCAACTTCGATGCCGCGTTGATCGAAAATCCCGCGCGATCACTCGCCCCCCGGCGTCGCCTCCGCCGCCGGCGCGGCGACCAATCCCAGCCCGAGCAACCGCGGATAGTGCTCGGCGCCGAGCAACTCCTGGTGGGTGCCCTGCTCGACCACCCGCCCCTGCTCCAGCACCAGCACCTGATCCATCTCGGCCAGGGCGACCGGGCGGTGGGTGATCAGGAGCACCGTGCGCCCGGCCATCAGGCGCTGGATCGCTGCCATCAGGGCGCGCTCGGTGGGGGCGTCAAGCCCCTCGGTGGGCTCGTCGAGCAGCAGCACCGGGGCGTCGCGCAGCAGTGCGCGGGCGATGGCGATGCGTCGCGCCTGGCCGCCGGAGACGCGCACCCCGGTCTCGCCGACCCAGGTGTCGTAGCCCTCGGGCAGGCCGGCGATGAAGTCGTGGATCTGGGCGGTGCGGCAGGCCGCCTCCAGCGCGGCCTGGCTGGCCTCGGGGGCAGCGATGAGCAGGTTCTCGCGGATGCTGGTATCGAACAGGTGGGTGTGCTGGGAGACCAGGCTGAGGTGCCGGCGCAGGTCTTCGCCGCGGTAGGCGGCGAGCGAGGCACCGCCGAGTTCGATGCTGCCGCTGTCAGGGGCGAAGAAGCGCAGCAGCAGGTTGAGCAGGCTGGTCTTGCCGCTGCCGGTGGCACCGACCAGGGCGATGCGGGCACCGGCCGGCAGGTCGAGATCGAGTCCATCCAGGGCCGGGCGCGCGCTGCCCGGGTAGGTGAAGCGCACCTGCCGGCAGCGGATGCCGAAATCGGCCGGTTGCGGGGAGGCGCCGGGCGGGTCGGTGACCGCGGGCGCGGTGTCGACCAGCGCGAACAGGCGCCGCGCCGCGGTCATGGTGGCCCCCAGTTGTGCAAAGGCCTGCGGCAGCGGCAGCACCGCCTCGAAGGCGGCCAGCGCGAACAGGGCGAGCATGGCCAGGTGCGGCGGGGCCAGTTCGCCGCTGGCCACCAGTGGGATGCCGAGCCAGAGGGTGCCGAACAGGGCCAGGTTCATGCACAGCCCGAGCAGGGCCTGCGAGAAACCTTGGATCAGGCTCAGGTAGCCCTGCTGGCGCAGCAGGGTGCGGCTGAGGTCGTCGAGCCGCTGCGCCTGGGCCTCGGCGGCCCCATAGACCAGCAGTTCCGAGAGACCCTGGGTGCCGTCGATGGCGGTCTGGCGCAGCCGGGCCTCGGTCTCCACCAGGCGCCGACCGGGCCACGCCCCGAGCAGTCGGGTCAGCCCCGGTAGCAGCACCCCGGCGACGAACAGCAGCCCGAGCAACAGGAGCGCCAGGCGGAGGTTGTAGAGGGCGGTGAACAGGAAGAAGCCGAGGCTCGCGGTGATGGCTACCAGCACCGGGACCAGCACCCGCACATAGAGGTTGTCGAGGGCGTCGATATCGCCGCGGATGCGGCTCAGCAGATCGCCGCTGTGGTATTGCAGCAGCCGCGCCGGGGCCAGCGGCTCCAATTGGCGATAGAACCAGACGCGCAGCCCGGCGAGCTGGCGCAGGGTCGCCTCGTGGGTGAGCAGCCGCTCCAGATAGCGCCCGACGGTGCGGCCGATGGCGCTGGCGCGGATGATCGCGGCAGGGGTGAAGTAGTTCATCGCCACCCCGGCCGCCCCGGCCATGGCCATCGCGGTGATGAACCAGCCGGAGATCGCCAGCAGCGTGACGTTGGCCAGCAGGGTCAGCAGGGCGACGCCGAAGCCGGCCAGCATCCAGGCCCGATAGGGCCGGAACATCCGCCACAGGCGCAGCAGATCCTTCATGCCGCGCTCCCTGGCCCGGTGTGCCCGCGCTCCAACAGCCGCACCATGCGCCGGTAGGGTCCGTCGCGGGCGAGCAGTCCGGCGTGGTCGCCGGCCTCGACGATGCGCCCACCGTCGATGACCAGGATGCGGTCGGCGCGGCGCACGGTGGCCAGCCGATGGGCGATGACCAGCATGCCGCGCCCGCGCGCCAGGGCCTCGATGGCCTGCTGCACGAGGGCCTCGCTGGCCGGGTCGAGGTTGGCGGTGGCCTCGTCCAGGATCACCAGCCGGGCATCGCGCAAGAAGGCGCGGGCGAGCGCGATGCGCTGGATCTGACCGCCGGAGAGGCCGGCCCCGCGCTCGCCGATCGGGGTGTCGAGCCCCAGCGGCAGGCGCTCGATGAACTCCATGGCCTGGGCCGCGCGGGCCGCCTGTTCGATCGCGGCGCGCCCAGCGGCGGGCAGACCCAGGCGGATGTTGTCGGCCAGGGTGCCCTGGAACAGACGCGGATTCTGCGGCAGCCAGGCGAGCCGGGCGCGCCAGTCGGCCAGGTCCAGCGTGCTCAGGTCGGTGCCGTCGATCAGGATGCGGCCCTGCTGCGGGCGGATGAAGCCGAGCAGCAGGTTGGCGACGGTGGTCTTGCCGGCCCCGCTCGGGCCGACCAGGGCGACGCGCTCGCCGGGGGCGATGGCGAGGCTGAGCCCGGCCAGGGCCGGGCGGCCCGCCTCATAGCCAAAATGGACCGCCTCGAACGCAACCGCCAGCGGGCTGGTCGCTGGCAGCCGCACCGGCGCGGCGGGCAGCGCCGGGACCGGTGCGGCCAGGATCGCGGCCAGGCGCTCGGCGGCGGCGACCGCCTCCATGCGGCCGTGGTAATGGGTGCCCATGCTGCGCAGCGGCAGGTAGAACTCCGGGGCCAGCAGCAGCACGAAGAAGCCGGTGAAATAGCTGACCTGGGGCGGGGCGATCAGGTCCGGCAGCGGCAGCGCCACCTGATAGAGCCGAAAGCCGATGAAGACGGCGATGATGGCGATGCCGATGGTGGCGAAGAACTCCAGCACCGCCGAGGACAGGAAGGCGATGCGCAGCACCTGCATGGTGCTCTGGCGGTAGTCCTCGGAGATGCGGGCGATGAGCCTGGCCTCGCGGCGGCTGGCGTTGAACAGCTTGAGCGTGGTCAGGCCCTGGATCACATCGAGGAAGTGCGCCCCCATGCGCGCAAGGTTCTTCCAGTTGCGCTGATTGACCCCCTCCACGCCCTGGCCGATCAGGATCATAAAAATAGGAATCAGGGGCGCGGTGACCAGCATCACCAGCCCGGACAGCCAGTCCAGCGGCAACACCACCAGCAGGATCGCCAGCGGGATCAGCGCGGTCAGCGACATCGCCGGCAGATAGCGGGCGTAGTAGGCCTCCAGCCCTTCGATGCCGCGGATCAGGTCTTCGGCCAGGGCACCGCTGCGCTGGCCGCTGAGCCAGGCCGGACCAGCAGCCTGGAGGTGCCGGTAGACCTGATCGCGCAGGGTCTGTTTGACCCCGGCGGCGGCCCGGAAGGCGGCCTGCTCCACCGCCCAGGCGAGGCCCGCGCGCATCGCGAACAGCACCAGCATGGACCACAGCCAGGGGGCGAGCCGGTCGAGCCCGGCCCCATCGAAGGCGACCGCGTTCATCACCCAGGCTAGGATCCAGGCCTGCAGGATCACCAACACCCCCTGCCCCAGGCCGAGGCCGACAGCAAGCCGCAGCCAGCGGGCGGCCAGGGGACGTTGGGCATCGAGCAGGGCGCGGGGGGCAGTCGGTGCGGAGGTGGGCACGGCTCGGGGATCGCGGCAGGGACAGCAGGGCGCAGTCTAGTGAAAGGGATAGCGCCGCCGCAATGCGCGCGCTGGCGGAACTGTCGGCAACCGCCATGGCGCTCGGGCGTGATCGTTCGCTTGCCGAGGCTGTCGGGGCCAGGTCGGGGCGGCGGTCAGGACTGGCCAGCCGGCGCTGTGGCGGCCGGGCCGCTGCCGGCGCCCCCGGCGGCCGCTGCGCACCGGGTGCCAGACCCAACAATACCCCTACCGCCAATGTGCGGGTTGCGACAAGGCCGCTCCGGGGGGTCTCGCAAACCCTTTGGAGATCAACGGCGCGGGCCGCTGCCCGAATGCCGGCACGGCCTTTGCTTGATGCTCCTCGACATCTTGCCATGTGCCCCCGCCCGCTCCCGGAGTCGGGCCGCGGCCACCGCCCACCGAACCTCGAGGACGCAACATGGAGCTGACCCTGGTGCATTCCAGCCCCGCTGCCGGCGGCTGTGCGGCAAGCGGCTGCGGCGGCAGCGCCGATCGCCTCGCCGAACTACCGGCAACGATCCGCGACCGGGTGAAGGATCATCCCTGCTTCTCCGAAGAGGCCCATCATCATTACGCGCGCATGCACGTCGCGGTGGCACCCGCCTGCAATATCCAGTGTCATTATTGCAACCGCAAATACGACTGCGCCAATGAATCGCGTCCGGGCGTGGTCTCAGAGGTGCTGACCCCGGCCCAGGCGGTGAAGAAGACCCTGGCGGTGGCGGCGGCGATCCCGCAGATGAGCGTGCTCGGGATTGCCGGCCCGGGCGATCCGCTCGCCAATCCCGAGCGCACCCTGGCGACCTTCCGCGAACTCTCGGAGAAGGCCCCGGACATCAAGCTCTGCGTCTCCACCAATGGCCTTGCGCTGCCCGACCTGGTGGATGAACTCTGCGCGCACAACATCGATCACGTGACCATCACCATCAACTGCGTCGACCCCGCCATCGGCGCACGCATCTATCCCTGGATCTTCTGGAATCACCGCCGCATCAAGGGGATCGAGGCAGCGCGTATCCTCATCGCGCAGCAGCAAAAGGGCCTGGAGATGCTGGTCGCGCGTGGGGTTCTGGTCAAGGTCAACTCGGTCCTGATCCCCGGGGTGAATGATGCCCATCTCGCCGAGGTCAGCCGCGTGGTGCGGGCGAAGGGCGCCTTCCTGCATAACGTCATGCCGCTGATCGCCGAGCCCGAGCACGGTACCTTCTTCGGCCTGATGGGGCAGCGCGGACCGACCCATGCCGAATTGCAGGCGGTGCAGGATGCCTGTGCCGGCGATATGACCATGATGCGCCATTGCCGCCAATGCCGCGCCGATGCCGTCGGCATGCTCGGCGAGGATCGCGGCGATGAATTCACGCTGGAACGGATCGAACACCTGGAGATCGATTATGCCGCGGCCATGCAGCGGCGCGCCGAGGTGCGGGCGGCCATCGAGGCCACCCGGGCACAGTCCCGGCAGCAGGTCGCTGGCCAGGAGGAGGTGCTGATCCCGCTGGCCGGCCTGCGACGCCAGCCCCGCGGGCTGGCGGCAGCCCCGGCCGCCACGCCAGCAGCCGCGCGTGCCCCCGCCGCGACCGCCCAGGGGGGCGGCACGGGTGGTCACCGCCCGCTCCTGCTGGCCGTCGCCAGCAGTGGCGGCGGTCTGGTCAATCAGCATTTCGGCCATGCCCGCGAGTTCCTGATCTACGAGGCGACGACCATTGCCAGTGCCGCGCCGGGGGCGACCCCGGAGGCCGCACCGACGGTCGATGTGCGCTTTATCGGCGCGCGCCGGGTGGACCGCTATTGCGGTGGCGGCGATACCTGTGGCGATGCCGAGACCGCGCTCGCCGGGACCCTGCGGGCCCTGGCCGGCTGCGCCGCGGTGCTGTGCTCGAAGATCGGCTACGAGCCCTGGGGTGAGCTGGAGGCCGCCGGCATCCAACCGAACGGCGAGCACGCGCTGGAACCGATCGAGGACGCCGTGGCAGCGGTCTATCGCGAATTGCTGCAGGCCGCCACCGCCCGCGACCAACCAGCCCTGTCGGCCCTGTCGGCCTGAACCGGCAGCGGTGGGGCATGGCCCGCATTGGCGGGGCCAGCGCCCCGGCCGCTCGACCCAGTCGCTGTCCACCGGAGGAGCGCTCCCATGGCACTTCAGATCATTGCAACCTGCGTCAACTGCTGGGCCTGCGAGCCACTGTGCCCGACTGGGGCGATCCAGGCCGCGCGGCCGCATTTTCGCATCGACCCCCGCGCCTGCAGCGAATGCGAGGGCCAGTTCCCGGTCCCCCAGTGCGCCAGCATCTGCCCGATCGAGGGGGCCATCCTGGACCAGGCCGGCCGGGCGCTGAATCCCCCCGGCTCGCTGACCGGTATCCCGCCGGAGCGCCTGGCTGCGGCCCGCGCCGAGATCCAGGCGCGCTGACGAGCCAGCAGCCGACTGGAGCCACAATCAATTCACAGGCCGCCGCCGGCACCGCCCACGGCACCGACACCATGACCCACGTCGTCTTCTACGAAAAACCGGGCTGCATCACCAACGCACGCCAGAAGCAACTGCTGGTGCGGCACGGCCATCTGCTGCTGGTCCGCGACCTGTTGCGCGAGCGCTGGAGCGCCGCGCGGCTGCGCCCGTTCCTGGCCGGGCTGCCGGTGGCAGACTGGTTCAACCCCGCCGCCCCGCGCATCCGCAGCGGCGAGATCGATCCGACCGCCCTCGCCCCCGGGCCGGCCCTGGAACTGCTGCTGGCCGATCCGCTGCTGATCCGCCGCCCGCTGCTGGAGACCCCCCACGGCTGCTGCGCCGGCTTTGTGGCGGGGCCGGTCCTGGCGGCCCTGGGCGTGTTGCTGCCGCCGGATCAGGATCTGCAGTCCTGTGCCCGGCCCGAGGCGACGCGCGCGTCGAGCGAACCGACCCGAGACGGCAGCGCCCTCGACGCCACCACCGAGATGCTTGCGCGGCGCGAGGCCTGCGGCCGCTGAACCACAACCCCTGTACCAAGACCTGCTAGCCCGGCGCCCGCCGTGGCCAGCCATCACCGACGATAAAACCTGGGAGCAGAGACCCTATGGCCAAGGCCAAACTGACATTCGAAGACATCGGCCAGACTGTCAACGTGCCGGCCGGCATCCGCGTCATCGAGGTATCCGAGAAGGTGGGTGCCGGCATCATCTACGGCTGTCGCGAGGGGGATTGCGGCACCTGCATGATGCATGTCATCGAGGGCTGGAACAATCTCACCGAACCCTCGGTGCTGGAAGAGAAGGTCCTGCGCGAGAACATGGCGGCGCGCCATCAGCGCCTCGCCTGTCAGGCCCAGGTGATCGGCGACTGCACCGTCCGCCCGGCCTGATCGCGGCGGCCCGTCCAGCAGTGGACTTCAAACAGTTGTTCGACATCAACGCCGCCACCCCTCAAACCCTATAATCTGCGGAGTTTGCCCGATGGCACTCGTGACCTTCTCCAATCCCGACTATAAGGATAAGACCGTCTACGCTGTAGCCGGCAGTCACACCGAGACCCTGCTCAAGCTGGCTAAAGAGAACAAGATTCCGGTCCAGTTCGATTGCCAGGACGGCGAATGCGGTCACTGTCTGGTGCGCGTCATCAGCATCGATAAGAAGCACCGCATGGGCTACTTCCTCACCGACAAGGAACAGACCGTGTTGAAGGAACTCGGCAAGCTTACCCAGGACGACATCGATCAACTCCATGTCACCGATATGCCGAGCGAATGGCGGCTCGCCTGCCAGATGATCGTCCGCGACGAAGACATCCTGGTCGAGTACTGAGGCGGGGGCGATGGCCATGCATGTACCGGAGTCTCCGCCCAGCACCGCCGGAGCCGCGGGCTACGCCGCGGCAGGCCCGGTGCGGCCAACGCCCGGCATCGCCCTGACCATCACCGACCGCCGCACCACCGATCTGCGCGACCATCAGTCCACCCGGCAAACAGGCCAGCGGAGTGAGGATGGCCGTCGCCTGGAACCCAAGCGGCTCTATCGGCTACTGCACGGGCACGCCGCCGGTCACGGTAACGATCATGCCTTTGCCTGCATGATCACGAGCCTCTGCACCGGTGGCGGCGCCCTGCCGGACTGGTTAGGGCTGGAGCCGGCCGCGTTCGCCTGTCTGCTGCGCTATCACTTCCCGCGGCTCGATCTGGGCCGGCTGCCGGTGGTGGGCCGGAGCGCGGACCTGCAACGCGCTGACGAGATCATTGAACTGGTCGCCCTGATGCTGAGGGACAAGGCTGGAGATTCGCCGTCCGAGGTCTGGATGGCCCATGTGGTGGCCGCCGGTTGCCTGGCGAGCGATCACCTATGGCAGGATCTGGGGCTGTGGGAACGCCCCGAACTGACCGCGCTGATGCGCCGCAACTTCCCGGCGCTGGCCGCGCGCAATGTCAAGGACATGAAATGGAAGCGTTTTCTTTACAAGCAGTTGTGCGAGGCGGAAGGTATTTATACCTGCCGCGTCCCCTCCTGCGAGGTCTGTACCGACTACCATGCTTGTTTCGGGCCTGAGAACTGAACTGCTGTTCCTCGCCGAGGGCGGCAACGGCGACCTGGTGCGACGGCGCGCGATCGGCGCCTACCTGGGGCTCGCCGTGGGCGATGCCCTGGGCGCCACGGTGGAATTCATGACCCCGCGCGAGATCCGCGCCGAGTACCGCGAACACCGAGACCTGATCGGCGGCGGCTGGCTGCACCTGCGCCGGGGCCAGGTCACCGACGATACCACCATGGCCCTGGCCCTGGGCCGCAGCATCCTGACCGCGGGTCGGGTGGACGCGCATGCCGCCGCCGAGGCCTTCAGTGACTGGATGCGGGCCAAGCCGGTGGACATCGGCAACACCGTGCGCCGCGGCATCGCCGCCTATCGCCTGAGTGGCCAGCCCGAGAGTCCGCAAAACGAATTCGATGCCGGCAACGGCGCCTGCATGCGCTGCCTGCCGGTGGCCCTAGTCACCCTCGGCGCCGATCCCGACGGCGTCGCCGCCGCCAATCGCGCCCAGGCCCATGTGACTCACAACAATCCGGTCTCCGATGCCGGCACGCTGACCGTGATCCGGATGGTACAGGCAGCCCTGCTCGGCACCGCCGGATCTGGCATCATCCCCGCCAGCGCGGGACGTCACGGTGCTAAAGCGGTCCTTAAACAACTGGCCGATGAACTGGTCGCGGCCGAGCCGGTGTTTGCCTATGACCGCAAGCGGATGGAGAACCCCAGCGCCTACATCGCCGATACCCTGCGTGCGGTGTTCCAATCCCTCTTCGCCACCGACAACTTCGAGCATGCGCTGATCGACGTGGTCAACCGCGGCGGCGATGCCGACACCACTGGCGCCATCCTCGGCATGATTGCCGGCGCCCTGTATGGCCCCGCCGCCCTGCCGGCGCGGTGGGTGCGCCGGCTTGACCAGGCCATCCGCCGGGAATGCCTGGAACAGGCGCAGGCCCTGCTGCAGCACTCGCCCCTCTGTCAGGCGCGCGTGCCGCCCGAGACCAGCGCCTAGACCATCCCCTCGACGATCCTCCAGAGCAGCGCCAAGCCGAGCTGCGGGAGCCTTGGCCGACGCCCGATACCCGCCGACTGCTCCGACCGCCCGGCCGGACCAGTCGGCTTAGCCCATCGACACGAGATAGGCATTGAGCTGCTGCTCCAAGCGCCGAAACGCCGGCAGCCGGCGCAGCGCGCCGTCATCCTCGATGAGCTGGCCCAGCCGAAGCGCTTGGCGGCCTGGATTGAAGCGCTTCAGGCGGTGCCCCTGGAGGCCGCTGGCCTCGCGCAGCAGGCCGTGCAGCATGGCCTTTGGATCGACGATGTCCTCCAGGTCATCAATGCCGGGCATGGTGAGCGGCTTCCGCCCGTTCGGGTTGCCGGCCGCGCGTCGCAGCGCCGCTTCGTCGATCAGGAGCCAGGCTTCCTGCATGCGGACGGGGACGACAGGTACAGCGACGGTGGTAAGGCCATCCCGTGCCGCATTGATCTCCGCGATGCGCGCTTGCGCCGGCTTCGTCTCGGCATCCCGGTGTACGAACAGCAGGTCGCAGGGATAGAGGTCCAGCGCCGCTTCGATGCGTGCCCGCAGATCTCTTGGGGGGCTCCGCAGGACGCGCAGATCGGCCCAGGTCCCATTCGCCGCCTCGCAGCCGCGGGCGTGCAGCAGCCAGGTGAGCGGCTCGATCAGCACCGCATCGGAGCTGCCGTCCGAAAGCAGCGTAAATTCGATGCTCCGCATCGTCTTTGCCATCACAGATCCAGGCTGAGTTGCATGTCCTCGCGGTCCACGACCCGGCGCTCGCCGGGCTTGCGCCGGGTATCGCGGGGCTCGGCGATGGGCGACAGGAACGCGAGCGCCTTGCCCTTGGCGACCACGGGCATCCTTGCTTCCTTGGCACGCCAGGTGTCGGCCAGACAACGAAACGAGACCCCTTTGATCACCGCCCCCTGGACGGCCTGCTCCTGCGGCATCGCAAAGACCACGGCAGCGTCCGGTACCTGGCCGACGACCACCGGCGAATGGGTGTTGATGACGACCTGCCGCAGCGGCATCTCCTGCCGCGCGATCACGGCGGTGGGGCTCTCCTGGGCACTGACCGTGGACAAGCAGGGTGCGCGGCAGCTTCTCGGCGTGAAACAGGCGCGTACGGCCGCCGCTGGCCTCGCTGTCTTGGTGCAGCTTGACGACGCGGGTTGATGCCGCGGGCAATTGCGTCGGATCAGCCGCGGACCGTACGTCCTCGGCACGGACTTCGGTCGATATGAACGGGCTCGTCCGGCGCCCGGTGACCACGGAATCGCGCCAGGCGCGCGCGTGCGGAAAGGGCAGGTGCGAGCGTGCATCACCGCGCTTGATGTACTCCAACACCTCCTCGACCAGCTCGATGCGCGGCCTGGCGTCCCCGTCGTTCCCGCTCCGGTAGCAAAGCGCGACCTTGTAGACCAGGAAGGTCGTCTTGGCCGCGGCCGGCTGGTCCAAGTAGTCCTGCCCGCGGCCAGGCACGAGCATCTCCACCTCGATCCGAAGCGGGCGCAGTGAGCCATTGGCGGTCTGGCTGAAGAGATGGCGGACGTCGGTTGCAGACCCGCGCTTATCGCGCACCGCCATCGCCGCATCCATGATCGGCTGATCCATCAACGCGCGCAGACGAAGCGTCTAGCTCCCAGGAACCGGGGGAGTCGCCGCTTTTCTCGATCAATATGGCCGCCACCGCGGCGGCGGTGGCGGGCTCGATCTCGCTCGGCAGGCGTTTCTTGCCTTGCCAGAAGGCGCGGTCGTCCGGGGCCGAGGCCACGGCCGCCGGGCGGGAAAGTAGGACTATAGCCGACTCAATAGTTCGGCCTTCTTGTTGGCGAACTCCTCCGCGGTCAGGATGCCGCGCGCCTGCAGTTCGGCCAGCCGCTCGATGGCGGTAAAGACGTCGACCTCGGCGGGCGCCAGTGCGGTTGAATCCCCTGCCGGGTGGCCGGGTGCGGCCTGGCCCGGGTTCGGCCCGCCGGCGGCCGGCGGTTGCGATGCTCGGTCGGGCGTGTTCACCGGCTGACCATCGCGCAGGACCACCGGCAGGCGGTTGAGATCGACCTCGCCATACTGGCTGCTGAAGCTGATGGAACCGCCCGGACCCTGCTGCTGGGAGAAGCCGCCGATCTGGTGATCGAGGCTGTCGTAGACCCAGACGCTGCCGTCGCTGTTGACTGCCAGCCGGCGGGCGGCCGGGAAATAGGCGTACTTGACGTTGTTCTGACTGCCGGTGGCCGCCGGGCTACCCAGGTCCGTCGGCCACCAGTGATCGGCCGGATCGGGAATGAACAGACTGGAGTGACCTTGGACGCCGCCGCTGGTCTGCTGCTGCCGGCCACTGCCCCCCTGCGACTGCGACTGGAAGCTGCCCGACTGCAGCAGCCCAGGCTGGCTGGCGAGCAGGCCAGCGAGTTCGTTGCATAGGGCATCAACCCGCCCCTGTAGGGCGTGGTTGAACATGTCGCCGAGCATCAGCATGCCGCCGCGCATCCATTGACCGGAACCGCCAAACTCCGGATGGCTGAACTGGGCCATGCTGCCGTTGCCATGCAGGACGGCAAGCAACATGTGCGCCACCGCGTCGGTGCTGAAGCCATGGCGCGCGGCCAGTTCCTGGACGATCTGCTGCCCCTGAGGGCTGAGTTGCTGCATGCGGGCGCTCTCTCTGGTGCGATCCGATCTGGTGCGATCAATGATGGGGGCGATCGCTAGCACGCTAGCACAGGATCATGTCGGCGTCGCTGTCGCCTCCAGTGCCATGCCGGCGGCCTCATGCCAGTAGCCGTCGCAGGGACCGGTGGGCATCAGCGCGGCCAGGTCGGCGGCCGCGCTGCAGGGGTCCAGCGCCCCGATCAGGGCCTGGTGAAAGCGCTCGATGATCGCCGACATGTGGGTCGATTGCGGACTGATCCGCAAGATATCGACACCCAGGTCCCGCAGCCGCGCCAGTTGCGGCAGCAGATTCAGGGTGCGGGCGGACTGGGTCTGGATGCCGTTCAGGGCCAGGAAGCGATTGTCGTCCTGGGTCTGGAGCACTAGCCCGTCGGGATAGTCGATACAGCAATCCTGGCAATCGTCCTTGGGCAGGTTGCGCGCACGCGCCGTGAAACAGCGCGCTGAATAGGCGAGCGGCAGCCGACCATAGGCGAAGACCTCAGTCTCCATGCCGGCCGGTCGCAGGCGCTGCATCTGCGCCAAGGTCTCCTGCCCCAGCTCCACCGGCAGCACCCAGCGCTGGCACCCCTCGCGGGCCAGCACTGCCAAGGTGCGTTCGTTGTAAGTATTGACGCTGTGACCGACGACGAACGGGCGGCCGGCCAGCAATTGCACGGCCCCGATGTCGTTGGCCTCGACCAGGAAGCGGCCATTGTCGCAGATAGCGCGCAATCGCTTGAGTTCGGACTCTGCCTCCAGCAGGCTCAGCGTAGATAGCACGACCTCCTTGCCGGCAGTAGCCAGTTCCTCAGCCAGTGCCAGCCAGTCCTCCTGGCGTAGCTGCTTGCGCTTGGAGCAGATGGTCTCACCGAGATAGACGATATCTACCGGCGCCGCGGCCAGCTCCCGATAAAAGGTCAGCACCTGCTCGCGCGGCCAGTAATAGCTGATCGGGCCGATGGCCAGGCGTGGCTGGCGCACCGGCCGCATGGCATGGTCAGTCATCGCGCTGCCACCCTCATTGCCAGGGCCGGTGATAGGCACCGAGGGTGGTCTGCGCCCCCTCGGAGACCTTGCCCAGGGCCGCGGTCCAATCCGGGCGCGGGACGAAACCGGTC
This sequence comes from Chromatiaceae bacterium, assembly GCA_007693535.1. GTDB lineage: Bacteria > Pseudomonadota > Gammaproteobacteria > Chromatiales > Chromatiaceae > Lamprobacter. The sequence goes on from REDK01000099.1 coordinate 13,202, forward strand.
GGGTCGCGGCGATAGGCATCGATGGCCTCGCGCCAGACCCGGGTGACCTGCCCGACATAGACCGGGCTGCGCTGGCGACCCTCGATCTTGACCGCTCGCACCCCGGCTGCGTCCAGTTCCGGCAGCAGGGCCATCGCATTGAGGCTGACCGGGTCCTCGATGGCGTGATAGCGGTGTCCGTCGACGCAGAAGGTCCCCTTGCACAGGGTCGGATAGCCGACCTGCTCGCCCTTGGGATGGCGCTGGATCAATACCCCACCGAGGCGGGTATCGAGCCCGCTCGGGGTCTCGATCCACTCCACGTGGCTGGCCGGGGAGCAGGCGCCGTAGGTATTGGGCGAGCGCCCAGTCGCATAGGAGGACAGGATGCAGCGCCCCTCGACCATGACACATAGGCTGCCGAAGGCAAATACCTCGATCTCCACCGGGCTCTGCTCGATCACATGGCGGACCTGGCTCATCGACAGCACCCGCGGCAACACCGCCCGGCGCACGCCGAAGTGGCGCTGATAGAAGCGCAGTGCCTCGTAGTTGGTCGCGGAGCCCTGCACCGACAGATGTAGGGCCAGTTCGGGATGCCGGCTGCTGGCATAGTCGAGTACCCCGATATCGGCCGCGATCAGGGCATCGACCCCAAGTCCGGCGGCCCGATCCACTGCCTGCTGCCAACGGGCAAAGCCGTCCGGGCGCGGATAGGTATTGAGCGCAACGAACACCCGCACGCCCTTGCGCCGGGCATAGCGGATACCATCGGCCATCTTCTCCGGAGTGAAATTGAGGCCAGCGAAATGGCGGGCGTTGGTATCGTCGCGAAAGCCGAAATAGACGGCATTGGCACCGTTATCCACCGCCGCCTTCAGCGACGGCAGATTGCCGGCGGGACAGACAAGTTCCATCGGGGGATTACCTTCAATCAAGCGTGGAGGCAGGAAACCGGGCGCGGTCGTAGGCGACCAGCGGCCGGTGGCGCTCAGGCACAATCGCGCCGATCACACCGCGACAATCGCTCCACCGCTGCCGCCATGGGACGATCGGCATAACAGCCCTGGCGGCTGCCGCGACGGCGCAGTTCGCGTTCGATGCCGTTGAGCACGATCCATTTCTTTGCGCACCAGTCCGGCGCCAGCAGGATCTCGCGGCTGGCGGTGCCAGTGAGGCGATGAAAGACCAGGTGGGCCGGGGTGCGTTCGATCAGATCGGCGGCGATGCCCAGGTATTCCTCGAGCGCGAGCGGGTGATACTCGCCGCGGCGCCAGGTCTGCGCCAGCGGGGTCCGCCGCACGACGTGCAGCGGATGCAGTTTGAGCCCGTCGGTCCCCAGGGCCAGCACCCGCTCCAGGCTGCCCAGGGCAGCGACCCGTCCCTCGCCCGGCAGGCCGACGATCAGGTGGGTGCAGACCGGGATGCCACGCAGCCTGGCCGCGCGCACCGCGCGCCGGTAGTCGGCGAAGCCGTGCCCGCGGTTGACCCGCGCCAGGGTCTGATCGAAGGCCGACTGCAGGCCCAGTTCCAGCCACACCTCGTGGCCCTCGCCGCGCAGCCGCGCCAGCAGGTCCAGCACGGGGTCGGGGCAGCAGTCCGGGCGCGTGCCGACCGAGAGCCCGATCACATCGGGCTCGGCCAGGGCCTGGCGATAGAGCCGCGCCAGGCGCGTCACATCATCGTAGGTGTTGGTGTAGGCCTGGAAATAGGCCAGGTAGCGGCGCGCGCCGGTCCGCCGTTGCACCACCGCGCGGCCGGCGGCGATCTGCTCGGGGATAGGCTTGGCGATGGTCTCCTGGATGGGCCCAGGAGCGGGAGGGATGTCGCCGACGCCGTCGTCGGCCGGGTCACCGCGAGCACCGGGAGCAAAGGAGACGTTGTTGCAGAAGCTGCAACCGCCGCGTCCCTTGCTGCCATCCCGATTCGGGCAGGTGAAGCCGGCGTGGATTGCCAATTTGTGCACCCGCTGCCCATGGCGGCGCAGCAAATCGCTGCCGAGCGTGTTGACCAGATCGGTGAGGGCCATCAGGCAGGCGGGGCGCGGTAGGGCACGGGCAGGCAGGCAGGCAGCAGCGGGCAAGTGAGTCTCGCACCTTCCCAAAAAAGGCCCTGCCGGACATTGATGGGGGTCAAGCCATCGCCGGAGCCGAACATTCGCCGGTGCTGCCGCCGGCAGTCCCGCCCGCCGCGTGCGGTACGCGCTCATCTCTTGGGTGCGCGCCCGCATCCGCCCTGAAGACGAGCCACCCTGAATCCACTGCGAATCCCTACCGAAACGGCCGGGGAAGGCAGCGAGCCGCCGCGGGATTGACAGCCCCGGTCCGGATCTGCGTTGATGGCAGCCCTGTCCCTGTCGCCGCGGAACCCTGCTGCCGATGTCTACCGTTTTGACCCGACTGGCCGAGGTGCTGGAGGCCCGCAAGGGCGCCGACCCGGATTCCTCATATGTCGCCCGACTCTACGCCAAGGGCAGCGATGCGATCCTCAAGAAGATCGGCGAGGAGGCCACCGAGACGGTGATGGCGGCCAAGGACGGGGATGCGGAGAAGATCATCTACGAGGTCGCCGACCTGTGGTTCCACTCCCTGGTGCTGCTGGCCAGCCGGGGGTTGCATCCGGACGCAGTGCTGGCGGAACTCGACCGGCGCTTCGGGCAATCCGGACTGGCGGAAAAGGCCGCCCGCGGGGGCTGACCGGCGGCGCTGGTGGCAACACTGGCGGCGCGCCCTGCCGCATCTCGCGGGGATCGGTTATGATCGCTGCCCGGCCAACACCCCGGCCCGTCATGGCCCCCGGCTCAGAACCGAACGCCAGCACCGCGGCCGCAGGCTAGCTGCCTCAGTGGCACGTCAGGTCCGACAGACGCTGGCAGGCACTGGCGTCGACGGCCGTTGCGCCACGAATGCCGGATTTCGGTGCGGGTGGCGATCCAGCGGAACCTTCGGCGCGATCGGCGGCTCCCTTCCACACCTCAGATTCAACTTCCATCGAGACCCCCGCACCTGGGCGGTCACGGAGAACATCATGGGCATGGGTGGTATCAGCATCTGGCAACTACTGATCGTCCTGGCGATCGTGCTGGTCCTGTTCGGGACCAAGCGCCTGAAGAACATCGGTTCCGATCTCGGTAGCGCGATCAAAGGCTTCCGCTCGGCCATGGGCGAGGGAGAGAAAGGCGAGGGCGAAAAAGGGCCCGTCGAGACTCGGCAGATCGAAGAGCGTGCAGGCGAGCCGGGAGCAGCCGCCAAGGCCGATGCTCAACCCGCCAATCAGAGCAGCCACAAGGATAGCGCCTGACGCCGCGACCACGCCTCGGTCTGGCGCCCCAAAGGTGACCCTGAAAGCGACCCTGGAGGTCGCCAGCCAGGACCGACCTCCGGCGGCTGCTCCTGACCCCGCCGCGCCCTAGCCCGATACTGCGCCCCAATGCTGCGACGCTCCACGGCCCCGCAGTCAATGGTCCCCGTCGCTAGCGCCCGCCGTTTCACCGACCCGCGTCTCCTGCCCACACGGCACTGAATCATGTTCGACATCGGCGCCCTGGAACTCTTGGTGATTGGCCTGGTGGCCCTGCTGGTGCTCGGTCCTGAGCGCCTGCCCAAGGTGGCCCGCACGGCCGGCCTGTGGATTGGGCGAGCACGGCGCAGTTTCATGATGGTCAAGGCCGAGATCGATCGCGAGATCAAGGCCGAAGAACTCAGGGAGATCTTGCGCAAGCAGTCGCTGAGCAATCCGTTGGAGACCATTATCGAGGACGATGGCAGCCTGCGGCCACGCCGTGGCGCGACCCGTTCGGATCGGTCCGCGGACGACGAAGACGATGCACGCGGAAACGACCGGCCCGCGGCATCCCGCTCCGACCCGGCCAACAGCGGGGTCGGCAGCAGCGAGCCTTGACCTGCTCCGGCAAGCCGGCGATCGACCGGCGCAATTGGCCACGCATCACAGAGACGCGATGAGTTCATCTGAATCCTCCGGCGAACCCGGCGACGACCTCGGCGCCGAACAGCCCTTGATGTCGCATCTGATTGAGCTGCGCGACCGCCTGCTGCGCATGGTCGTCGCGGTACTGGTCGCTTTCCTGTTGCTTGCGCCCTTCGCCAATCGGATTTATCTATTCCTCGCAGAGCCGATCCGCGCCAAACTGCCGGCCGGCTCGCAGATGATCGCCACTCAGGTCGCCTCGCCCTTCCTGACCCCGTTCAAGCTCGCCCTGGTGGTGGCGATCTTCGTGGCCATGCCTTACCTGCTCTATCAGTTCTGGGCATTCGTGGCCCCCGGACTGTACCGGCACGAGCGGCGGCTGGCCCTGCCACTGCTCAGTGCCAGCATCCTGCTGTTCTACCTCGGCATGGGGTTTGCGTATACCGCAGTGTTTCCGCTGGTCTTCGGCTTCTTCACTGCGGTGACCCCGGAGGGCATCGCGCAGATGCCGGACATCGCGTTCTATCTGGAATTTGTCCTTAAACTGCTGTTCGCCTTCGGCATCGCCTTTCAGATCCCGATCGCCACCATCCTATTGGTGGCAATCGGCGCCACCACTCCCGAGGCCTTGGTAACCAAGCGGCCCTATGTGATCGTCGCGGTCTTCGTGGCCGGCATGTTCCTGACGCCGCCGGACGTGATCAGCCAGACCCTGCTGGCCATCCCTATGTGGCTGCTCTTCGAACTCGGCATCATCTTCTCACGCTTCTTCCAGCGTCAACTGCAGGGGCTCGCTGCTGCCAGCGGTGCGGCCCCGACACCAGCCTCAGCGCCAGTCAGCCCGGCGCCGGGCGACATGATCGTGGGACGCGAGATCGATGGTGGCGATATCGACGAGCCCGGCCGCTTCGTTCCCCTATCCGACGAGGAAATGGAGACCGAACTCGATGCCATCGAGGCCGCCGAGGCGGAGGCGGCGGTGGCAACCCGCGGCAGCGCCGACCCCACCGCCACCAGCCCGGAGCAGTCCTTGCCCGACGCGCCCCCAACTGCGCGCCCAGATCCCGGCGAGGAGCTGATTCGGCAAGCCAATGCACTGCGCACGACTGGCAATGTCGCCGCCACCCGCCATCTGCTCTACCAGATATTGGAGATCGGCAATGTCGACCAGCGCCGGGTTGCTCGCAACATCCTCGCCGATCTGGATCGCGACTGAGCCCACTCGTGCGCCACCCTGCCGCCCGCCCCGCAAGGCCTTGCTACCGACCTGGCCATCCCCTGCAAATCCGCGTTCCGGCGCGACTGGGGTCTGACCTCGTCGGCACCAGGGCCGGCACCGGTATCCACGATCTGTCCCGGCACAAACAGTTGCGGCGCCTGGCGCCCGCTATCCTCTGGTCCGTTCAATCCTCTATATTCCCGTTCTCCCGCCCCCGCGGGCAGGCAGCGACCGGCTGCCGCCCCCACGGCCTGCAGTAACCGGCCTCGGCATCCCCAACCCCGGAGGAGGCGGCAACCATGCCCGCCGGCCAGCAGATTCATTACAAACAGAACCGGCTCAAGCAGCTGCGAGCCTTTTGTCATGCCGCCCGGACGGGCAGCGTGAGCGCAGCAGCCGAGAAGATCTTTCTCAGCCAGCCCACGGTGTCGCTGCAGATCCAGGCCTTGGAGCGGGAACTGGATACCGTCCTGTTCGAACGCCGGGGACCGAAGATTCGTCTGACCCCGGAGGGGGAGCTACTCTACGAACTCGCACAGCCGCTGGTCGAGGGCATGGACAAGCTGCACGAGACCTTCTCGGTGCAATGTGGCCGGGTGGATCACGGTACCCTCGACATCGCCGCCGGCGAATCCACCATCCTGTATATCCTGCCAGAGCCGGTCCGCCGCTTCGCCGAGCATCATCCTGGCATCGACGTGCGGCTGCACAATGTCACCGGGCGCGACGGTCTGGCCATGCTGCGGGCCGACGAGGTGGACCTGGCCGTCGGCTCCATGCTGGAGGTGCCGGATGATGTGACCTACCGTCCCTTCGTCACCTATCGGCCGACCCTGATCACCCCGGCCGACCATCCCCTCGCCAATCAACCCCAGGTCACCCTGGCGGAGATCGCCCGCTATGGGCTGATCCTGCCGCCCCGGCATTTGAGCACCTGGCGCATGGTCGATCTGGTCTTCCGCCAGGCCGGCCTTGCCTACAAGGTCACGCTGGAGGCCGGCGGTTGGGAGGTGATCAAGAAGTACGTTGAACTCGGGCTTGGCATCTCCATCGTCACCGATGTCTGTCTCACCGGCCGGGAACCGCTTGGACGCGTCCCACTGGAGCAATACTTCCCGCGCCGCAGCTACGGCATGGTCATGCGCCGCGGCAAGTTCCTCTCGGCCCAGACCAAGCGGTTCCAGGCGATCGTCGATGGACTCTTCCCGAACCAGGGCCACGAACGCACGCGCCCGCGGCGGATCGGCACCGAAACGCTGGAGGATGGCCTGCTCTGACGGACGCGGCACGGGGCCAGGCCGGCTCCATCCAGCTGCCTGCCCACCAACCGCGGCTGCGATTTGCCTGAAAACCTGGCATTCAGCCTGGCAGCGGCAACCTCAGGCGCGCGGATGATGCCGAGCGTGCAGTTGCTGCAGGCGTTCCTTGGCCACGTGGGTGTAGATCTGGGTGGTGGAGAGGTCGCTATGACCAAGCAGCAGTTGTACCACGCGCAGGTCGGCGCCGTGATTGAGCAGGTGGGTCGCGAAGGCGTGGCGCAGGGTATGCGGCGATAGCGGCTTGCGGATGCCAGCGAGCAGGGCGTACCGCTTGACCAGTTGCCAGAAGGCCTGCCGAGTCATGCAGTCGGAGCGCCCGGTCGGGAACAGGTGCGGCGAGACCCGCCCGCCCAGCAGGGCCGCGCGCGGGCCGCGCACGAAGGCGGCCAGCCAGTCGGTAGCCTCCTCGCCCAGCGGCACCAGACGCTCCTTGTCGCCCTTGCCGATGATGCGCACCAGGCCCTGGGTCAGGCTCACCGCCGGCGGGGTCAGCGTGACCAGTTCCGTGACCCGCAGGCCGCTGGCATAGAGCACCTCCAGCATGGTGCGATCGCGATGGCCGCGCGGATCGGCCACGTCCGGGGCGGCCAGCAGGGCCTCGACCTCGGCCTCGGTCAGGGTCTGCGGCAGGGGGCGACCCAGGCGCGGGGCGGCCACGCGCTCGCTCGGATCCTCGGCGATCATGCCCTGGCGCAGCAGATGGCCATAGAACTGGCGCAGGCAGGACAGCAGCCGCGCCGAGGAGCGCGCCTTACGACCGCGCTGGGCCAGCAGGGCCAGATAGTCGAGCAGGTCGGCACGCGCGGCCGCGTGCAGGTCGCGCTGCCGCTCGCCGGCAAGCCACGCACCGAAGGCGCGCAGGTCGGACTGATAGGCGACTAGGGTGTTGGCGCTCAGCCCCCGCTCCAACCACAGGGCGTCGGCGAAGGCCTCGATCAGCGCCAGCGCCGCAGGTGCCGGTTCGGGTGACTCCGGTCCAGTCTTCGAGCCGACCCTGCGGTCAGTCTGCGGGCTGGTCTTTGGAGCAGTCATGGGGGCGGTGCGCCGGTCAGCCAGGGCGCGGGCGTCACCGCGTGACCGGCAACGTCCTCGTGCGCCAGCAGCCAGCGCTTGATCGCCAGCAGGCGGCCGCCACGGTCGCCGGCGAAGCCACCCAGCCCGCGGGCAGCGACCACGCGATGACAAGGCACCAGCAGGGGCACCGGATTGGCCCGGCAGGCATTGCCCACCGCTCGCGGCGAGGAACCCAGGCGTTGCGCCAGGGCACCATAGGTCAGGGTGCAGCCCGGCGGGATGGTAGCGATCGCCGCCCAGACGCGTTGCTGGAAGGCAGTGCCGCTCACCGATGGAGTCAGTGCGATGCGATGGCCGGGATCGCGCAGATAAGCCAGGAACTCGGTGTCCAGCCAGAGCGGCAGTGGCGACCCGCTCCAGGTCGCCGGTGGTGCCAGGCACACCTGCAGGACCTGGCGGTCCTGGTAGGCGACGCCGATGCTGCCGAAAGGCAGCGCCAGCCGCCCGGTCCGCGGTCGCGCTGGTGCGCGGTCGGGGCGGTCGGCCCTGGTGACGGTCGGCCGTGCTGGCGGGTGCAATGCCGGGTGCATGGGCTGCTCGGGCGCGGGCGGATCGGTGACAGGCGGCTGCGGCGGCGCCCGTCTCAGGCCTGGGAACCGGTGGCGGCAGGTGGGCGTTTGGCGCGGCGGCGGCGCCGTTTCTTCGGCGCCGGCTCGCCGCCCGCTCCGGCCGCCGCTACCGCTGGTACGCCCTCTTCGGGCGCGGCGGCCGGGGCCGGCGGTGCCGTTGCCGGCGCCTCGCCACGGTCGTCGTGGTAGCCTGCGCCGCGCTTGCGCTCGCCGGGCCGCTCGCCGGGTCCGCGCCGGCCGTGACGTCCCTCGCGCCGTCCCTCGTGGCGGTCGCGCTCCTCGCGGGGTTTGCGCGGCATACGCACTCGGCTGGCCGGGTCCACCCGCACCAGTAGGTCCGGATCGATCGGGCTCGCCGGCAGCTTGATGCCGATGAAGGTCTCGATGTCGGGTAGACAGAAGGCATGGGTCTCGCAGACGAAGCTGATCGCATCGCCGGCGGCACCGGCGCGGGCGGTGCGACCGATGCGATGGACATAGTCCTCGGCATCCTCCGGAAGGTCATAGTTGATGACATGGGTCACGCCTGGGATGTGCAGGCCGCGGGCAGCCACGTCGGTGGCCACCATGATCGGCAGTTCCCCCTGCTGGAACTGCGTCAGCAGCTTGAGGCGCTTCTTCTGCGGCACATCACCGGAGAGCATGGCGGCTTGATGGCCATTGCCCACCAGATAACCCCAGATGCGCTCGCCCTCTCGCTTGGTGTTGACAAAAACCATGATCCGGGCCTCCTCCAGGCGCCGAATCAGCCCGATCAACAGCGGCACCTTCTCGTCGTTGCCAACCATGTAGCAGCTCTGGCGCACCCGCTCGGCAGTGACCTGCTCGGGGGCGATCTCGATCATCCGCGGCTGGTTCATGTGCTCGTAGGCGAGTTCCGTCACCCGGTAGGACAGGGTCGCCGAGAACAGCATCCCCAGGCGTCGCTCGGGCGGGGGCAGGCGGCGCAGCACATAGCGGATGTCCTTGATGAAACCGAGGTCGAACATGCGGTCGGCCTCGTCGAGGACGACCACCTCGACCTGGTCGAGGGCGAACACCCGTTGCTTGAAATAGTCGATCAGGCGGCCTGGGGTGCCGATGAGGATGTCCACGCCCGCGGCTAGGGCGTCACGCTGGGACTGATAGCCGGTACCCCCATAGACCAGGCCGAGGCGGAAACCAGTGTGGCCCGCGAGCACCATGGCGTCTTTGTGGATCTGTACTGCCAATTCTCGCGTCGGGGCCAGGATCAGTACCCGCGGCTGGCGAGGTTCGGGCTGCTCGGCCTGGGTTTGCTTTCCCGGTTGGGTCAGTAGGCGATGCAGAGCGGCGACCAGAAAAGCCGCGGTCTTCCCGGTGCCGGTCTGGGCCTGCCCGGCCACGTCATACCCGGCCAGGGCCGGGGGCAGCGCCTCGGCCTGGATCGGCGTGCAGTAAATGAAGCCAGCATCGGCAAGACCGGCAAGGATGCGCGGGTCCAGGTCGAAGCCGTCGAAGCGGATATCGGTCAAGTGGGTCTGGGGCATAGATGAGGACGGTGGCTTCCTGAATCGGTGTCGTGCGCGGGGGCGCGTTTGCGACCGAGGTGCCAGTCGCGGGGTCGGTCGTGCCGGCAGCGGAGCCGGAGCGGGCCTGGCGCAGGTCCGGCTTCGGCTACCGGGCTGTGAGCCCGGTGCCGGCTGCATCGCCGCCGGACCCTCCCGAGCCAGTGGCGGCGGCCAACGGCGCGCCGGCCGCCTGCCGGGCGGACCGCGGGATGGTGTACATGCCCACGCACGGGGCTTGCAAATCTTGATATTCTTGGCTCAAATAGCACTTTACCTCTGGGGCACGCGCAATGCCAACCTGCCCCGCCTCCCTCGCCTCACCGCGGTCGTTCCAATTCGGCGAACGCCGCCACGCCAAAGATTCACGTTTGCGGAGAGTTAACGAAGTGAGCGACCGCATCGTCCATGTGACCGATGACACCTTCGACCAGGACGTACTCCAATCCCCCGAGCCTGTGCTGGTCGATTATTGGGCGAACTGGTGCGCGCCCTGCAAGATGCTGGCACCGGTGCTGGAAGAGATTGCAGAAGAATATGCCGGGCGAGTCCGGATCGCCAAGCTGGACATCGACGAGAACCGCGCCGTCACGGAGCGCTTCAATGTGCGGGGCATTCCCACGCTCATCCTATTCAAGAATGGCGAGGCCGAGGCGATCAAGGTCGGCGCGGTCTCCAAATCGCAACTGACCGTCTTTCTCGACAGCAACTTGTAATCGGCTGTCGCCGCAATGGGCGTCCGGTCTCTTGGCGACGCTATCTTGATTCCGGTCAGGATGACCACTGGCGCCTGATCCCACGTTCGATGGCGGGTTGCGAAAAAGTCGGGGCAAAACCCGTTTCGGTCCGTCTGGATCAGCATCCGCGCGACTGGGCCTGCAGGCCGATCGGGCCTAGTATCGGGTCGCTCCTGCAAAGTGGTCGGAGCCTTCGATTACCAGCAACCTCAGCCCTAGGGACCCGGTTCCCCGGTGGTCTGCTAGGCTGGAAACCTGATCTGGTCTGCCAATCGCCGGTCTGCTGATACCCGATCATCCAACTCGATGCTCCGGACATTGGTCCCACTATTACCAAACGCCCTGATTCGCGCCTCGGTGTCCGTCCAGATCGGTAGCCTCCTTTGCGTGACCGGAACCTCCTGCGAGCGGGATAGCGGACCGGTTGCTGATCAGATCTGAACTCGCAGGACTCTCCTGCACGCCGCAGGCTGACAGCGCGATTCGAAATAGTTTGTCAGGCGGTTCCGGACACCGCCTGGCTCCCGGCCGGACGACAGACAGTCCGGCCAGATAACCAGGGAAATGTGATTGTCGCAGCGCACCGCCGCGACGGCCTTGGTCGGCCCCGACGACGGCGATCCGGCCCTCAAACCGGGTCGACTGCCAGGCGTCCCGCCGCTTCCCCGCCCCTCGGGCAGAATCCTAATCAGTCCCCTCCAACCGCCCCGCCGGCCAGCGCTGTCTGGTTTCCCCGGCGCCGCGGCCGCCAGCGATCGACACGACGATGAACCTTACCGAACTCAAGAAGATGCCCGTACCGGCGCTGGTGGATCTGGCGCAATCGATGGAATTGGAAGGGGTTGGACGCTCACGCAAACAGGATCTGATCTTCGCCATTCTCAAGGCCCAGGCCAAACGGGGCGAGGATATCTCTGGCGATGGGGTGCTGGAGATCCTGTCCGATGGCTTTGGCTTTCTGCGTTCGGCGGATGCTTCCTATCTCGCCGGTCCAGATGACATCTACGTCTCCCCCAGCCAGATCCGGCGCTTCGCATTGCGCACCGGCGATACCATCTCCGGCAAGATCCGGCCCCCCAAGGACGGCGAGCGCTATTTTGCGCTGCTCAAGGTCGGCGATATCAATTTCGACCGGCCCGAGAATGCCAAGACCAAGATCCTGTTCGAGAACTTCACGCCGCTGTTCGCTCAGAAGCGGCTCACGCTGGAGGTGGGCAACGGCAGCACCGAGGATCTGACTGCCCGCACCATTGATCTCGTTGCCCCCATCGGCAAGGGCCAGCGCGGCCTGCTGGTCTCCCCGCCCAAGGCCGGCAAGACCATGATGTTGCAGAACATCGCGCAGTCGATCGCGCATAATCATCCGGATGTTTTTCTGATCGTGCTGTTGATCGACGAGCGCCCGGAAGAGGTCACCGAAATGGCCCGCTCGGTGCGCGGCGAGGTCATCTCCTCAACCTTCGACGAGCCCGCCACCCGCCATGTCCAGGTGGCGGAGATGGTGATCGAGCGGGCCAAACGCCTGGTGGAACACAAGCGCGATGTCGTCGTGCTGCTCGACAGCATCACCCGCCTGGCCCGGGCCTACAATACCGTCGTGCCCTCCTCCGGGAAGGTCCTCACCGGCGGTGTCGATGCCAATGCATTGCAGCGGCCCAAACGCTTCTTCGGCGCCGCCCGCAACGTCGAGGAAGGCGGGTCGCTGACGATCATCGCCACTGCCCTGGTCGAAACCGGATCGCGCATGGACGATGTGATCTACGAGGAGTTCAAAGGCACCGGCAACATGGAAATCCATATCGACCGCCGGATCGCCGAGCGGCGCATCTTCCCGGCCATCAATATCAATCGCTCCGGCACCCGCCGAGAGGAGTTGTTGATGCCGGCGGCAGAGCTGCAGAAGATGTGGATCCTGCGCAAGATTCTGCATCCAATGGATGAACTGGCAGCAATGGAATTCCTGGTCGACAAGCTCAAGACCACCAAGACCAACAGCGAATTCTTCGATTCGATGCGCGGCTGAGATGTTGGCCACTACCGGCCTGCGCACCAAGCGCGGGCGCGCCCTTCCCCGACTGGCCAATACCCATGCCGCGCCCCGCGCCGGTCCTGACCAGGCCGGTCGCATGAGGGCCTCGATCGTCACTCCGACTACAGCGGCCGGCGACTGCGCAGGCAGGCCGTCTTGGCCTGACCTCAAAAGGGCTGGAAGCCCTGACGACGCACGGTGCCGGAACCGCTGGCTGCGATAATGATCAAGGCCCGCATGAGCATCCCCACACCCCGCTGGGGTCTGCTGGTCACCTCGGCGCTGCTGCTATTGCTCAGCGCGGGGCTGACGCTGCGCCTGGTCGCAGACCTGCAGGCACTGCAGCAGGCGCAGATCGAATTGGCACAGGTGCGGGACGTCCGCTACGGGCTATTCAATGCCGAGGTGTGGGTCGAGCAGATCGCCGAAATCCTGGCCACCCGGATCGACGACTTTGAACTCGACGCGAATAATCGCCCACAGCTCAAACGCAGCCTGGAGCGCCTGCTCGACCGGCTGTTGGTCGAGGTAGATCAGTACCTCCGCTGGCGCAATGCCGGCAGCGATCACTGGCTCGGCCGGCTGGAGGGAGGGCTGCGCCAGGGGGTGCAGGACTGGCTACTCGACTTCAAGGAGTTGCGGGCGCGAGTGCCAGTCTATGCCGATGCGATCTTGGATGAATTGGATCATCCCGAGATCCGCGCCGAGATCGCCATTGCCCTGGGCAACTGGCTGCGCGAGGCCAGTGCCGCCACCTTCGCCCCGACCGACCGCGGCGCCATCGCGGTGATCGCCCGCCGCCATGGCTGCGCCGATGCTGAGACCTGCAGTGCGCACCTGCAAGACCTGGTGGCCGGGTTGCGCCAGCAATCACTGAGCGACGGGCTGACGGTGCTGGGCCTGAGCGCCGGTCTGTTCGCGCTGAATCTGCTTGCCGCGGCGCGCCGCCGCCCTCCCACCGATGCCCTGCCCCCGGCGCGCATGGTCCTGCTCACCATCGCCACCCTGATGCTGCTCGCCGCCGGGGTTACCACACCGATGATCGAGGTCGAGGCACGCATCGCGGAGCTGCGTTTCGAACTGCTCGGTGAGCCGGTGGTGTTCACCGATCAGGTGCTCTACTTCCAGAGTAAGAGTATCCTGGACGTGGTACAGGTCCTGCTGGAGACCGGGGCCGTCGATATGATCGTGGTGGCGGTGCTGATCGCCCTGTTCAGCCTGACGTTCCCAGCCGCCAAGGTCGCTGCCGGCTTTGTCTACTACTACGATCTGCGCGGAGGACGCGGACATCCCCTGGTCTATTTCTTTGCCCTGCGGTCGGGCAAATGGTCGATGGCCGATGTGCTGGTGGTCGCTATCCTGATGTCCTATATCGGGTTCAGCGGCCTGGTGCGCAGCCAGCTCGCCGCGCTGATCCCGGTCGGAACCCCAGTGAATGTGATCACCACCGACGGCACCGCCCTGCAATTCGGTTTCTTTCTGTTCCTGGCCTTCGTGCTTGCCAGCCTGTTGCTATCGACCCTGCTGGAATGGCAGGTCCAGCGCCGCGGCTCCTGAGCTGGCCGAATCTACAGCGCTGTCTCCGGCCGCTGCCGGGTTACGGCCGCGGGGCAGGCCGAGGCCGAGCTGGACACCGAACAGCCATCGCATCCAGCATCCCGGTTCAAGGCCGGTTCCGGTCGCGCTACCGCGGTCTCTCGCGCCGCTCAAGGCCCCGGCGATGGCGCATCCAGGGCGCGGCCAGCGCGCGCTCCATCAGGGACCAGCGGCGCGACCGGGCGCCAGCGTCACCAGTGCCGCCAATGCCGATCCAGTGCCGATGGCGCTGCCCGCGGCTTGGCAGTTAACATGACCGGTCGCAGTCCGTGGATGTTCGCTGGCCGGCCCCACGACGGTCGCCGCACACCAGTAGGCATCGACACCCTGCACACACCTAGTGACCTCATCAGTTATCCGGATACCCTACCCCTATGGCCGAGCAACTCACCCTGTCGATCATCAAACCCAACGCCGTCGCCAAGAACGCCATCGGCGCCATCATCGAGCGCTTCGAGGACGCCGGGCTGCGGGTGGTGGCCGCGCGCATGCTGCACTTTAGCCTGGAGCAAGCGACGGCATTCTATGCTGAGCATCAGGGCAAGGGCTTCTTCGACGAGCTGGTCGGCTTCATGACCTCGGGACCCGTCCTGGTCATGGCGCTGCAGGGCGAGGACGCGATCGCGCGCAACCGCGACCTGATGGGGGCCACCAACCCGGCCAATGCCGCCCCTGGCACCATCCGCGCCGACTTTGCCGATTCGTTCACCGAGAACGCGGTACATGGGTCCGACGCGCCGGCCACCGCCGAGCGTGAGATCACCTTCTTCTTCCCCGAAGGCATCTGCGCACGCACCCGCTGACAGCGCCACCGTCCGACCATCACCCACTGCTGTCACCAATGCTCGGTACCATGGCCCTCGCCGCGACCCATGCCCCGCCGGTCATCGCCCCGGCCGATGCCGCTGTCAGTCTGCTGGACCTGGATCAGCAGGGCTGCGAGGCCTTGGTCAGCGGTTGGGGCTTCAAGCCCTTCCACGGTCGCAATCTGTTCAAGTGGCTGCACAAGCACGGCGTCGATGCGTTCGCCGCCATGACCGATCTGCCTACCAACCTGCGTGATCGGCTGACCGCCGAGGCCCTGATTCGCATGCCGCGGGTCGCAGCGGAACTCCCTAGCCCGGACGGCACCGTCAAATGGCTGCTGGAGCTGGCCGATGGTCAGCGCGTGGAGACCGTGCATATTCCGGAGCCAAGGCGCAGCACGCTGTGCATCTCCTCGCAGGTCGGCTGCGCCCTCGCCTGCCGCTTCTGCGCCACCGCGCGGCAGGGCTTCAACCGCAATCTCGGCACCGGCGAGATCATCTCCCAGGTCCGCCATGCCGTGCGCGCCGGCAAGGCCCCCACTAACCTGGTGCTGATGGGCATGGGCGAGCCCCTGGCCAACTTCGACGCGGTGGTGCGCGCCATCGGGATCATGCGCAACGACCTCGCCTACATGCTGGCCAAGACCCGAGTGACCCTGTCCACCTCGGGCATCGTGCCGAATATCTATCGCCTGGCCGAGGTCAGCGATGTGGCGCTGGCGGTCTCGCTGCATGCTCCGGACAACGATCTGCGCGACCTGCTGGTGCCGATCAACCGCAAATACCCGCTGGAACAACTGATCCCGGCCTGCAAGGCCTATCTGCGCGGCGACCCGCGCCGGCGCATCACCTGGGAATATGTCATGCTGGCCGGGGTCAACGACAGCGATCGTCAGGCCAAGGCACTGATCCGGCTGTTGGAAGGCACTCCCTCGAAGGTCAACCTGATCCCGTTCAACCCGTTTACTGACAGCGGCTTCAGCAGCAGCGATCCTGAGCGCATCGAGTCCTTCCGGCAGCGGCTGCAGCGCGCCGGGCTGATCGCGACCACGCGCAAGACCCGCGGCGATGCCATCGCCGCCGCCTGCGGTCAGTTGGTGGGCCGGGTTGCCGATCGCAGCGGGCGCCGCGACGGTGCGGCCGCGGCGGTGCGGGGTCCGCTGCCGTGACCACGCGGGCGGGCGCGCTGTCCCTCGCTCCCGCTGCCAGAACTGGTGCCGGTACCGGGACCGGTCCGGGGGCCAATACCCGACGCTGGCGACTGCAGCGGATTGCCTGCCGGCTGCTGTTGTTGTCGATGCTGGCGCCGAACCTGGGCGGCTGCGGGGGCGCGGCGGTCAGGCGGAGCGGGACGGGCCTTGAGCCGAACGAGAGTCCCGCCGACCTCTACGTGGACCTGGCCGCCGAGTATTTCCGGCGCGGTCAACTGGAGGCCGCGCTGGAGCGCGCCGAGCGCGCCCTGCACGAGGATCGGCGCAGCCCGCGCGCGCACTATATGATGGCCATCCTGCACCAGCACCTCGGCCAGGCCAAAAAGGCCGAGCAGGGCTTTGCCGAGGCGGTGCGCCTAGCGCCGAACAATCCCAAGTTCCGCAATGCCCTGGGCTTCGTGCTCTGCAGCCAGGGAAGCTATGACGAGGCGATCGAGCAGATGCAGCTGGCGATCAACAACCCGCTCTATGCCACCCCCGAGGTCGCGCTGATGAACGCGGCCGACTGCGCCCGCCGATCCCATCGCGGCCCGCAGGAAGATGCCTTTCTGCAACAGGCCGTCGAGCGCAACCCCAACTATCCACCGGCCCTGCTGGCGCTGACTCGGCGCAACTTCGAACGCGGCGACTACCAGGCGGCCCGCGGTTACCTGACCCGCTACTCGCGGTTCGGCGAGCCCACCCAGGAGGCCCTGCTGCTGGCGGCACAGATCGAACGTCGGTTAGGTAACGCCCGTGAGGCCCAGGCCATCGAAGCAGGCCTGCGCCAGCGCTTTCCGAATGCACCGCAGACCCTGCAACCCTAACCGCAGACCCTGCAAACCACACGGCTATGCAACGCCCGGACGATTATTCCACTGGTCCCTCACCGAACCTGTCCAACGCTGACCCGGTCGCCAACGACGGTACCGAATTCGCGGTATCGGCCACCGCCGGACTGATCACCCCGGCGGCAACACCGGACGACCAGGACATCTCGCCGCTGGATAGCCCGGGGCAGTATCTGCGCCGGTCACGCGAGGCGCGCCGGATGGAACTCGGCCACGTTGCCACCGAGCTGCGTCTACCACCAGAAACCATCGACGCCATTGAGCGCGATGCCTACGCCGGCCTGCCGGACCCAGTCTTCGTCGCCGGCTACGTTCGCGGCTACGCGCGGCTGCTCGGACTCGACCAGGATGCCCTGATGGAGGGATTCCGGCGTCTGCATCCAAGCACCGACCCGCCCGCCCCGCGCATCGCTACCGGCGGTGACGAGGGCGGCAGCGGCTGGCTGGTGGGGCTGGTAAGCGTGCTGATCGCCGCCGCCCTGCTCGGCGGCGTGTGGCTGTGGTGGGACCATCGCGAAGGCGACGGCGCGAGGACCCCGTTCGCTGGCCGCGCCACCGCACCACCGTCACCAACCGAAGATGACGCCGCAGACACCCAGCGCGCGACGGAGACGGAGACGGAGACCGCCGCGGCGGATACCGCGCGCGGGGGCTGGTTCTTGGAGCGCTGGCTCCGGCCGCCCCCAGCCGCCACCGATGCCGATGCCGACGACAGCACCGCGACGGCAACCACCGACACAGCAGCGCCGGCAGCGGCCGCGACACCAGCCGTCGCAGAGCCGGCACCACTGCCGTATCCGGAGACCCCCGAGCAACCGGCGGCACCCGTGGACACCACCTTACCCGCGCTGGCGACGCTGCCGGAACCGCCCTCCGCGCCAACACCGACAGCAGCACCCATACCGACTCCTGACCCCGAGCCCACCGCCGCCGTCACCGACACCGATCCACCAGCCGACACACCACCGGAGGTGGTCCTGTCATTCAGCGGCCCCTGCTGGGTCGACATCCGCGACGCCACGGGCACGGTGCGCCTCTCCGGTGAGATGCGCGACGGCGACCGCCACGTCCTCGACGGCGAGCCCCCGTTCTCGCTGATCCTGGGCAATGCCGCAGCAGCGAGCGTCGAGGTCGGCGGCCAGCCCTTCGACGTCCGCGCCATCGCCCGTGGCAATGTCGCCCGGTTCCGGCTCGATCCGGCCGAGGTCATTGCCGCGGCCAATGCCGATAGCGATTGAGGAGCGCCAACGCATGGCCCCCGCCCCCCCTAAGGCCAGGCAATTGCGTGCCATCCGCGGGATGCATGACATCCTGCCGGGCACCTCCGACCACTGGCAGACCCTGGAGGATCAGGTGCGTGCGGTGCTCGACAGCTATGGCTATGGCGAGCTGCGCACCCCGCTGGTGGAAGTCACCGAGCTGTTCCAGCGCTCGATCGGCGAGGTCACCGACATCGTCGAGAAGGAGATGTACAGCTTCACCGACCGCGGCGGCGATCACCTGAGCCTGCGCCCCGAGGGCACCGCCAGCTGCGTGCGGGCCGCCATCGAGCACGGTCTGCTGGATCAGGCGCAACGCCTCTGGTACCGCGGACCGATGTTCCGCCGCGAGCGGCCCCAGCGCGGGCGCTATCGCCAGTTTCACCAGATCGGTGTCGAGGTGTTTGGACTGGGTGGACCCGACATCGACCTGGAGGTCATCCTACTGACCCGGCGTTTGTGGGCCGCGCTTGGCATCGAGGGTCTGCAACTGGAGATCAACAGCCTGGGCGATAGCGCCGAACGCGCCACCTATCGCGATCTGCTGGTGGCCTATCTGCAGGATCACACCGAGCAGCTGGACGCCGACAGTCGCCACCGCCTCGGCAGCAATCCGCTGCGCATCCTCGACAGCAAGAATCCGGATCTGGCAGAGATCATCGCCAGGGCACCCAGCCTGCTCGATCACCTGGGCGCGGCCAGTCGCACCCATTTCGAGACCCTGTGCGCCGGCCTGGAGCGCGCCGCCATCCCCTATCGGATCAACCCGCGGCTGGTGCGCGGGCTGGACTATTACAATCGCACCGTCTTCGAATGGATCAGCACCGACCTGGGCGCCCAGGGCACGGTCTGCGCCGGTGGGCGTTATGATGGCCTGGTTGCCCAACTCGGCGGACCGCCGACCCCGGCCGTGGGCTTCGCGATGGGGCTGGAGCGGCTCCTGGAGCTGCTGCCGTCGAGGCAACCCGCAGCCCCGGATGCCTATCTGGTCGCCTTCGGGGCGGACGCCGAGGCGGCAGCCCTGCACCTGGCTGAACAGGTGCGCGCCGCGTTGCCCGAACTGCGCCTGGTCTGCCATTGCGGCGGTGGCAGCGCCAAGGCCCAGTTCAAGCGGGCCGACCGCAGCGGCGCACGCATCGCGCTGGTGCTCGGCGAGGCTGAACTCGCCAGCGCCAGCATTGGCATCAAGCCCCTGCGCGGCGCCGGCGAACAGCAGGTCTGCCCCCTCGCCGAACTGCCCGTGCGCCTGCCGGCATTACTCCAGGCAGCGGACTGAATATCGGCCCGGGCCGCTGGTCGTCGGACTCGCTCTCAGCGCCCGGTATCGACCGCCAGGGCCGTGCCAGCCCGAACCGCTATCGATCATCCCAATGCCGAACATCGACGCTGCGCCCGGCCCCCGTGCCGTCTTCCTTCTTATCGGCCCGCCACGGCTTCGATCCGGCCATCCACCGTAACGGACCCGCTCATGACTGAACTACACACCGACGAAGAAATCGTCGAGATCATCAAAAAATGGTGGCAAGCCAATGGCGTGTCGGTCATCGTCGGCGTCGCCATCGGGCTCGCCGCGGTCTTTGGCTATCGCGCTATCAGCAACCATCGCGAGACCACCCGCCAGCAGGCATCGCTGGCCTTCGAGCAGGTCCTCGCCGCGGTTGTCGCTGGCGATCCGGAGCGCGCCGAACGGCAAGCGGCACGCTTGGGCGAGGCCTTTGATGGGAGCGTCTATGTCGCCCTCGGTGATCTCGCGCTGGCCCGCGCGCGGGTCGAAGCCAACGACCTGGACGGTGCTGCTGCGGCCTTGCGCACAGCCCTGTCGCGCGCCCCGTCACCGGCGCTGGCCAGCCTGGCTGCGCTGCGTCTGGCACGGGTCCAGTTCGCCCAGGGCGACCTGACCGCCGCCACCGAACTAATCGCCCGCCATGACGACGGCGGCACCTTCGGCGGTGACTTTGCGGCGCTACGCGGTGACATCGCCACCGCCGAGGGCCGGTTCGACGATGCCCGCAGCGCCTACCGTCAGGCCCTGGACCAGGGTGCCGCGCTGGCACGCGTCATCGAACTCAAACTCAACGATCTGCCACCGGACGACGCCTGATGCCCCGCTCCAGGCCTGTCTTCATCCCGTCATCGCGGCTGCCGATCCATGCCGGGGCCACCGCAGGGACATGGCTGCCAGCCATGCTGCGGGCCATCTTGGCAGCCCTGCTCATTGCCCTGCCCCTGAGTGGCTGCGGCATGTTCCGGGGCGAGCGCGATCCCAATCCGCCCACTCAACTGCCCCGCGACCTGAGCCCGCAGGTCAGCATCCAGACCCTCTGGAAGACGCGCTTCGGACAGGGCAGCGAGACCCGTGCCCTCGCCCTGACCCCGGCGCTGGGAGGTGGTCGCGTCTATGTGGCCGATGCCCGTGGCCGCGTCGCCGCGCTCGGCGCCGCCGACGGGCGTGTGCAATGGGAACGGCAATTGGGGCTGCCGTTCAGCGGTGGCCCAGACCTGGCCGGTGACCTACTCGCCCTGGGGGCCTCCAGCGGTGAGGTGCTGCTGCTGGCGGCGCGCGACGGGGCTGAGCGCTGGCGCACCCGTCTGGCCGGTGAGGTCCTGTCGGTGCCGCGCGTCATCGGCGACCTGGTGGTCGTTCATACCACCGATAACAGCATCTACGGTCTCGAGGTCAGCGATGGCAGCGAGCGCTGGCGGCTCACCCATACCCCGCCGGTCCTGACCCTGCACGGGAGCGCCTCGCCGGTGGCCGGGCCGGATGGCATCCTGGTCGGGATCTCCGGCGGGCGACTGCTCTATCTGGAGCCGGAGCAGGGGGCGCCGCTGTGGGAGTTGGTCATCACCCCGCCCAGTGGGCGCTCGGAATTGGAGCGCATCGTCGACATCAATGCCGACCCGGTGCTGGTAGGCACCACCGCCTACGTGGCGGTATTCAACGGCGACCTGGCGGCCGTCGACCTTGTGACAGGCACCGTGCTCTGGCGGCGCCAGTTGTCCAGCCATGCCGGGCTGGTCACCGATGCCGAGGGCAGCACCCTCTATATCAGCGATGCCGAGGACCACCTCTGGTCCGCCGACCCGGCCGACGGCGCCGGTCGCTGGAAGCAGGAATCCCTGCGCCATCGGCGCCTCACCGGCCCGGCCATCGTCGGCAATCTGCTGGTAGTCGGCGACCTCGA
Source organism: Chromatiaceae bacterium (assembly GCA_007693535.1). GTDB lineage: Bacteria > Pseudomonadota > Gammaproteobacteria > Chromatiales > Chromatiaceae > Lamprobacter. Next base: position 34,468 of record REDK01000099.1, read on the forward strand.
TGGCTATGCGCACTGGCTCGCCCGCCGCGATGGGCAACTACTCGGCTTCGAGCGCGTGGCCCGGTCGCCCATCGGCGCCACCCCGGTGGTCGCCGACGGGGTCGTCTTCATCTATGCCCGGGATGGCACCCTGGCAGCCCTGCGTGCCAATCCAGTGGCGTCCGGGACAGCGGCCCGACCCACGACCGACGCCGGCGCGGCGACGACTGCACCCGATGCCGCGGGCCACGCTGCCGAAGCGGCGCGCCTGGACCTGCTCGACCCGACCCTGGTCCCCCCACCGGCAACGGCACCGGCTGCCGTCGACTGAACCGCAATGCTTCCGGTCATCGCCCTGGTAGGCCGCCCCAACGTCGGCAAGTCCACCCTGTTCAACCGGCTCACGCGCACCCGCGCGGCCCTGGTCGCCGACTACCCGGGGCTGACCCGCGACCGCCAGTACGGCATCGGCCAGGTCGGCCCGGCCGGCTATGTGCTCATCGACACCGGCGGTCTCGGCAGCGGCAACGGCGACAACGTGACGTTGTTGATGGAGCGTCAGGTGCGCCAGGCCATCGCCGAGGCTGATCATCTACTGTTCCTGGTGGATGCCCGCGACGGGGTGGGACCGGCCGACCTGGACCTGGCCGCCGAACTGCGCCGCACCGGCACCCCACTGACGCTGGTAGTCAACAAGACCGACCACCTGGACCGCGATCTGGCAGCGGCCGAATTCCATGCCCTCGGCCTGGGCGCTCCGGTGCCCATCGCCGCGGCGCAAGGACGCGGCGTCACCGCACTGATGGAGCAGGTGTTCGCCCGGCTACCGACCGCCGGTGACGCGGCCAGTCCCGATCCCGATGCCGCCGCCGATCAGCGCGGCACCCTAGTTGCTGTGGTGGGCCGCCCTAACGCCGGCAAATCGACGCTGGTCAATCGCCTGCTGGGTGAAGAACGGGTGGTGGTCTACGATCAGCCGGGCACCACGCGTGACAGCCTGTTCATCCCTTTCCAGCGCGGCGAGCAACCATACACCCTGATCGACACCGCCGGTGTGCGGCGCCGGGCGCGAGTCAGCGATCCGATCGAAAAGTTCAGTATCGTCAAGACCCTGCAGGCAATCGCCGCATGCAACGTGGCGATCCTCGTGGTGGATGCACGCCAGGGCATCGGCGAACAGGACGCAACCCTCGCCGGCCATCTCATCGAGGCCGGCCGTGCCCTGGTGATTGCCGTCAACAAATGGGACGGGCTCGGCGCCGAGGCCCGCGATCAGATCAAGACGGCCCTGGAACGCCGGCTCAGCTTTCTCGACTTCGCCAGCACCCACTTCATCTCGGCGCTGCATGGCAGTGGGGTGGGGCTGCTGCTGGAGGCGGCCGATCAGGCCTTTGCCAACGCCGTCCGCGACCTCGCCACGCCGCAACTGACCCGCCTGCTGGCGGAGGCGGTCACGGCGCATCCGCCACCGCTGGTTCATGGCCGCCGCATCAAGCTGCGCTATGCCCACCAGGGCGGGCGCAATCCACCCGTTATCGTCATCCATGGCAATCAGACCGCGGCCCTGCCGGATACCTATCACCGCTATCTAAACAACCGCTTCCGCCAGGCCCTGGGACTCGATGGCACGCCCCTGCGACTGGAATTCAAGAGTACCGACAACCCTTATAAGGACCGTCGCAACCCCCTGACCCCCCGGCAGCTTCGCCATCGCGAACGGCTGCGTCGGTTGTCCCGGCGCCAGCGCTGACCAGCGCCCGTCAGCGACTACCACGCCGTCGAGGCGGCGGGCTGCCAGCCCGTCGCGTCACCCCCGCCCCCGCCAGCGCGCGACCAGTAGACCGCTGAGGATCAGGCCGAGGCCGTAGAAGTGATCGAGAAGCGGGTGTTCGCCGAGGAAGAGGACGCCGACTGCGACCGCCCAAAGCGGAATCAGATAATTGAGCTGCGAGGTAAAGCCAGGGCCGGCGGATTGGATCAGCCGGAAATAGACCAGCATGGCGGTGGCAGTGGCAAAGACGCCGAGGAACAGCACCGCGCCCAGGGCCGGCAGCAGGCCCGGGTCGAGTGGGGCGAGGCCGCGGGGCAGTGCCAGTGGCGCCGGAACCCCTTGCAGCAGCGACGCGGGTAGGGACAGCAGGGCCGCCAGCAGGGTCACCGCGGCGGCGGTGGAGAGAGCATCGCCGGCCGGACGCAGCCGGGCCAGGATCGAAGCGACGCCATAGCACAGGGCACCGCCCAGCACCGCCAGCATCGGCAGCAGGTGCGCCTCCTCGCCCAGGGCCACATGCAGGGCCTCGGGGCCGATCAGCACCACCACCCCGGCAAAGCCGAGCAAGAAGCCGCCGATACGCGGCGGGGTCAGCCGTTCGCCGGGAACGAACAGGTGCGCCAGCACCAGGGTGGCGAGCGGCATGACGGCCATCAGGATGCCGGCCAGGCCGCTGTCGATGCCACGCTGACCCCAGGTGATCAGCGAGAACGGCAGCAGATTTCCGACGACGGCGATGAGGGCGAAGAACAGCCAGGTGCGCGCGCCGCGCGGGCGGCGCCGGCCCAGGCTGACGGCCAGCGCAAGCAGGATCAGCGCGGCCAGGCTCAGGCGGGCGGTGACGATGTGCTGAAAGGCCAGGGCGCCGACCGCGATTTTGGTGAAGAGGAACGACGAGCCCCACATGGCCGTCAGCGCGAGCAGCATCAGCCACTCGCCGGCCTCATGACGCGGCCCACCGCCGCTCGGGGCGATCGCCGGCCGCCCTGCCCGCGGGTGCCGGTCTGTCACCGGATTTCGACCCCGATGCCGGCCGCCGCCAGCCGCTCGGCCTCGTCCTCCAGCTCGACGCAGGTCAGCGGATGCTGGGCCATCCAGCCCGGCGGGAAGCTCAGCCGCAGGGTGTCGCCGTCAGCCGCGACCACCGGCTCGGGGGCATCAGCGGTGGTGCGCCCGCGATGGATCAGCACCGCCAGGCGCAGCAGCACGCAGAGATGGCGGGCGCAGTTCCGCGCCGGGCGCGGCAGGGCCAAGAAGGCATCGATCGGAAACCGGCGCCGATGGCCGAGCACCAGGGCGGCCAGGACGTCCTGTTCCTGGCGGGTGAAGCCGGACAGGTCGGCATACTGGATCAGATAGGCGCCGTGCTTGTGATACTGGTTATGCGCGACCGCCAGCCCGACCTCGTGCAGATCGGCGGCCCAACCGAGCATCAGGGGATGGTTGGGATGCGCGAGCGCCCAGGCATCGCGCACCTGGGCGAACAGGGCAAGGGCGGTCGCCCGCACCCGGGCGGCATGGTCCAGATCGACGTCGAAGCGCCGGCACAGGGTGGCAACAGTCCGCTCGCGCACGTCCTCGTGCTGGGTGCGTCCGATCATCTCGTAGATCAGACCTTCGCGCAGGGCCTGATCGGAGGCGCGCATGCGCTCGATCGCCAGATTTTGAAACAGCGCGCGCAAGACCGCCACGCCGCCGGCAAACACCGGTCGGCGCCGGTCACTCAGGCCCTTGAAATCCAGTGCCGGAACCCGGCCGCAGGCGATCATGGCCTCGCGCAGCCGGTCAAGGGCCTCCAGGGTGATGCCGTCCTCGCTCCAGCCAGCATTGGTGACGACGCCGGCGATGGACTTGATCGTGCCCGAGCTACCGGTGGCAGTGGCCCAGCCGGACTGACGGACCACTTCACGCACCGGCCGCAGTTCCAGAGCGCAGAACAGCTCGGCCTTCTCCATCGCCTTGGCGCTGATCTTGTCGTTGACGAAGAAGCGCTGGGAGACACTGACGCAGCCCATCTCCAGGCTCTCACGCAACAATGGCATGAAGCCCTGGCCGATGATGAGTTCGGTGCTGCCGCCGCCGATGTCCACCACCAGCCGCTTTTCGTCGCCGATCGCCAGGCCGTGGGCGACCCCCAAGTAGATCAGGCGGGCCTCCTCGCGGCCGGCAATGACCTCGATGGGATGACCCAAGGCGCGTTCAGCCTCCTCGACGAAGTGCACCTCCGGGCGCAACTGGCGCAGGGTATTGGTGCCCACCGCGCGCACCTTGGCCGGGTCGATGTCGCGCAGGCGCTGGCCCATGCGCTCCAGGCAGGCAAATGCCCGCTCAGCGACGTCCTCGCGCAGGAAGCCGTCCGAGGTCAGCCCCTCCCCCAGGCGCACCATCTCCTTGTAGCGGTCGATCACCTGCAGGGTGCCGCCGTCAGAGCGGGCCACGATCAGGTGAAAGGAGTTGGAGCCCAGGTCCACCGCGGCGAGGCTGTCCGGCGGCGGCGCGGCGACAGGGACTGGGCTGTCGGTGGGGGCGTTGGCGGGCAGCGGGCTGCTGGCGGCTTGGTCCAGGGCGTCGGCCATGAGGTCCTCGCGGCATGACTGCGGGCAGGCGGGCGCCAGTATAGCGGTTGCCATCGGTATAGCGGTTGCCGCCGGAGTCCGGCAACAATGGTCTCAGCCGGCGGCGACGCCCGGCCCGCTGATATCGGTCTCGGTGGCAACCGCCGGCGACCCACTCGGCGCCAGCCCCCCCGGCAACGCGCCGCCGGCGCGCAGGTGCAGGTCGCGCTGGGGGTGGGCGATGCGGATACCGGCAGCGGCAAAGCGCTGGTTGACCGCCTGATTCAGCTCCGAGGCGATGCCGAGGCGAGCCTCCGGGCTGGCCAGGAAGCAGCGCATGGCCAGGTGCAGGGCGTTGTCGCCGATGGCATCCAGGGTGATCAAGGGGGCCGGATCTTTCAGGACCCGTTGGTTGGCGGCGGCGATCTCGCCGAGGAGCCGCAGTGCCTGCATCACATCGCTGCCGTGTTCTACGCCCATGTGGATCTCGATGCGGGTGCGCTGATCGGTCAGGGTCCAATTGATCAACTGCCCGGTGATGAGCGACTTGTTCGGGACCAGCAGTTCCTGCCCGTTCCAGTTGCGGATGGTGGTGGCGCGAATCTGGATACGCGTGACCACCCCGCTGTTACCCTCGTGGGTGACGGTATCGCCAACCCGCACCGGGCGCTCGAACAGGATGATCAGGCCGCTGATGAAGTTGGCGACGATCTCCTGCAGGCCGAAGCCGATACCGACGCTGAGCGCCGCGACCAGCCATTGCACCTGGCCCCAGGTCAGCCCCAGGGCCCCAAACACCAGCAGGGTGCCGATGACCGTGATGGCGTAGCCGATCAGAGTGGTGATGGCATAACGGCTGCCGGCGGTGACCTCGGTGTTCTTGAGCAGCAGGATTTCCAGCACCGCCGGCAGATTGCTGGCCGCCACCGCGGTGACGAGCACCAGCATCAGCACCCAGGTGAAATCGGCCAGGGTCACCGCCAGGGTCTGTTCGGCCCCATCCAGGGTGCTGGTGTAGGTCCACAGGGTGATGTTCTCCAACAGCCCCAGGGCAGGCAGGAATTGCGACCAGATGACCCACAGCCCGAAGACCGCCGCCAGGCTGATCAGGGTATTGACCAGCATGCGGGTCTGACTGTCCAAAGAGGCCAGGTCCACGCTGTCCTCGGCGGCCCGCAGCAGGTTGCCGCTCTCGTCGGCGGTCGGCGTGGTGACACCGGTCTCGCGGCTGGCGCGCCGCTCCAGGGCCGCACGCAGGGCGAGGGTGCGGCGGGTCACGATCAGCCAGCGCACGATGGACTGCTGCACCACCACCAGGCCCAGCGCGAGCCAGACCTGCTGAATCAGCGACTCCATCAGCACCCCGGCGGTGAAGGTGAATCCGGCCAAGGTCAGACTGGCCAGGCCGAGCGGAACGGCAACCGCGGCCGCGAACCAGAGATGGCGCAGCCGGCTAGCCCAGGTATGGGGATGTGCGGCCACCAAGTCTTTGATCACGCCGCGCCCCGGGTGCAGCAGCCGGCCGACGAGGATCGCAAAGCCGATCATGAATAGCACCAGGGACACGCGTCCGAGGGTACCGCCGAAGGCCGGGTCCTCGTGTTGATAGATGGTGACGGCGATACCGCCGATGGGCAGCAGCACGTAGGTGGCGAGCTGAAAGTTGAAGCGCAGCGCGCGCAGCACCTCGCCGCGCCAGCGGAAATGGCGATCGGCGACGCCACCGGACATGCAGAGCAGTCGGAAGGCGCGCAGGTAATAGAGCGCGCTGGACATGGTCAGCAGCGCGGCCCCGACGGCGCGGGTGAAATCGGTCGCCAGCAGTGCGGCAGACAGGCGCCAACCCGACAGCGCCAGCAGCAGCGGCCAGGGGGCGGCCAGGATCAGGGTCAAGGCGATCGCCCGCAGGGTAAAGGCAAAACGGTCGGTACTGACCCGGCGCAGCGGCTCGGCGCTGGCGCGCACGGCCTGACGCGTACTGCTTGAGCGGGCCAGCAGCAGGACCACCGCAAGCAGCCCGAGCCAGGACCAGGGCGCACGTCCGGCGTCGTCGAGCAGGACCTCCCCTACCTGCACCCAGTTGCGCGGGTCCGCCAGCCAGACCAGCGCCGCCGGCAGGGCGCGGAAGGATTGCTCGGTGATCGGCACCGTGCTGCGCACCCACAGCAGGCGTTCGGACAGGAAGGTCTCGTAGTCGGCCACCAGCGCGGCCAGCTGCTGAGCGGTAAACTCCAGCGTCCCCAGGCCACTGAGCAACTGATCATAGAGGCCCAGCGCGCGCTGCAACAGCTCGGCCCGGCGGCGTAGCTGCTCGCGCAACTGCTGGCGCAGCCCGTCCGCGAGGTCCGCGGACAGCGCACTGCCGTCCAGCGCGATCATCGGCAACTGGGCCAGGCGCTGGGTGATCTGCTCCAGGCGCACCTGCACCGCGTCGTCCAGATCAGCGAGCTGACGCAGCTCCTCCCGATAGCGGATGCGCTCCAGGGTCGCCTCGGCGATCACATCGGCGCGGACAGCGGCCTCCCGGCGCAGGACGCGGCGGTCCGGCAACTGGCTGCGCTGGTCGATCAGCAACTGCCCCAGGGCACGGCTGAGCCCGGCCACCTCCAGGCGCTCACTGGTATTGCGGAAGTCGGTCTCCAGGCGCGCCTTGGCCTGTTCCAGGGCGAGCTGGTCCTCGCCGAGCCGTTCTAGGCGCCGGTTCAGGGGTTCGATCGCCCGCGCCAGTTCGGCATTGGCATCGGCCAGTTCGCGCACCACCGGATCGGCCTCGGCCGCGGCCCGCTGCGCGGCTTCGGCCTCGGCGCGCAGACGCTCGGCCTCGGCCCGACGCAGGGCATCGGCCTGCTCCTCCAGGTAGGCGCGGCGCTCGCGCAGGCGGCGCAGCGAGCGGCGGACCTGATCGCGGCGCGCCTCCAGCAGCGCCCGGCGGGCATCGCCGCTGGCCAGTTGCTGCTCCAGCATCAGCGCCTCGGCGCGCAACACATCGCGGCGCGCCTCCAGCAACCAGCGCCGGGCCTGTTGCTCCTGCGGACTCAATTCGCCGCTGGCCGGCAGGGCGAGTTCCTCGTCCACCTCGCCCAAGGCGACCCGCACCTCGGTCAGCCGCTGCCGCGCCAGGTTGGGTTGTGCCACCAGTTCGGTCAGGGCACGCTCGATCTCCACCTGCTGGACCTCCAGCGAGGTGTCCTCGGCCTGCAGGCTGACCAGCATCCGCTCCACGCCGGCCCGATCGATATCCGCTGGCAGCTCCACCGGCGGGTCGGGCAGCGGTTCAATCGCCTCCAGTTCCGCGCGAATCGCCGCCGTTCGCACCGGCGCATTGCTGATCGCCTCGCGATAGGCGGCGGCCCGCTGATTGAAATCATTGATCTCAGCGAGATAACCGAGCAGCGACCGATATTGCTCCAGCCGCCGGGCGCGGACCTCTTCGGTCAGGCTGGTATCGGCCTCGGCCTCGCGCAGGCGGCCCTCGACCAACTCGGGGCTGACCGGCAGGGCAATGGCGCGCTCGCGCAGCGGGTCCAACGCCGGATCCCCGGCCACGGCCGGCACTGACTCTTGCTGCGTTGTCTCCTGGGCCGCACCCGCCCCTGGTATTAGGGTCAAGAGCAACCCCAGGAGCAGGCTCGCCCGCAGCAGTAGGCCAAGACGCACCGGAACGGGCACCGTGGGGCAGTCGCCGATCGGCAAAGCAGTCGTTGGCGACCAGCGCCACGCCGCGCGAAGACGGCGACGCGCAGACACCAAGGACAGCAGCAGACCGGAAACGATCATCGCAACCACGCTCAATCGTCGAGATCGGTCAAACGGGCACTGATCTCCCAGAGCCGGGCATTGGCGGCCTGCTCCTCGACCTGAGCCGGCATGCTGATGATGCGCCGGTCGCCGAAGTATTCACCGCTGACATCGGCCAGTTCCGGGGCACCGAGCAGGTACATGACCCGCTCGGCCGCCTGCTCCGGCGTCGCCAAGGCCCAGCCCAGCAGCAGGCTGACACTCTTCCAAAACAGGCCTTGGGCGCCGTCGGTCCCGCCCAGGTTGGAATTGAACACGCCGGGAAAGACGCAGTTGACGGTGACCCCGCTGCCGCGTAGCCGGCGTGCCAGCTCGCGGGTGAAATGCAGCATACCGAGCTTGGATTCGACGTAGGCCCGCATCATCCGGTAGCGACGGCCTTGCCAACTCAGGTCGCCCAGCTCCATCGCATAGTTGATGCGGGTGCCGACATTGACGATGCGGGCCGGCGCCGCTGCCCGCAGCTGCTCCAGCAGCAGGTTGGTGAGCAGAAACGGCGCCAGATGATTCACCGCCAGGGTGCATTCCACCCCGTCCGGACTCAGCCGCCGGCTGGGATAGGCGGTGCCGGCGTTATTGACCAGCAGGTGCAGGCGCGGCCAGCGTGCGCTGACCTCGGCGGCCAGACGCCGCACCTCGGCCTGGGCGACCAGGTCGGCAACCAGTAGATGGACCGCGGGGTTGCCGGTGGCGGTCTCGATCGCGGCGCGGGCCGCCTCGCCGCGCCCCGGGTCACGGACCACCATCAGCACGGTTGCCCCGCCGGCAGCCAGGGCCTGGGCAACGGCGCGGCCGAGCCCCGAATTGGCACCGGTGACCAGGGCCGTCTTATCAGCGAAATCCATAGGGTCCTCCGCGGTTCAGGAAAACGGCAGGCGCGCCCGCGCGGGCCGCCGGCCACTTGGGTGATGAGATCAGGCAAGGGGATCAGACAGGGGAGAAGACAGGGAAGCTCAGGACCGGGCTGACGGTAGGCCAGCCGACGACCATTGCTTCGGCTTGCGGATCATAACGGTTAATCTAACCGTCGGTTCAGCAACATACCCCCACTCGGGCGACACCCCTTGGCAGCGGGGTCGGGCTGGCCGATGATGGTACCGACCAGTCACTGATCCCAGGGGAAGGCAGCAGCATGACCAACCTATCCGACGGTTCCCACGACGGTTCCCACCAAGAACCCCCGGACCTCGGCGCCTGCCTGCAGCAGCAGGCCCCCATCGAGTCGCCAGTGCACGATGTCGCTCTGGCCCTGGTAGAGCGGATCGCCGACGTCGACGACGACCGCCGCCGCAGTGTCGGGCTGCTGCAGAAGGCCTTTGCTGCACATCGTGACGAGACCTTCAATCGCTTCCGACGCACCCGTAACGGACTGCTGACAGCCCTGGCGCTGGTGGTGGCGCTGGGAGTGGTCACCACGCTGTGGCTGGGGCTGGAGCTGGCGCAGCAACGGACCCGCGCCAGCACTGCCATCAACGCGCTGCAGGCGCAGATCGTCGACCTGCAAGCCGTAACCGGCCGGCCTGCCGATGGGCTGAGCGAGCGGGTTGATGGCATCGCCACAGCCTTGGCCGAACTGACGCGCCAGGTGGAGGCGATCCCAACCGACGCGGTGGCCGCCCTGCGCGGCGACCTCGATCTACAGCTTGCGGCCCTGGCGACGGCACAGGAACCGATGCTGGCCGATGCGGTGGCAAGCCAGGTCGCGCAAGCGCGTGCGGACCTAGAGGCCGGCGTCCTTGCCAGTATCGAACAACTGCGCGAGCAGTTGGAAGCCATGGTCGGGGCCGCGCCGGACGCCGCTTCGCAGGTCGACCTGAGCGCCGACCCGCAAAACGGCGATGCAGCCCTCGCCGCCACGGTCAGCCACCAATTGCTCGACGAGCGCCTGACCCAGATCGAGCGGGAGCACCAGCAGTTGGTCGCGGCCCTGGCGATGACCGAGGGAACCGAGCGCGCCACCGCTGCAGTCACACCAGCGGATGCCGTCACCGCAGACGCGGCACCGACGGCAGCGCCCGCTACCGAGGCTCCCGCCCCCCCCGAGGATGCACCCCCAGATGCACCCCCAGATGCACCCCGAGATACCCCCCAGGACGCACCCCAGACGGCGGTCGAGCTGGCCGCCGACGCCACAAGCGATGCGCCCAGACCAGATGCCGAACCCGAGACCATAGCCGCGGCAACAGCAGGATCATCACTCGCTGCCCCATCGGCTTCCGACGGTTCTCTCGTCGTCGGCGATCGGCTCTATGCGCTGCAATTGATCGGCTTTTACAGTCGCGACGAGCGCGATGTCTTCATCGCCAACTATCCACTACCGCCCGCGGTCTACGGGCGCGAGGAGATGTTCCGCGGCCGGCCCTGGTTCGTCCTGATCCACAGCCTCTATGCCGATCCACAGGAAGCCAACGCGGCGATTGCGGAGCTGCCGGAGGTATTGCAAAAACTCAACGCCTGGGTGCGACCGCTGAACCCGGAAACCGAGCTGGACGTGATCATCACTGCCAGCGCGCGGCCCTGAGGAGGCGCTGATGATCGGCCATGCCGGCTAACATGCTGGTGCGCATGCTGGTGCGCATGTTGGCCAAACAGCGGCACCACAGCTGACGGCACGGCCGCTGGTTCCCTATGATGTTCGGTCGCTGATCCGGTTGCTAGGGCCATCGCAGCAGCGGCCGCAACCGCCACTGCTGCAACGCCGACCAAGTGCTGTCGATTCCCGGTTGAGAACAGATACCGGGATGACCACTCAGTCGACGGTCTCCGCGGGTTCGATCTCCGGCAGGTTTAGGCCCCTGCCCTTGAACACCACGCGGAGGTCCAGGTTGTCGAGCTGGGTCAACACGTTTGGGTCCTCGTCAACATCGAATACCCAGGTCGCCTGCCGACCGCGAACCTCGGTGGCATTGCTCTCGACGATATCGGTGGGGGTTTCGATGCGGTTGACGATGCGCAGGCCGGAAAACATCGCCGCCATCTGCGCCATCATCTGTTGCTGCATCTCCGCCGCGCCAGCCTCCTCGGCACCGAGGGCGTCGCCATTCCCGGAGCGCTGGGTCAGTACATAGTTGCCGGCCGCGTCGCGGCTGAGGCTCATGCCGCTATCCTCGAAGAACGAGGTCTCGGCCAATGCCTCCAAACTGTCGAAACGCAGCTTGATCTGCATGTATTTCCAGCCATCGACCACCTCGGAGTCGACCGCCAACAGCTCCACGCCATCCACCCGATTCTCTTCGAAGTCGGCCCGTACCCGCGCCTCGTCGAACTCGAACGGGGTGTCCTGCTCGACCTCCATCTCCTCGCCCATCGCCTGTGACATCTGCTGCATCGCCTCGAGCTGGGCAATGGTCTGCTCGGCCATGCCGTAGCGGATCTCGAAGGTGCCCGAACCGTTCTTGTTCAGGGCCAGGGTCTGATCGACCTTGACGCAGCCAGTGGCCGCCAGCAGCAGTGTTAGAACCCCGAGCCAGCGCAGAACTCGCATCGCGTATCTCCAGTTGAAAGAAGGATGGTCGGCGCGTGCCGCCGCCCGGCAGACCGGCGCCGACCTGGTTCGGCTCGCCCCCGGCTGCCGGCGCCCCCGGAAGGGCCTGGCCGACACCCGGATGCGGGGCCGCAGGCAACCATCCTATGCCGAGGGGGCTGAATTGCAAGCATGCGGCCGTATGGCGCTAAATTTCGATGCCCTCGGCATCGATGACGCGCGCTAGAGCCGCCTCCATGGTTGCCCGGGCGTGGGCGCTGGCGGCATGCAGAAAGGCATGCAGAGCGGCATCGTCGGCATTGCGATGCTCGCACTCCTGGCTGTAGTTCTCGAAGGCGACCAGGCTGGACACAAGCTGGACAAGATGGTGCGGGCATTCGCAGCGCACCGTCGGCGAGGCAGCGGCGATGCGGGCCAGGGCGGCGGTATCGTAGCGGCGTCGCGGCAGCGGCCCACTCAGGTCCATGTCGTCCAGAAGTTCGGCCGCCTCCGGCGCCGCGTGGGCGCGATGAGCGGTGGCACACCAGCGCCGCACCTCGGCCACATCCGCCGGTGCCCGCCGGGCGCTGACCCGCAAGGTCCGCAGGCGCTCCAGCACCGCGCGGCTGGCGAATTCGTAGATCACCACCGCCCGCGCCGCCCTGGAGCAGGCCAGCAGGTCGGTGATGCGCTGCACTTGATCCGGATGGATGCTTGGGCATTCCAGTAGCAGCAAGTCTAGCTTCAGCCCGGCCGCCTCCTGGCGAAAGCGCGCCTCGTCCTCGAACACCCCAACGAACTCCACCGCGCCGGCCATGGGCTCAGCCGCTGCGGCGGGCCCGACTGAGGTCGCCAGGGTTAGCATGGCCGGCAGGCGTGCACCCAGGACGCCGACTCGGCAGGGCACACTTGGCTCCGGGTCAAGCGGCCGGGCACCAAGCCCGCGCACCCGCTCGCGGAGATCAACAAGAGACAACTGCGCCACGTGGCTGATGGCATCGCCGTTGTCCACCAGTCGCTTGATCAGGGTCAGACGTGCCAAGTCGTCGGCACCGTACAGGCGGGTACCGGCCTCGGAGCGGAACGGGGTCACCACCGCATAGCGGCGCTCCCACACCCGTAGGGTATCCGGCGGGATCCCGGTCAACCGGGCAACCGCCCCGATCCGATAGGTCTGACCAGCCGGTGGCGTCTCGGGGTCGATCAATGGTCTCTCCTCGCTGCCCATGTTTTGTACAAATTTTGTTCTGGTCGAAACATTGACAAAGCTACGATCGCGGCCTATTGTTGACGCCGACGCTTGGTTAAAGCGGTGCATCGACAGACTCGCCGCGGCCTAGCACCGACGGGCATCGATCGACCGCCCGTCACCTACAAATAGTGGCTTGAACGGTAACGACCAAGTTTTGCACAGGTCAGGCGTTCGCAACCGACGCAAGAGGAGTGATCCCATGCCCGCAACCACGACCCTGCAGCAGTCCCCGCCGATCGACCATGGCCGCCGCCTGGTGGGCTCGGCGACAGCCTACCGGCGGCCGCGACTGACCGCCCTTGCCGCCCTGTTGATTCTCACCGCGAGTGGCCCGATCGCCGGCGATTCGAAACAGGGCGATCTCGATCGGGCCAATCTCGACCAGGCCGACCTGGACAATCCCTGCACCCCCAAGAGCGCCTTCCGGGGCGCCCAACCAGCGACCGGGTCGACCAACGGACCAGTCATCTGGACGACCGGCCATACGGCCGCTCCAGATCGCAGCGCGCCCAGTTCGCTCCTGGCCCGAGCGCCCGCCCTGTCTTTCCCGGCCGCCGGCCCTGCCGCTGGTCACAGCCTGCTGGCCCTGGCTCGCCAGGCGAGCCTACCGACTCCATCGCCCTGGAACGACCCGACCACCTGGAACCGGACACCGGCATCCGATCAGGCCGGCCGCGCGACCACCACCGGCCAGCTCAGTGCGACGCAACTGAAAGAGCGGCTCCACCGCTACCACGCCAACACCCTGCCGAGCGGAGTCCAACCGGCCGCATCGATCCCAACCGTCGCGCACACCTTGATCCAGACCTGCCGCGATGACGCCCGATGGTCGGTACCGCAACACACCCCGACCGCCGCCGGCTGAACGATCGCCTGAATCCCACTCTCCCGACTCGACTGCCACAACTCTGCCCGAGTGACGCTCATGAATACTCAGACCAGCCAGCCCCGCATCGCCAACGACTACATCGACATCGACCTGCCCCTGTTGCCTAACACCGACAATGGCGAAGACGTGGCCCGGTTGGTCTTCGGCATCCTGGACGACGTTGCCAACCTGACCGCCGGTCGTGCCACCAGTCATCGGGATATCGTGCAGGCACTGAGCATCGCCACCGCGGTGCGGGCGGCGATGGCCGAAACTGCCAGCCGCAGTGGCCAGCGGATCGCGCTAGACCTACTGGATGTGCAGATCGCCGATGCACGGATGAACTGAGCGAGGCCGATGGGACAGACCATGCCCCAGCGGGGCGCGATCGGTCGAGATGGCCACTCGCACCGTCGGGGCAGACGCAGGCAGAAGCGCGCGATGGCCTGAAACAGAGATGAGCGGCGCCCGACCGGTCAGCGCGCTGAGCGCCGCCAACGACGCATCCGTTCAACGAACCGGCGTGACCAATAGCTACCAGGAATCAGCGCGCCAAAGACCACTGCGATGATCAGTGGCTGGTACCAGAGCACGCCCAACCAGGGCGGCGACACGCCGCCCTGCATCCAATTGACAGCCATGCGCTGAAGGTTAAAGAAGGCGAAATAGGCCAGGAAGGCCAAGAACAGCCGTCCGCTATCACGCTGACGCGGTGACAGATTTGTCAGCGGAATGGCGATCAGGGCCAACGCGAACAGGCTCACTGGCGCGGCCAAGCGATGGCCGAGCAAGGCGCGATCGGGAAGTGCCGGCGAGTTGATCAGGTCGACGGTCAGGCGGGCTGCACGGCGCCGGCGCTCCTCGACCGGTGCCTCCTGCTCCAGTAGCAGCGTGTAGCGATCGAACTCGGTGACATCGAAACGGGCCGTGCCCGCCTGACCATCAAAGCGCCGGCCAACCTCTAACACGATGCGCTCTCCAGCCGCACCACCCTGCTGGTAGAAACCGCGCTCAGCCAAGATCAGCCGGGGCGGATCAGAGCGACGATCCTGAATGAAGAGCTGTCGCAAGCGGCGTTCGTCATCCAGCGCCGCCGCGTAGAAGGTAACGGCCCCAGACTGCTGTTGATAGAAGCGACCGGGTTGCAGGCCCACCACCTGGGTCGCCCGCTCCTGCTGGGCGTCCTCGATACGCTGGATATGCAGCGAGGCATAGGGCTGCAGGATGAGCGAGAACCAGCCGGTCAGCAGCGCCAGCGGCAGCGCCAAGAGTAGCAGCGAACGATACAGCCGGCCCGGCCCGATCCCGCAGGCCCCAAAGGCGATCAGTTCGCTATCGCGGGCGAGCCGCCCCAGGCTCACCAGTGCGGCAATAAAGAACGCCGGCGGCAGCAGGCTCGCGCTGTCGCGCAGCACCTGCAGGCCGAGGAAACGCAACATGCTGGTATTGCCGAGTGCCCCTAGGCTGACCTGTTCCAGGGTCCGCAGGAACAGCATGCTGACGGTGACCAGGAGCAGAGTAGCGATGATGGCAGCGAAGACCTTGGCGGTCTCGCCGAGCAGATAACGATCGAGCAGAGACAGCATGCGGCAGAGCCGGTCAGGGGTCAGTAAGAGAGTCGGGATAGGGCCAGGATGCAACGGAGACAGGGCCGGCGCATAACCTAGCAGCCCAAGCAAACACTCAGGGACATGCCGATTGCTTGGCTCTCCCGCCCGATATATCAGCAATCGAAAAGGCCCGCGCATACCCCCGGCTGGCAATACCGAGGGCTTCAGCGTGCCCTAGACGCTGGTTGGTGGCCGGAACAACCGTAAAAAATTGTCCCGTGTCAGCGCCGCCACCGCCGCGGGATCGAGTCCGCGCAAGGCCGCAATCTGCTCTGCCACATGCACGACATAGCGCGGCTCGTTGGGGCGGCCGCGGTGCGGAACCGGTGCCAGCCAGGGCGCGTCAGTCTCGATCAGCAGCCGCTCCAGGGGAACCCGGCGCGCAACCTCGCGCAGGTCGGCAGCATTGCGGAAGGTGAGGATGCCGGAAAACGAGATATAGAAACCCAGCTCCAAGGCCTGCGCGGCCATCTCCCAGGTCTCGGTGAAACAGTGCATGACTCCGCCGACGGCATCGGCTCCAGCCTCGCGCAGGATCGCGATGGTATCGACACGGGCATCGCGGGTATGCACGATGAGCGGTTTGCCAACCATCCGCGCGGCCTCGATATGGGTGCGAAAGCGCGCCCGCTGCCAGTGATTGTCGTCGCGGTGATAATGATAATCCAGCCCGGTTTCGCCGACTGCCACTACCCGCGTGTCGGCAGCCAGGGCAACCAGTTCCTCCACGGCCGGCTCACGGCAGTCGCGCTCATTCGGATGCACCCCCACCGAATGCCAGACGCCGGGTTCACCGGCAATCTGGCGCACCATCGTCTCATAATGCTCGAGGTCGATACAGACGCAGAGGATCTGCTCGATCCCAGCGGCCCGGGTGCGCGCCATCAAGGCGGCAAAATCGCCGCCATAGGGGGTTAGGTCGACACGGTCTAGATGGCAATGAGAATCGATAAACATGCTGGCGGAAATAGCTGGCAGAAATGGCTGGCACGCAGCCATGACAGCGGCGGGCAAGGCGATCTGGGCGGGACCGAGATGCGCGGAACCTGACGCGAGGCCTGCATCGGCACTGGGGCCGTTACCGGCGCTGGGCCGACCGCCGAAATGCTCGCCGTTCACATCGTATGCGTGGGCCGCTCGGCCTCGAGACCGCCAGCCAGATATTCTTCGATCTTGCGCCGAGCCTCGCCCTGGTCCTGATCGTGGAACTGGATGCCGACACCGACCGCCCGGTTACCCTCGGCCCCGACCGGGGTAATCCAGACAATCTTGCCCGCCACTGGGATGCGCTCGGTCGCGTCCATGAGTTCCAGCAACAGGAAAAGTTCTTCGCCAAGCTGATAGGGCGTATTGGTCGGAATGAACAGGCCGCCATTCTTGATGAATGGCATGTAGGCAGAATACAGGGCCTGTTTGTCTTTGATGGCGAAGCTCAGGAGGCGTTGGGGGCCACCCGGCCGCTCGTTGTCAGCCATGAAGGCCTCCCCCACGCGCGATCCTCGCCCACTGCACCAGCAGCGATTCGAACATGAGCTGCTTGTTGATGGTGGCCGCCGCGTGTGCGCGGGCGGCGAATACTTGCTGCAGAAAACGCTGACCGGCCGCCGGACTGAGGCGGCCGGCCTGGCTGGTCATCAGACTGATCAGGGTGGCACGCTGATCGGGGTGGTCGAGATGACTGGCATTGGGATCGACGGCAAGGCGCAGCAGATCACCTATCCATCCGGCCATCTCGTCCAATATTAGCGCCGGCTCCAGACGTTGCCAAGCATCGGCGACCACCAGCGGGTCCTGGCGGCCCTGGCCCACGGCGACGAAGGCCTGCAGTGCGGTCGCCCGCTGTGTCAGGCGTTCGCCGTCAGCCAGGCTGAGCGCATGCAGGGGTGCCCCATGGGCCAGTTGCAGCAGCAGGGCTGCATCCACCGGCGCCACAGGCGCCAACGCCTCCAGGTGCGCGCGCAGCCACGGGAGCACCTGCGCCGCTGGCGGCATGGTCAGGCGTAGCGGCTGGCAGCGGCTGCGCACGGTCGCCGGCAGGCGCTCCGGTCCCTCCGCGACCAGGATCAACAGGGTCGAGTCGACCGGCTCCTCCAGGGTCTTCAGCAGGCTGTTCGCCGCAAAGGGGTTCATCGCCTCGGCCGGGACGATACGGATGACCTTGCGCGCGGCGCGATGGGTGGTCAGGGTCTGGCGCTCACACAGGGCGCGCACCTGATCGGCCTTGATCTCCTGCGATTTCGCCTCGGGGTCCGGCGCTAGCAGGATCAGGTCCGGATGATTGCCGGCCGCGGACAACCGGCACTCCGCACACTGGCCACAGGGATAGCCGGCAGCCGTCGGGCGACTGCAGACCAGGGCGCGGGCAAGGGTCTCCATCAGCGCGCGCTTGCCGATGCCGGCCGGGCCGCTCACCAGCAGCGCATGCCCGAGCTGTCCTTCGGCGTGGGCGCGCCACAGTCGCTGCCAGGTCTCCTGGTGCCAGGGGTGCGGTTGCAGAGCCGCGGCACCGGGTGCGGCCAACAGGTCGGACGCCAGGTGTTCGGCGCGGGTTGCTCGGGTGGACTGAGTCATGGTTGCTCGGCAAAGACAGCGGGCGTAACGAACCGCTGACGGAGGCTGCTGAAGCTGCTGCCCGCGGGGGTGGCCAGCACACCCGCGGGACGCGGTCCGACCCAGTCCCTGGTCCCTATCGGACCGATACGGAACCGCTTAGGCCGGGAGCCGGGCAGGCCTCGGGCGGCACCACCCGGCCCGGCTCAGAAGGTTGTGCAAAAATCGCCAGCCGTCGCGACGGGGGCGTGCGCAGTCGGTCGGCGTTTTTTTCACAAGCTCTTCAGGTCTGAATGCAAGGGCTCGCAGGAGACCGGACTCCACCATGCAGCGGTCGGCCGGCTTGGCCTGATCAGCCGGATCGGCCCGGGGCGATCGCCGCAAGCCGACGTGTGTTTTCCCCCGGGGGGGGCTAGAATCCCGACCATATTGCACTGCAACATAACTGCGATACCACCAGCACCACCAAAGGAGCCATCCCATGCACGACAGCTTCCAATCCCGCGCCAAGCTCCAGGCGGGCGGCAAGACCTATCAGATCTTTCGCCTCGACGCCGTCCCCAACAGCGCGCGGCTGCCCTTCTCGCTGAAGATCCTACTGGAGAATCTGCTGCGCCACGAGGATGGCGTGACCGTGCGGCGCGCCGACATCGAGGCGCTGGCCAACTGGGACGCGCAGGCTGAGCCCGATACCGAGATCCAGTACCGCCCGGCGCGGGTGCTGATGCAGGACTTCACTGGCGTGCCAGCGGTGGTGGACCTGGCCGCCATGCGTGATGCGATGACCGCCCTCGGCGGCGATCCGGACCGGATTAACCCGCTGCAGCCGGCGGAACTGGTCATCGATCATTCGGTGCAGGTGGACAAGTACGGCTCGGATCAGGCATTCGGACTGAACGCCGAGCTGGAGTTCTCGCGCAACCGCGAGCGTTATCAGTTCCTCAAGTGGGGCCAGCAGGCCTTCGACAATTTCAAGGTCGTACCGCCCGATACCGGCATAGTCCATCAGGTCAACGTGGAATATCTCGCCCGGGTGGTCTTCGGGCGCACCGTGGACGGAGTGCTGCAGGCATTTCCCGACACCCTGGTGGGCACCGATTCCCACACCACCATGATCAATGGCGTCGGCGTGCTCGGCTGGGGCGTCGGTGGCATCGAGGCCGAGGCCTCGATGCTCGGTCAGCCGGTCTCGATGCTGATCCCGAAGGTGGTCGGCGTGAAACTGACCGGGCGCCTGCCAGAGGGGGCCACCGCCACCGACCTGGTACTCACCATCGTCGAGCTGCTGCGCCGCCACGGGGTGGTGGGCAAGCTGGTGGAGTTCTACGGCCCGGCGGTGGCAAGCCTGCCGATGGGCGATCGCACCACCATCGCCAACATGGCCCCGGAATACGGCGCCACCTGCGGCCTGTTCCCGATCGACCACGAGACCCTGGACTTCCTGCGCCTGACCGGCCGTGCCGACGAGCAGGTCGCGCTGGTGGAAGCCTACGCCAAGGCGCAGGGAATGTTCGATGCCGACGGCACCTTCGAGGCCGATTACAGCGAGCGGCTAGAACTGGACATCGGCACCGTGGTGCCCAGCCTGGCCGGCCCCAAGCGGCCGCAGGACCGGGTCGCGCTGACCGCGGTCAAGGCCAGCTTCGAGCAAGCCATCGGCAAGCTCTACCAGGAGCGCGGCATCAGTGCCCGGCCGCCGGTCACGACCCAGATCGACGGTCAGGAGGTCAGCATCGGCGATGGCGCCGTGGTCATCGCCGCCATCACCTCCTGCACCAACACCTCCAACCCGAGCGTCATGCTGGGCGCCGGCCTGGTGGCCCGCAAGGCGGTGGCACGTGGCTTGAGCGTGCCGCCCTGGGTCAAGACCTCGCTCGGGCCGGGCTCGATGGTGGTGACCCGTTACCTGGAAGAGTCCGGGCTGATGGGGCCGCTCAAGCAATTGGGCTTTCACGTGGTGGGCTATGGCTGCACCACCTGCATCGGCAACTCCGGGCCACTGCGCCCGGAGGTCAGCGAGGCGATCGCCGCGGGCGATCTAACCGTCGCCTCGGTGCTATCCGGTAACCGCAACTTCGAGGGGCGTGTCCATGCCGAGGTGCGGATGAACTATCTGGCCTCGCCACCGCTGGTGGTCGCCTACGCGATCGCCGGACGCATGGGCTTCGACCCGTATCAAGAGCCGCTGGCTCATGATCCGGATGGCAACCCGGTCTATCTGCGCGACATCTGGCCCACCCAGGGCGAGGTGGCGGACATGGTGTCGAGCTTCCTCGGCCAAGAGGCCTTCCGCCAGAGCTATGCCGATGTCTTTGCCGGTGATACCCGCTGGCAGACCCTGGAGGCGCCGGCCGGCAAGGTCTTCGCCTGGGACAGCGGTTCCACCTATGTCCAGGAGCCGCCCTACTTCAAGGGCATGACCATGCAGCCGGAACCGGTGGCCGCCATCACCAATGCCCGCTGTCTGGCCGTGTTGGGGGATTCGGTCACCACCGATCACATCTCCCCGGCCGGCAACATCAAGGCTGACGGCCCGGCCGGACGCTATCTGATCGAACACGGGGTCGCTCCAGCGCACTTCAATTCCTACGGCTCGCGCCGCGGCAATCACGAGGTGATGATGCGTGGCACCTTCGCCAACATCCGGCTGCGCAACCGCATGGCCCCTGGCACCGAGGGTGGCGTCACCCTGCATCAGCCCTCCGGCGAGCAGCTCTCCATCTACGACGCCGCGATGCGCTATCAGCAGGAAGGGGTCGCGGCGATCGTGATCGCCGGCAAGGAGTACGGCTCCGGCTCCTCGCGCGACTGGGCGGCCAAGGGGCCGCGCCTGCTCGGCGTGCGCGCGGTGATCGCCGAGAGCTACGAGCGTATCCACCGCACCAACCTGGTCTGTATGGGCATCCTGCCGCTGCAGTTCCAGGATGGCGAGAGCGCTGCCAGCCTCGGGCTCACCGGCTATGAGACCTACAGCATCGGCGATCTCGCCGACGGCAACGCCAAGCAGGTCGAGGTCAGTGCCACCGCCGCGGACGGACAGGTGACCCACTTCACCGCCCAGGTGCGGATCGACACCCCGAACGAGGCGGACTACTTCCGCCACGGCGGCATCCTGCAATACGTGCTGCGCAAGTTGGCCGCGGGCTAGTCCCGCCGGCAGCCAGGCCAGGGACGGCCAACCCAACGCGCAACCCTATCGTTCCCACCCGGCTCGCAATGGACCTCAACGCACTCACCGCCCTCTCTCCCATCGACGGCCGCTACGGCAGCAAGACCGCGCCCCTGCGGCCCATCGTCAGCGAATACGGCCTGATCCACCGCCGAGTGCAGGTGGAGATCGCCTGGCTCAAGGCCCTGGCCAACCACCCCGGCATCCCCGAAGTACCGCCCCTGTCGGCCACCGCCAGCGCCGACCTCGATGCAATCCACACCGATTTCTCGCTCGCCGATGCGGCCCGGATCAAGGCCATCGAGCGCACCACCAATCACGATGTCAAGGCGGTGGAATACTTCCTGAAGGAGCGCATCGCCGGGCAGCCGGAACTGGCCGCAGTAGCCGAATTCATCCATTTCGCCTGCACCTCCGAGGACATCAATAACCTCTGCCATGGCCTGATGCTCGCCGCCGCCCGCGAGCAGGTCCTGTTGCCGCAACTCGATACCCTGATCGAGCAGTTGCGCGCGCTGGCCCATCGCCATGCCGGGCAACCCATGCTCGCCCGCACCCATGGGCAGCCGGCCTCCCCCACCACCCTGGGCAAGGAGTTCGCCAATGTCGTCGCGCGGCTGCGCCAGCAGCGCACAGCCATCGCCGATGTGGCCCTGCTTGGTAAGATCAACGGCGCGGTCGGCAACTACAACGCCCATCTCGCGAGCTATCCCGACCTCGACTGGCCGGCCTTCGCGCGCGCCTTCGTGCAGTCCCTGGGGCTGACCTGGAACCCCTACAGCACCCAGATCGAGCCGCACGACTACATGGCGGAACTCTTCGATGCGATCGCCCGCTGCAATACCGTGCTGATCGACCTGTGCCGAGACTGCTGGGGCTATATCGCGCTGGGCTATTTCCGCCAACGCACCCGCCCCGGAGAGATCGGCTCCTCGACCATGCCGCACAAGGTCAATCCCATCGACTTCGAGAACGCCGAGGGCAATCTCGGCATCGCCAACGCACTGTTCGGGCATCTGACGCAGAAGCTGCCCATCTCCCGCTGGCAGCGAGATCTCACCGACTCCACCGTGCTGCGCAACCTGGGGGTCGGCCTCGCCCATACCCTGATCGCGCTGGAGGCGACGGGGCGCGGCCTGGACAAGCTGGAGGTCGATCCCGAGCGTCTTGCCGCCGACCTGGACGCCAATTGGGAAGTGCTGGCCGAGCCGATCCAGACCGTCATGCGCCGCTACGGTATCGAGCAGCCCTATGAGCGGCTCAAGACCCTGACCCGCGGCCAGCGCGTCGGCCCCGCCGCCCTCGCCGAGTTCATCGATGGGCTCGACCTGCCGGCGCCGGTGAAGGCGCAACTGCGCGCCCTGACCCCGGCTGGCTATCTCGGCAACGCCGCCGACCAGGCCGCCGCCATCTGAGCGTGCCCCCCGCCCTGTCAGTCTCCCCCGGCGCGTCCCCCAGGCGTCACCAGCCGCGGGCGCGGCACCCCAGCCGCACCCGGTGAGCAGCCGCCCACCACCCCAGCAGATCCTGCTCGGTGCCCTGTTCATCGTGCTCGGCGAACTCTGCTTCGCCAGCATGGGGGTTGGCATCCGCATGGCTGCCGGCGAACTGCCCAACGCGATGATCGTGTTCGGGCGCAACGCCATCGGCCTGGCACTGCTGGCACCCTGGCTGTTGCGCCACGGTCTGCGCGATGTCCGCACCGCGGTCCCCTGTCTGCATCTGCTGCGCGCCGGGGCCGGGGTGGCGGCCATGTATTGCTTCTTCTATGCCATCGCCATGCTGCCGCTCGGCGAGGCAATGCTACTGAAGCTCACTGCCCCGATGTTCATGCCGCTGATCGCCCTGCTCTGGCTGCGCGAGCAGGTCTCGGCCCTGCTCTGGGTGGCGCTCGGGATCGGCTTCGCCGGGGTGGTGGTCATCTTGCAGCCTGACCCAGACCTTGGCGGGGTCTCGCCAGTGGCACTGGTCGGCCTGCTGGGCGGCCTGCTTGCGGCCCTGGCCAAGGTCACCGTGCGCCGCCTCACCCGCACCGAACCGGCCCGGCGCATCGTATTCTATTTCGCCCTGATCGCTGGCATCATCTCCGCCATCCCACTCGCCTGGGACTGGCAGACCCCGAGCCCGGCCAGCGCCCTCTGGCTGGTCGGCATCGGCCTGATCGCCACCCTGGGACAGTTCGCGCTGACCCGCGGCCTGGCCCTGGCCAGCGCCGCGCGCATGGGGGTCTTCGTCTATTCCTCGGTGATCTTCGGCGCCGCCTTCGGCTGGCTCCTGTGGGAAGAGCCGGTGACCTGGACCTTGGTCGCCGGCTCCTTGGCGATTGGCGTCGCCGGCCTGCTGGCCAGCCGCGCCCGGAGTTGTATCCAAGCAACAGCCCCAGCCGCGCCCGGCCCGCGTGCGGCAGCCCCATGCGCTGCAGCGTCGCGTGATCTAGGCACTGATCGTTCTCCAGGTCGACCTGCGCGGGCGGCCGCCCCGTCACCGATTGGGCGCTGCCAGTTTGACCATGGCGGCCCCCGCAGGGGACATCGCTGAGCGCAGCTCGGCCCACTCGTTGGCGCCTTGCCCGCACGCAGTGACCCCCGCTCACATTGGCTGCTGCCGCGGCACCAGGTGCCACAGCAGGCGCCACAGCGGTCGGCGCTCACGGATCATCCTGGAAACGGCAGTTGAACGGCCCCCAGAGTGCGTACCGCGTGGCGTCTGGCAAGGCACAACGAGGCGGAATAGTCGATCTATTCCAACGGGTGGCGAAACGCGCCTTCCTTGCCCTCAAACCACGCACTCTGGCGCTCGTGGTCGAACGGCTGGACGTCGCAGCGCCGGGAGTCGCCGAGCGTGGCAACCCCCATTCTGAACAAGGGGCCGAGACCCGCTCAAACACACCAGCGATCTCCACCCGCCGCGTGCCGAAGTCGATCTGTAACTGCTGCCCCGGCGCTGTCTCAAAGCGCACCGTCGCCCGCGCTGCCGCGGCCAACTCGCGGCGCACAGGCGCGCTCGACCGTGCGCAGCGACACCGTCAATCCCAGCTCGCACTGCAACGCTTGGCCCATCACCTCGGCGCTGCCCACGTGACGGCGACACCGCTCCGCCAGCCTCGCCGCATGCGCCGACAGCACCGCTTCACGCAAGGCGAATCATTCGTCCTGTCGACCCGTCTCCCCGGACAGGCGCAAGACCTCTGCGACCAGCGCATCCGAGAGCCGATAGCCCTGTCGGGACAGCGCCGCCAACACCGACCCGATAGACTCCAGCAGACCCTGTTGTTTGGCGGCCAGCAGCACGCCGGCCAGTCCAACGACAGGGATTCGGCGACGTCGGGCAATCTGTCGGCCGCGCCGCTCATCGATCAGGAGGAAGCGACATTGCGTTGCCTGCGCAAACAGAATGGCCGCTGATTCCCCGGCGTCGAGCAATACCCCGAGACTGGCCATGTCCGCCTCGCAGCCCGGTGGGAGCGCGCACGGTTCGATGACACCATCGGCGAGTGCGGCCGACAAGACCCGCGCGCCGGGCCGAGCGGACGCCACGCATAGCTCGGCCAGCACGGCCTCGGGAACTACGACGGACCCGTAGAGTGCGAACAGCAGCGACAGGCGCTCGATCCGGGCTAGGGCGGTCAGTGGCCCGGCGTCCGCGACGACGATCCTGTTTATTGTGATGCGCCGGTCAAACCGCCCTCACAAGGCGGCGTCCAGCTCATCCGCCAACTCCTCGGCCGGATAATCCACGGCAGCCAGGCCAAGCGATCCCAGCAGATCAATGAACCCATCCAGCGAGAGCCCCGCAACCTTTGCGGCCTGGGCGAGGGTGAGCTGGCGGTTCTCGAACAGGGTCAGTGCCAAGGCGCGATGGACGCCTTGGTCGAGCAACCGTCGGTCGAACGGCACGGCGAGAATCGCGGGTCGGCCATGCTTCGTAATGAGCGCGAGCTGTCCGCGCTCGGCGTCCCTCAGCAAATCGCCCGAGCGGGTACGCAGATCCCGAACCGAGAAGACATCGAGCGTTTCCATCACGAGCCTCACAGGATTTGTGCCTACAAAGCGTAGCGTAAAATGAAGTGCAGCGGAATCCAGGATTCCGCCGCCCGCCCGCCGCCGCTCAGCCGCCCGCCCCCACCAGCCCGTCGCGGACCTGTTCGTAGACGCTGCGACCGCGGGCGGTCTCCGCCGAGTCGCCGAGCCACAGAAAGACCCCCTGCCCGCCCGTCGCGCGCTACCTGGCCAGACCGATCTGCGAGCTGTGACGATCGTCGTCAGCGACACCTAGTCCCTGACTGATCGAGGCGGCGCGGCGCGCTGGCGACCTGCCGCTGCTAGGGGCCTTGGTGGCCGAGCGCGTCCAGGTCAAGCCAAGCAGCCGCCGCAACCGGACGCTGGCGTTCCGCCCCGCGGCTTGAACCAACCGCGCGGCGGTTATGATGACGGGCCATCCCGGCCCCATCCCGGCCCGGGTGCATCACAGCAGGCGGTCGATGTAGTGAACGATGCCGTTGTCCAGTTCGACTGTACCGATCACTGTTGCTCCATTGACCTGCAGTTGATCGGCACGCTCGGCCGCGATCGGCTGACCATTCAACGATTGGAGCGCGGCACCAGCCTGGAGGTCCGCCGCGGTCACCCGCCCGGCCACCAGATGGGCGCCGACCAGTGCCTGCAAGGCGCCTGGATTGTGCACCAGCGCATCGAGTTCGGCCCCGGAGCGCCGCGAGAAGGCGCCGTCCACCGGCAGGAACAGGGTGTAGGCGCCATCGAAGGATGGCATCGCCCCGTAACTCACGGCCCGCAGCAGGCTGCTGAAGAACTCCACCGACAGCGCACGCTCGGTCGGACTCGGCAGCCGCCGGCCAAGCACATCCGACAGCATCCCGCTGGCGCCGTTGGGGGCGCCGGTGCCAGGCAGCACGCCTGGCGTCAAGCCGAGCGTGCGTGCCCAGCCCGAGACACCGGGATCCTGCCCGCGGGAATCCACGGACATGGCGAGGTTGGGAATGAGGGCGGCCGCAACGAGGGCAACAAGCGCCGTGCGGCGGAGCCATCGGGCGTGATGGTAAGACATGGCGGTACTCCAAGGCTGATCGAGATGCGCCCCGAGGAGATGCTGGTTGATCGACCATCCTGGCCGACAAGCGGCACCGAACCCGACGACGCAGTCAATAGAAGACTTTATTTTCAATCGCTTATCAGTGATTGAAGAGAGTAAAGAAGCGGCCGGGGTCGCTGCCCGCGGGCGACGCTCAATACCTTAGCGTTTCTCTAAGGTAAGCAACGCACGGGATTGGTTCCCTCTCCGGCCCGCGGCAGACTTGAATGCCGGCCCTGCGGCGCTCGGCTAGCGGCGGCTGTTGGCGACCCAGACGGCGGCCTCGACGCGGGTGCGCAGGTTGAGCTTGCGTAGCAGGTGCTTGACGTGGACCTTGATGGTGCCAACCGCAAGGTCGAGTTCGCGGGCAATCAGCTTGTTGCTGTAGCCGCGGGCGATCAGACCCAGGATCTCCTGTTCGCGGGGGGTCAGCCCGGCCTCGTCGGGCGGGCGCGGGCCACTGGATTCGCGCAGCGCCCGCGCCAGCAGTTCGGTCAGTTGCGGACTGATCACCAGCCGCCCGCGGGTGGCCTCGCACAGCAGGGCGAGCATGTCCTCGGGCTCCATGTCCTTGAGCAGGTAGCCGTCAGCGCCGGCGCGCAGGGCGGCAACCACATCGGCCTCGGTGTCGGAGACGGTGAGCATGACGATGCGGGCATCCAGGTCCTCGTCGGCGCGCAGCCGCCGCAGGGTGGCCAGGCCGTCGAGCCCTTTCATGTTGAGATCAAGCAGGATCAGGTCCGGGCGCAGGCGTTGCGCCAGGGCGATGCCGTGCTCGCCATCGGCGGCCTCACCCACCAGCCGCAACGCCGGTTCCATGCCGATCAGGTCGGCCAGACCCTTGCGAAACAGCGGGTGATCGTCGATGACGATGATCGAGGTCTCGCTGCGGTCGTTCATGAGCGGCCCTCCGGCCAGTGCAGGGAGTTGGAACACTAGCCGGCGCGCGGACGAAAGCGCAGGCAGACGCGGGTCCCACCGGCCGGGCCGGGGGCGATCTCGAGACTGCCGCCGAGGCTGGCGGCGCGCTCGCGCATGATCATCAGGCCGTAATGGCCGCGCCCCGGGGGGGCGCTGCCCGGGCCGATGCCGTCATCAATGATCACCACCAGCACCGCCCCGTCGGTCGTGCGCTGCAATTGCACCGCGACGCGACCAGCGCGGGCGTGGCGGATCACGTTGGATAAGGCCTCGCGCACGATCTGCAGCACATGCACCTCTTCGTTCGCCGTTAGCAGGTCGCCCGGCAACTGGTCTCCCAGTACGATCTCAAGGTCGCTACGGTCGCGAAACTCCTGCACCGTGGCGGTCAGGGCCCCGGCCAGGCCGGTGCCGTCGATGCGCAGCCGGAAGGTGCCGAGCAATTCGCGCAACTGCCGATAGGCGCTGGCCAGGCCGGCACGCAGCTCGGCCAGGATCACAGCGGGGATCAGGGCCGGGTCCTGCTTGGCACCGCCGCCCACTGGGCTTTCCGCACCCATAGCCGCAGCGCCCGTCGCGGCCGGCGGCCGCCGGGAGTCCGGTGCCGGGTCCAGGGCGGCCCCCAGCCGGGTCGCCTGAATCTTGAGATAAGACAGGGACTGGGCCAGGGAGTCGTGTAGTTCCCTGGCCAGGCTGCTGCGCTCCTCGTGCAGGATCAGCCGCCGCCCCTCCTGCACCCGTGCCTGCAGCCTGCAGGCAGTGGTCAGGTGACCAGCCACGGAGGTCAGCAACCGCTGCTGCCAGGGGGCCAGGGCCTGGCCTGGATGCAGGCGCACGCGCAAGGTCCCGCAGCGGTGGTCCGGCTCGCCCACGGCCAGGGCCAACCAGGACGTCGCTGCCGATGCGACGAGGTCCGCCGGTGCATTCGCGCCGCCGCGGCTGTCAGGATCGTGGTCGTCGCCAGGCGCGGTGCATCGCACCGAACGCGCTCCAGCCTCGGTGCAGATGCAGACCCCGCTGCGGGCATCGGCAGCCAGGTCTTGCTGCCCCCCGATCCCCAGTCCACCACGCAGGCACAGTTGCACCTCGGCGAGCGCCAGGTGCCCCCGCAGGTCCAGCAGGACGCGCTGCAGGGTCACGACCGACAGCGGCATGTTTTCCAGGGTGCGGCTGGTGCGATAGAGCAGTTCCAGGGAGCGATTGGTACGGGCCAGGTCCTGGGTCTTGGCGGCGATGCGCGCCTCCAGTTCCTGGTAGAGCCGCGAGAGGTCCTGGGTCATCCGGTTCATCGCCGCCCCGAGCCGCCCCAGTTCATCGTCACCGGTCCAGGCGACGCGCGCCGAGAAATCGCCCTGGCGGATCTCCCCGGCGCAGCGCAGCAGATCCGCCAACGGAGCCGTCACCCGCCGCCGCAACAGCACCAGAGTCACCAGCACGAGGGCGAGGGTGAGCCCCAGTGCCGTCGCCTGCAGCAGCCGCAGCAGCCGGATACGCTGCTCGGCGCGCTCTTCCAGCCGATGCACCAGGGCGTGGATGTCATCGACAAAGGCGTCGACCAAGTCCAGGTAGGCGCTGCGCACCGCCCGATACTGCGGTCCAGATGCAGCCGCGGAGGCCATCCAGGCGAGGGTCGGACGCAGGTCCGCGCTCCAGCCGGTGTGCACGCGCGCGTAGGCAAGGTTGACCGGATCGCTGTCGGCGCGACCCAGCATGGCGGTCAGCCGCGGACTGTTGAGGCGCTCCTCGAACTCGGCTGCCAGCACCCGCAAGCGCGCGCGGCGCGCCGCCGGGCTCAAGCCCGCATCCGCCACCGCGGCGGCAATACGATAGGACTGCATGCGCAGGGTGCCAGACTGATTGATCGCCGCCGCCATCCCCTGGTTGATCTGGCCGATGATCATTGAGCTGACCATGCCGCCCAAGGCCAGGGCCACGATGGTTGCCAGCAGCAGACCAATCAGCTGCAGGGTGGACTGTCGCAGGACATCGGCCATGAGACGGCGCGGCATCGCGGGCAGGGATCGGCCACCGGGTACTGGCCTTGTACCCCACCCGCTCGGCTGGTTAAAGGGGGTACCCCCAATCAGTAAGACCCGCGCGCCGGACCGGATCAGGCTGGCCCGGAGGGCGGAAAAAACCTCTGAAAAACAACCTTGCGGCCTCTGCCCCCACCCTCTCCGAGGGGGTATTACTTTATCTTTCAATAAATATTTCAGTCCCTTGCGCGCGATCGCTCAGGGCGTAAGGTGGCTCCACCTGGCCTCGATCGTCACTGCGGCCACCGCGGCGACCGACTGCGTCGTCATGGCTGGAAGCCCTGACGACGCACGGCGCCCGAGCCGCTGGCCGCGATAACGATCAAGGCCCTCCACATCAAGCCCGCGCCCCTGACCGATCCGGCCTCGATCCGGCCTCGATCCGGCCTCGATCCGCCCGGCGGCAGCCGCGCCCCCAATCAATCGCCCAGCCAGGCAAAAGCACCCAGCGACCAGAGCGCCCAGTGAATAGCGACGACCGCGAAAAGACCTGTCTGCCCCTGCTGCGGACGGTGCCCGGGTTTGCCGGGATGCCCACCGAGGCTCTGCGCTGCATCGCCGGCGGTTGCCATACCCGCACCGCCAGCCGCGATCAGATCCTGTGCGAGCGCGGTCAAATTATTGATGGCTTCTTCGTCGTGCTGAGCGGGCGCATCAAGCTGTCGGTCCTGTCCGTGGACGGGGCCGAGCGGGTAATCGACGTGGTGTTGCCCGGGCACACCTTCGCCGAGGCAGCGGCCTTCCTCGGCAGTCCCTGCCCACTACAGGCACAGGCGCTGACTGATTCGCGGTTGCTGTTCGTGGGGCTGACCCGGCTGCGCACGGCCATCGCCCGCTGGCCCGGGGTGGCCCTACCCATGCTCACGATTCTGGCCGCTCGCACCCAGCGCCTGCTCGCCGACCTGGAGGCCTGCTGCCTGCATTCGGCGGCCCAGCGGGTGACCGGCTTCCTGCTGCGCGAGGCGCGCTGCACCGCTGCGGAGCCCGACCGCGGGATGGTCAGGCTGCCGGCGGCCAAGACCGTGGTCGCCTCCAGCCTCAATCTCTCCGCGGAGACCTTTTCGCGCGAACTGCACGGCCTGGCCCGGCGCGGGCTGCTATCTATCGAGCGCCGCGAGATCCGTATCCCCTCGCTGCAACGGCTGCGCGCGCTGTCCGGCGCCGAGCCGCCCTGGAGCGAACCCTGGGCGCGGTTGCCGCTTGGCCTGGCGGTCAGCGACCTGCATCCCTGCGCCTGAGCGCGCGATGCCAATGCCGACAGCGCCACCAGAATAGCGCCGGCTCGGCCGTTCCGGTCCCGCTTGCCCGTCAATGGAGGTGAGTCTCACCACAATGCCAACCGAGCGCGAGAAAACGCAACCGACGCAGTTCCACCGACCGTTATCGAGGCAAGTACCACACCCGCTGTTGACGCTCGGTTTCCGCCCATTCTTCCTCGCTGCCGCCATGGTGGCATGCCTGGCCATGCCGGCATGGCTGGTTATGCTGCATGGCCTGCTGCCGATGCCTCCTCAGCTCCCGGGCAGCAGTTGGCATGCGCATGAGATGCTGTTTGGCTATGCGCTGGCGGTGATCGCCGGCTTCCTGTTGACGGCGGTGCGCAACTGGACCGGGCAAGCCACCGCCAGCGGCCGTTCCCTGCTCGGCTTGGTGCTGCTGTGGGCGCTGGCCCGGCTATTGCCCTGGATCACCCCGCTGGATGATCCCTGGGTGGTCATCAACGCACTGGTCGCCGCGGCGTTCCCGCTGGCATTGGCGTTGTCGCTGCGGCCGGCCTTGTGGACCTCGCCCAATCCGGTCGACCCGGTCTTTCTGCTGCTGCTCGCCGGCATGGCCAGCGCCGCCGGCGCCGCCCATCTGCAAGCCGTCGGCAGCCTGCCCGCCGGCCTGCCGGACGCCAATGCCGCAATGCTCGGGCTGATCCTGCTCACGCTGCTGTTGGTCTCCGGGCGGGTGCTGCCCTTCTTCACACGGGTGGCCCTCGCTGGGGCCAGTCCGCACGGCGCAGACTGGTTGGAGCGGGCCACCTTCGGCCTGGCCATCCTGTGGCTCGTTGCCTATGCGCAGGGTCAGTGGCCGGCCATCACCGGCGCCGCCAGTATCGGGCTCGCCCTGCTGCTGAGCCTACGGATCGCCGGCTGGTACGACCGCCGGGTCTGGCGGCTGCCGATCCTTGCGATCCTCTATGTCGGTTACGGCTGGCTCATCCTCGGCCTGCTCCTCACCGGACTGGGGCAATTCGGGCGCCTGCCGCCGAATCTCGGCCTGCACGCACTGACCGTCGGCGGCATCGGAGTCTTCACCCTTGGGATGATGGTGCGGGTCATCCTCGGTCACACTGGCCGTGTCATGCAGGCGGCACCGACGATGATCGCCGCCTTCCTCGCCCTCAATCTGGCAGCGCTGCTGCGGGTTCTGATCCCGCTGCTATGGCCAGCCCAGTATCTCACCTGGGTGGTCCTCTCCGGCCTGCTGTGGAGCGCCGCGTTCGCGGCCTTTCTGCTGGTGCATGGCCCGATGCTGTGGCGCCCGCGTGCAGATGGCAAGCCGACCTGATTCTAGTGCGGCATGGCTACGTCTTGGTTGCGCTGGCCATGCGCTTTTCGAGATCGACGCGGGCGAGCGTCAGGTCCGCCAGGTTGTTCGCCTGCAACTTCTTCATCACCGATGCACGATGAAACTCCGCGGTACGGACACTGATACCAAGCTCATCGGCTACCATCCGGTTGGACTTCCCGGCGGTGATCTGCTCGAAGACCTGCTGCTCGCGCGGCGTCAATGTGCGATATAGCTGCAATAGCTGATCGGCTTCACAATCCGGCTCGACAGGCTCCGACTCGGCTGCAGCCCTACTGTTGTTCAAGGTGTTCTGCACCAGCTCCAAAACCGTCTGCGGATTAAACGGCTTGGTGATGAAATCGACAGCGCCGAGCTTCATGGCGCGCACGGCCATCGGGATATCGCCGTAGGCGGTTATCACGATGGTCGGGATCCTGATGTCAGCTTCGCGCAGGCGCTCAAGCAGGGTCATCCCACTCATGCCGGGTAGGCGCACATCAGCGAGCAGACAGGCGACGCGCGTCTGCTGCAGAGCATCGGATCTCAGCAGCTCGGCTCCGCTGCTAAAGGGCCGGGAGCGGATCGCGACCGATTCGAATAACATACAGAGCGAATCGCGTAACGCGGGATCATCATCGACGATGTAGACAACGGGTTGGGAACTCATCGCAGACTCCTTGTGGCCGGAGGTCATTCGGCCGGCAACCCCCTGCGGGCTGGGCGCTCGACGGGACTGGGCGAGACGCAATCGGGTTCAATCGATACCAGGCACCGCCGCGGTGATGATCGCAGTATCTCGGTCGAACGCGACCGAACGCGTATCCGCGCAAGCTGCAGCGATCGTTGTCGGTGTTGGTATTGGTCGCATCGCTAGGTGTTGATCGCATCCGCCCTGGTCAGGCGTGTGTTTCATCCACGGTGCAGTTGGTGGCTGCGGCAGCGGCCGGCGCGGACCGCACGAGCGTGCTTCGCAGCCGTGCCAGGATGCAACTCGCAAGCTGCACCTGCGCTTCGATGCCGTTAATCGCGTCGCGCAGCGGTCGGCTCTGGCCGCCGGCCTGGGCGGCCAGCGTCCGCGCGGCGAGCGCGAAGCAACCGGCCGCGCTCAATGGCTGAGCCAGGTCGTGCAGCAGCAGCAACGCGGTACGTACATCCATGACGCCGCGCTCCATTGATAACGACAGACCATCCGGGGCGACGGTAGATGCGCCCGCCGATGATCGGTCGTCGCCTGGCGCAGGGTGTGTCACGGCCGCATCACCCGGTGGGGACGCCAGGATGTCATCCAGGACCTCGAAGGAGACCGGCTTGACCAAGTGATGATGGAATCCGACCTCCAACGAGCGCTGGCGGACCCCGGGATCACCAAGCCCGGTGATGGCAATCAACTGAATATGGTGCCAGTCCGGACGTGCGCGTATCCGTCGGGCCACCTCGTGGCCGTCGAGATCGGGCATGCCGATATCCAGGATGACGACCTCGGCAGGCGCCTCCTCGAGGGCAGACAGGACCGCGCGGCCGTCGTAGGCCACGCGCACTTCGGCACCCTTGAGTTCGAGCGCGCTCGCGAGGCTCACTGCCGCATCCCGATTGTCATCGACGACGAGGATGCGCCGCCCGCTGCAGGTGGCCGCAACAGCACGAGAGACCCGCGACGGCCTGCCGGCATCCCGGCACTCGCCGGCGGCAAGCGGCAGATAAACGTCGATGCGACTGCCTTGCTCAGGGCCGGCGCTGAAGGCCTCGACGCGGCCGCTATGGAGTTCAACGAGCGTGCGCACCAGGGTCAGCCCGATCCCAAGCCCGGCCCGGTTCCGCGTCGACAACGCGGGGCCTTGGGCGAACATATCGAACACGTGTGGGAGGATCTCTGCCGGGATGCCTAACCCTGAATCTTCGACCGACACGCTGACCTCCCCTGTTGGCAGCAGTCGACCGATGATACGAATCGTCTGACCTCGCGCGGTGTACTTGATCGCATTGTGGAGCAGATTGCCGAAGACCTGGGACAGCCGGATCGGATCCCCGTCGAGCCAAATGGCTCCTGGCGGCAGCTCGACGGTCAGCCGCTGGCCAGCCGTCTGCAGGAGCGGACGAACCATTTCCACCGCGGTCTCGATCACGGTTGCCAGTGCCAAGCGCTCCTTCAGCAGTTCGATCTTGCCGTGGGTAATGCGGGAGACATCCATCAGATCATCGACCAGCCGCACCAGATGGGCCAGGTGACGCTCCATCATCACGCGCGTCTCGGCATCTGCGGCGGTGCCGGTGTCCTGCAAACGGAGGATCTCGAGCGCGTTGCGAATCGGTGCGAGCGGATTGCGTAGTTCGTGTGCCAGGGTTGCGAGAAAGACGTCTTTGCGCCGGTCGCTCTCGCGCAGGTCCTGTGCCAGCTTCGCTGCTTGCTCGCGAGCAACCAGGGCCTGAGACAAGCGCTCAAGGGCCTCGGCCCGGGAGGCCTTCAGCGCCTGCTGATGCTCCCGCAGTTGGGTGAGAATGACCTGATCGGCCTCGATCCGAGTCAGGTCGGTCCCGACCAGACAGATCATCGACCCGTCCGGACGTGGCAGACGGCTCGCCCACAAATGCATCGGCACTTCGGACCCGTCGGCAGTCCGAAACACCATACGGTCGTCGGCGGTGCCCTGGTTGGTTGCGTCTAGTAGCCGTCGCAACCGCGTCCCGTCGACAGGGGCCACAAACGCCTCGATGGAGTGGCCCATCAGGTCGCTGCGCTCCCGCCCGAGCAACGCGGCAGCACGGTCGTTCACGTAGAGCAGCAGCCCATCCGCGGAGGTCGCAAATCCGGCCTCATTCATGGTTTCCACCATGAGCCGATGCAGGTTCTCGGTCTCGGTCAAGGAGAAGACCCGATCGCCCTTGCTGCCGCTGACAATGACGGCGTCGACCTCGCCTTCGCGAATCGCGCGCAAGGCCCCCTCGGCCTCCTCGAGACGCGCGCGCAGTTCCCGGTTCTCGGTCACCAAGTCTTGATGGGCGCGCTCAGGGCAAATCGCCAAGAGGTGCTCCGGGCTTGAGGTGCCAGGGGGCAGCATCGGCGTCGGTCAGTCGCGCGGATCGCTACCGTCTGCTCTGGCGCGCAGGTCGAGCCCGATCAACACCCGATGCTCGTCGGCCATATCGCCGATCAGGCGTCGTAGCGGCAGTGGCAGCCGCTTGATCAGTGTCGGTGCGGCGAGGATCTGGTCGCTCTTGGCCAGGGCCGGACGCTCGTGGATATCGATGACCTCCAGGGAATACTGACCACCAAGATGCTTCTCGCAGACCTCCTTGACCGACCGAATCGCCAGGACCGAGCGTGGGCTCAGGCTCGCGACATAGAGCGTCAGCACGTAGCCGAGCCCGGCGGGGATCTGGGGCATCACACGTGCCTCCTGCAATACATCGTCCGCGCACTTTGACTGCACGTGATCAGCGTCCGACACTGGCTGGTGGCTGGCGTTCATGTTGATCTCCGGCTCGATCAGTGTGCGCGGGCTCGCGGGCCGTGCGGGTTATCTGCGCGGGCGCAGGTCGAGACCGACCAGCACGCGTTCGGTATTGGAGAGGTCGCCGATGATCTTTCGCACCGGCTCTGGCAGCTTGCGGACCAGGGTGGGCACAGCCACGATCTGATCGCCCCGAGCGAGGGTTGGGTTCTCGAGCAGATCGATGACCTCGATATCGTAGCGCCCAGCAAGATGAGTCTCACAGAGGGCCTTGAGGTTTTGCAAGGCCCGCACCGAGCGTGGATTCTGGCCGGCGACATAGAGCCGCAGGCACCAGCCGCCTGCCGGCTCTGGACCCGACGCTGGCGCGGTTTCGATCGTTGTCATCCGGGCAGCCTCCTGGTCGCGGCATCGCGCACCGCGATGCCGGTCGCGTCGAGCTCGAGTTCGCGCACCTGGTGCGAGTGTGCCATGCCCCGGCTCTTGAGGACCGAGAGCAGCCGCTCGCGGTGGTCGCCAGCATCGGCCATCCGCAGCAGCAGCCAGGAGTCGATCAATGAGCTGATGCCCTCGTCGGTCCGCTCCAGGTAGGCCGGTTCAGCGCCTTGCCGCAAGGCCGTGAACACCGCCGTGATGCCGGCCGCTTTCAGGAAGTCGATCATCCGCGTGAGCATGACCTGCACCTGAAAGCGCTCGCCGACCGCAACGAAGCTGGTGATCGGGTCGAGGATCACGGCATCCGGCTGCAGTAGCCCGACCAGTTGGTGCAGGCGCACCAGATGGTTTTCCAGGCCGTAGAGCGCGGGACGCACGGCATGGCAGTGAAACCGGCCGTGGTCCAGATGGGGTTGCAGGTCGAAGCCAATCGAGGCCATGTTGCGCAGGATCTGATCGGGCGACTCTTCCGACGACCAATACAGGCAGCGCCCGCCCTGGCTACAGACGCTGTTGGCGAAGGCGATCGCAAGACTGGTCTTGCCCGCCCCCGCGGTGCCGGAGATCAGGATGCTGCTCCCACGGTAGTAACCCTGGCCCCCGAGCATCGCGTCCAGGCTCGCGACGCCGGTCGAGACCCGCTCCCGCGAGACCTGGTGTGTGAGCCCCAGGGAGCTGACCGGCAGGACGCTGAAGCCGGCCGCGTCGATCAGGATCGGGTACTCGTTGGTGCCATGGCGCGAGCCGCGATACTTGACCACCTGCAGGCGGCGGGTAGCGACCTGGTTGTGGACGCGATGATCCAGAAAGATCACGCAATCGCTGACGTACTCTTCCAGTCCATGGCGGGTCAGCGCCTTCTCGCCGCGCTCGCCCGTGATGATCGCGGTCACGCCTTGGGCCTTCAGCCAGCGAAACAGCCGACGTAGCTCGCCGCGCACGATCGTTGCGCTTGGCATGGCGGCAAATAGCGCATCGAGCCCGTCGAGCACCACGCGCCGCGCACCCACCGTCGCGATCGCGCAACCCAGGCGCACGAACAGCCCCTCCAGATCATAGTCGCCGGTCTCCTCGATCTCGTTGCGCTCGATCTGCACGCTGTCGAGCGCGACCCGTTGCCCGGCGACCAGGGCGTCGAGCGCGAAACCCAGTGATGCCACGTTCGCGATCAGCTCGCTCTCGCTCTCCTCGAAGGCCATGAACACGCCAGGCTCATCGAACTCGCGCGCCCCGCGCACGATGAATTCCATCGCGAGCAGGGTCTTGCCGCAGCCGGCCGCCCCCGCGATCAGCGTTGGCCGGCCGCGCGGCAGACCACCCCCAGTAATCTCGTCGAGGCCGACAATGCCGGTCGGGCACTTGGCGATGCCGGGCGCGGGGAGTGCTTGGTCAGGCTGGATCATGGGCGCGCTTTTGATCAGGTGAGGGGGCAGGCGGCTTACGATCGTCTCCGAGGCGGCGACGGGGGCGACGACGGGGCAAGGACTGGGGCAAGGACTGGGGCAACAACGGGCACGGGCGCCCCCGACCCCACGATTGCCGCAAAGCGACCTAGCGAAAAACCCGGTAACCCGGAATTCTACTCCAGGCAGCGTCACGCGACTGCGGCAC
The DNA here is from genome assembly GCA_007693535.1 of Chromatiaceae bacterium. Classification (GTDB taxonomy): domain Bacteria; phylum Pseudomonadota; class Gammaproteobacteria; order Chromatiales; family Chromatiaceae; genus Lamprobacter. The sequence continues at coordinate 71,582 of REDK01000099.1, forward strand.
GGAGGCCCTGCGGCCGGTTTATCGACAGAATCCTGATGGGTTGACCAGCCGCCCTCTGCTGCCACGCAGAAGATGTCGCGCAAAACCAGGTCGCTGCAGCCATTTGGCCAGTGCCGATCGCAAACTGCCCGGGGCCGCCCGGTCTCGCCTTCATGCCACCGGCGAGCGCTACGCAGGGCCTGGGATACCGCCAGCCTACAGGGCGATCTTGCCCGGGATCTGTCCTGAGGCCTGCAAGCGGATTCCCTTTCGAATCATGGACCTAACGAGAAGACGGCGGTGCCCACCGCGATCATAAGCAAGTATTTTTACTTATCTCACCGCCTAAGATATCGAGCTTGCGGGGGAGCAAGGCTCGATAAAATACTTGTAACTTAGACTTGACATACTCGCATGTCTAGCTAAACTGACACTCGACGGGCCTATACAAGGCGGTCGCGCCGGAACGGGCGCCCTCGCCGACCGACCCGCCAAGGTGCGTGCTGCAACCCTGTACAGCGCGACGCTCAGCCGCCCTTGGGCGGCCTATTCCCGCGACCCTGAAGAGGGCAATCCCATGGTAGATCAGAATTCCCTGTCCGGCCTGACCCCCGCGCAAGCGAAAGAATTCCACGAGCAGTTCAAGATCACCTACACCACGTTCGCCGGCCTCGCTGCCGTTGCGCACATCCTGGTGCTGGTGTGGCGGCCCTGGTTCTGAGCCCGGTTCTGAAATTGCGATGCTGAGCCCGGTTGAAACAGGCTGGGTTCCGCCTGGGCTGGTCATGCCCGCCCATTTCCAGGGGGTCCGCGCCGGGGACGTTTTGATCCATCCGGCCTTACTACCCCCGCTGACCCGATCAACCCTATTTGCGAGCAGAGACAATGGCTGAGCAACAGATTCCGCGGCCGCGTAATCCGGAAGACGACTGGAAGGTCTGGCTGGTGG
>REDK01000160.1 GCA_007693535.1 Chromatiaceae bacterium
GCCGCGCTGCGCCACGACGTGCGCCCGAAGGGCGCGGTCGGGCTGCGCACGCCCCTACGACGAATGGCTCGACGGCGTGTCGAATGCGCTTTGCATACCGCCTTCGCGGCTGCGCGACTACGTCCGCTTCGCCACTGCGGCGGCACGCACGCGCCGACGCCTACCGGGGGCCGCTCGGCCTCGCTCCGCTCTCCTTGCCTCGCGGAGTCGAGCCAGTGGCGCTTCGGGAGGGTTGCGACGTCCTTGCCGAGACGCCGCTGCTTGTCGCCAGGGGCGCGGGGTCGGCATCGGCGTGGTACGATCACGCAGGATTTCAGAGGCCCGCGATTCGATAAAGCGTGGAGTTCCGATCTTGTTAGCACCCGTTTACGCGCTCGCTCTCGACGCCGCCGCTCCAGAACTTCTCGAACAATGGATGGATGCCGGCTGCCTACCCAATCTTGCCCTGCTCCGCACACAGGGAGCGTATGGCCGCCTAACCAAGCAGGAGCATCATAGCCACGAAAGTAGCTGGTCTCAGTTTCTATTCGGGGTCGAGCCGGAAATAACCGGCCATTGGCGTCACGCCAGCTTTGACCCAAAGACTTATCGATCGACCGAGCTTCTCACTTTCTCCGACTGCGATTATCCTCCGTTCTTTGCGATTGCCCCGGCACCGCGCAGTGTCCTGTTTGACGTGTCGTATCTCCACACAATGCCGGAGCTTTCAGGTGGTCAGTTGTTCGGCTGGGGGACAGAAGCGAACCAGTACTGCCCGGAGAGCTGTCCTCCAGAGCTAATCGAAGAAGTCAAGCGCCGCTTCGGCCCGCATCCTGTCTATCACGGGTCGCAGATCAGGATCATTGAAGACGATCCGATACAGCCGGCACTTGCCTTTCGCAACCCAAGCCTCTACGACCAAGCTGCACTTCTCTGCCTAGTCGATAATCTTATTGCCGGCATCGAGCGCCGCATGGCGATCACCGACTGGTTGATCGAAGAATACAATCCAGAGTTCTTTTTGCTGGTGTTTTCCGAGCTACATATTGGCGGACACCTTCTTTGGCATATGGACTCGCTTCCGCACCCTCTCAAAACCGCTGCAGGCGCTGAGATCCGAGCATTGCAACGCCTCTACGAGGCGATCGATGTCGCCGTTGGGAAAGTCGTCGGAAGATTGCCAAGGGGCGCCACCCTCTGTTTGTTTTCTGCTTTCTCTGGCATGAAGGAGAATGCCACCGACCTCATGCTGAATCTCTTCTTGCCCGAGTTCCTTTATCGGTGGAGCTTTGAGTGCAGCGCCATCGCGGAAGGTACGCCAGGACAGCCGGTTCCCACTGCACATCGCCAGTTTTCGGCCCATTGGAAGGACGAAATCTGGGCATTGGCAACCGCGGCTGGGAGGGACGATCTACAAGGCCCGGCGGAACTCGAGCGGGAGCAGGATCCACTCGATTGGAATCCGACGCACTGGTACAAGCGACTCTGGCCCAAGATGCGCGCCTTTTGTCTCCCAACCTATTATCAAGGGCTGGTACGCATCAATGTCGCCGGCCGTGAAGGTGCTGGGCAAATATCTCCTGACGGATTTGCGGAGGAGTGCCGACGGTTGACATCTGCGTTGATGCGATTGACCGACGCGCGCACGGGCCAAGCCCTTGTCAGGAGGGTGCTACAGACGCGGCAGCATCCAGACGGGTCTGACGACCTTGGTGCAGCGGCGGACCTGATTGTGATCTGGAACAACGGCTCCCCAGTGGATACCGTCGATAGCCCAGACATTGGGCGGATTGGCCCGGTCCCCTATTTCCGCTCGGGCGGGCACGGCGAACAAGGGTTCGCGCTCATCAAAGGCCCAACAATTCCACCGGCAACAAGCATTCCGGAGGGCTCGGCGGTCCATCAACTCACCGCGCAACTCATGACCTGCATGGGCCGACCGCTCCCACCATGGATGAGTGATGGGGGGTGGTTCCGGCGGTGATCTCGAGGGCGGAGCAAATGTTGTCGCGCGTCGGGCGGATAGGCGACAGTGGAGATTCGGCAGGTGCTTGATGGGGCCGCATTATCATGCAACCCTGGCAGCCAACCCTTGGTGAGCAAGGCCCAGAAGCTCCGTGCGATCCCTGCCGAAACCCTTGCCGCCGAGAGTTCCCAGCTATAAGCCAAAGCGTTAGGCTTGGATCGACTGCAGTTGTCCTCGCCGGGCTCGCCTCCATGCTTCCTCCAGCCACGGCCGTAGGCGGAAATTGATCTGAACCTCGAAATCCGTTGCGACTTGCCGATGGAAATCAAGGGCGCGCTCCAATATCGCAATGGTTTGTGGTCCGTCGCCGGCCCGGGCGGCAATGTCTGCGAGTAGGATGCTGCTATTCAGCACTTCGACGGGAAATCGCAGGGACAGCGACGAAGAGGCAACCTGTAAGTGGTGTATCGCCTCATCCATTCTGCCCGTTAACGACATGGTATACCCTAAGAACCAGTGATAACGATACCAGCGTGGTTCCTGCTCCAGTGCGCAGCGAAGCCTATTCATCCGCAGCGCGCGACGCTCGGCCGGTACCCACCGCGGGAGATGGTGCACGTCGATGCCATCGTGCCACCGCGCCGCCAGCCTTCGGTCGCGCAGGTCAATGGATACATTTTCGTGCACCAAACCCCGCATGCGTAAACCATTCCGAAATACGAACAGCTTGTAGTCCTCGAACTCGACGTCGCCCGGAATCCGATTCATCCAGCGGAAAAAGTATCCTGACACCTCGGGGTCATCCGAAAGTCGAGTGAAATCCTGCAGGGCACTGCGGCTGATCCGCTCATCCGCGTCCAGACTCATGATCCATGGCGCCGACATGGATGCCAGGCCCGCATTGCGCGCATCAATGATGCCGCCACACCGGGTCGGGCAGAGCGGGTATTCGGCAGGAACGATACCGTAACGCTGGCGAAGGAGTGCCCGCGTCGAATCACGGGACCCGGTGTCGACAACGACAACCTCGGTGAAGAGATCAACGATTGGATCGAGACAAGCAGGAAGATTGTGTTCTTCGTCCCGCACCACCATGCAGAGGCCAAGATTCATATCGCTGATACTCGATTCACGACGGCACCCGTACTATACTCAAACAGGTGACCGAAATCATCGTGTGCTGGTCTTGGTCGAGACTCTGACCAGGGCGCCGAGCCGGGAGCGGGGGTTAGGGATTGCGTTTGGAGAGCCGCCAGAGCCGCCAGAGCCGCCGAGGTTGCATGCCCTGGCATGCGGAGGCAAATGGAGGTGCCAATAAGATGCACGAAGGGATCAACAACCCGAGTCTAGCCCAGGCGGGATGACTTTTCCAGCAGCACTACTCTGATGATGAAACTGGTGCGTGCGCGTTCATTGTTCGGCTGCAGCCAATACCACTCGGGTCCGGCGGCGTATTTTCTGCTTACCTGCAGGTCCGATGAGGCGATCGCCCTATCCACTTGGTGTGCGCAAGACTGGGGGCGCTTCGATGCTTTGCTCCAACAGGCCGCGGGGTTTCACCAGCCTGTATCCCAGCCTGTATCTCAGCTTGTATCGAAGATCTCTACCGCGGGGTCGCCGGGCGAGATCTCGCGCTGCGGGGCGTGCGCAACGCTCGCGGAAGCCATCAGGCGCACCGCGGCTGCGGCAGGCTTGGCAGTGGGGCCCGCGTGTCACCTCGCGCAACTGGGGGACGGGGGATACGAGTTAACGATACCGTCGGAAGAGCCAGAAATCCTGGCTGCTGCCGGGGCGATTGCTGTCGACGGTCTGGGGCGCCTGTGCAGCCTGGCCACGGTGTCGGTCGAGGAGGCGCGGGAGCTGCGCGAGAGGTTGCTGGAGCTGCGGCGACGGGTCGAGGTGCACCGCCGTTCACCGACCGAGGCGGCGATTCTAGCGGTTGCCCGTGAACGAGGCGTCCCGGTTGTGCGCTTCGATCGATGGCCTTTCATTACGGAGGAGGCCGACCCGCCCGAAGATCGCAGGGGCCAGATCCAACTCGGACAGGGAGTGTATGGGCGTCGGCTGCGGGGCGCGGCGATATTGCCGATCGCGGCCGCTACCCGCGAACAGTTGGGTGACCGCGTGGCAATGCACCGCGCCTTGCGCGCGGCGGGTGTTCCAGTGCCAACACGGGACCCGGAATTCACCAACCTCAACACAGTGCGCCGGACGATTCGTGCCGCGGAGCGCATTGGCTATCCCGCGGTGCTCAAACCGCGATATCGCCGACAGCCTGGCGGTGCCGCGATCAATTTGCCGGGCCCCGAGGCGGTGGCGACCGCCTACGCGACCGCCAGCCGAAACGACATGCACGTGGTCATCGAGCGCCAGGTTGCGGGGTGGCCATACAAGATCCTGGTCATCGGCAGAGAGGTCGTGGCTGTCGCCCAGGTCGCCCCGCCGGATGCGCCAGGGGCCTGCGCGCAGCCGGTACCCGTGGCCGCGCTGGCTCCCGAACTCATCGGTGTTGTCATCCGCGCGGCACAGGTGTTCGGCTTGGAGGTCGCCCAGGTTGGCATCGTCAGCAGCGATCCGGCCGCGCCGCTCGAGCGCAGCGATGGCGCCGTCATCGGCGTGGACTTCGAGCCGGATCTGGGACTGTATCGAGCCGATCATGAGCGGCTGCCGCTGAGAGCCGCGCGCAGGTTGGTCTCCCACCTGTTTCCGGACGGTCGCCCAAGCCGAGTCCCGATCGTCGCGGTCACGGGTAGCGCCGGGAAAACGACCAGTTGCCGGATGGTCGGACGCATCCTCGAGGAGACTGGGCGGACCGTCGGACTGGCCTGTACCGACGGCGTGTATGTCGGTCGCATCCTGGTCAAGGCGGGGATCTTCAGCGGGATCTCCGGCGCGCTTCAGGTGTTGAGCGACTCCCGGGTGCAGGTCGCGGTGCTGGAGGTCTCCCGGGGCACTCTGATCGAAAAGGGACTCGGTTATGAGTGGGCGACCGCCGCTGCCTGTACCAAGGTGCAGCCTGAACATCTGGGCCTCAATGGGGTTGAAACCCTCTCCGACATGGCGCGCGTCAAGGGTCTGGTGATCGAGCGGGCCTCCGCGGTGGCCGTCGTCAACGCGCAGGATCCGCTTTGCATGCAGATGCTCGGCCGTGCCCGGGCCGATCGCATCGCCCTCGTCAGCGCTGATCCGCACGCGGATGCGCTGCAGCAGCCGCTGGACGCCGGTCGCCTGGCGGTTGTCTTGGAAGTGGTTGCGGAGCAGGCGCAGATTCGCCTCTGGGACCAGGCGGGCAAACACAGCCTGATCCGCGTCGATGAGATCCCCACGGCCTGGGGCGGGGCAGCGGCCCACAACGTCGAAAACGCCATGTTCGCGGTCGCCATCAGCGCTGGCCTGGGGGTGCCCCACGAGGCCATCCGGCGCGGTCTGCGCGGCTTCCAATCCTCTCCGGAGGATTCCCCAAACCGACTCAACAGCTACCACAGGCTGCCCTTTGCCGTCATCCTGGATCGTGCCGGCACGACACCCGGTTACCAGGCCTTGGCCGACTTCGTCGATCGGCTGGCGCCGGCAGGCAGGAAGCTGGTCGGGTTCTTCGGCACTGGGGATCGGCGCGACCAGGATCTGCGGGCGGTGGCCGCTCGCCTCGCCAACTCGTTCGATTATTTCGTCTGCTTCGATGGCTCAATACGGGGCCGCCGCCCAATGGAGGTTCCCGAGCTGATGAGGGCCACGTTACTGGAGAACGGCGTGGCGGACGCTGATATCGTCCTCTGCACGGACTTACAGGAGGCCGTGCAGTGCCTTCTGGCGAGTGCCAAACCGGGCGAGTTTGTCGTCATTACCTCGGGCACCGGGCTGCGGGAGGTTCTCGGATGGCTCGACCAGGCGGCGGAGCGCGCTCCTGCAGGCGGATGAGGCCCGCCCTTCGCGGCTGGCTGTGCGTCCACTGGCGGCCTGCACCGGCTGTTTGCACAGCCGGTTTGCAGACACTGTTTACCCAGACTGCTTGCTCAACTGGGCGCCCCTCGCGAAGACCCATCGGATGGGTTATGGGAAGGGGAGGACGGCATACGCTTGCTCAACTGGGCGCCCCTCGCGAAGACCCATCCCTCATGGCCGGCGATAACCACAAGCCCTGACCTTGACGCAAGGCAGCTGACTGCTAGACTGAAATAGGCGGGAAAGCCCCACGCTAGGCTGTTCCTGAGGTGTTCCTGAGAGATCTTTAATTGGGAGAGCACCGATGTCTATTTCTGCAAGAAGCATGAGGCCGCCGCGGCTTGCCAAGCATTTGGCCGCCGCGCTGCTCATTCCAGCCGCGCTGGTCTCGGCGCATGCCTTTGCCTCTCGGTTCGCCGAGATTCCCTATGCCGTGACCGGTACCGGATGGTGGTCTGGCCTGGCGATCACCAATCTGTCCGATGCGCCGATCAACCCGATCGTCTACTATCGCAAAGACGACGGGTCCCAGTCGTGCAAATCGATCGGGGCGATCGGTCCGGGTGCGGTCTATGCCAATCGCGTCGATCTGATCTTCCCCGCCAGCGCTCTTACCCCGCGCGGGTCATTGCGAGTAGCACACAATGACGATGACGACCAAGCGTTCAGCGCGACCTTGTTCGTCGGCCGATCGGTCGAATCCGGCGGCGGGTTCGGTTTTCAGAACTACGCCTCCAGAAAGTCGACCGCAACCTGGTTGTGCTTCCCCGACATCATCATTCCGCCGATCGAGATCATCTTTCCCCCTCCTTGGGATATCATCATCCCACCGGATTTCACCTTCCCGTTTCCCTAATGCGCCGCTGAACGGGTCAGCGCTTCCGATGTGAAGCCATCCCGCGGCTTAGGGTGAGTGCTGAGGGCCTGGCGCTCACCCGGGGCTGGTTCCTTATCCACCTCCCGATCCCCTCGCCGGCCCCGTCAGCGGGCCGGTGCCGAGCAGGCCGTGACGAAGGCGTCCAAGTACTGACCGGCAACCCGCGCGATATCGAATCTTGGCGCAATCTCCCGGGCGGCGGACACTGCAGCTGCATAGGCCGTGCGGTCGGTTGCATACTGCGCAACCAGCTCTGCGGCAGCGGCGATATCGCAACCGTTTTTCAGCATGGGGATCACGCCCCCAGCCAAGCGATCACCCAAGGTCAACATGTCTCGGATCTCGCCGAGTTCCGATGCAATCACTGGTTTGCCGGTGAACAGGCACTCGATCACGGAGTTTGGCATGGATTCCCCGGTGTACCGCGATGGTAGCAGGCCCATGTCCGCGGTTGCGAAGTAGGCCATCGGCTGCTCGGAGAAGCCGATCAAATGGACGAACGCTGCGGTACCGTTGGCTCGCAGTTGCTCGAGCACGGGGCCGTCACCCACCAGCAAGAGCTGGACGTCCGATCCGGACCGCTCCCGCGCGCAGCCAACGATGTCGATCGCCTCCGCCCAGCCCTTCTCTGGGATCGCCCGGCTCACCAGGCACAGCACGAATGCCTCCTCGGACAAACCGAGCGCCGCGCGTGCAATGGGCTGCACATCGAACCGCGGCAGCCCGTTGGGGATCTTGATGAATTTATCGGCCTGATCGATAGCACGCATCTGGAATGGCCGCAGGTTCTTGTCGGCGACGTGGGTCCAGCGGGCGACGGCTGCATCGATGACCGGCAACTGCGCATCGAGCACGCGATGGTCAGCGGCATCGACGACCTCCATCACTCCATGCAGTGTGGCGACATGGGCGACGTTGGCAAACAGCTCGGTGTCTGTGACCGCGAGTTGTTGCACCATCAGGTGGTGAGAGTTGAATACCTCGGTGCCCAGGTCTGCAATGGCCGTGCGCAACGCCGCCGCGTCCGCGGCGCGCACCACCGGGATGTCATGCCGCAGTTTGGCGCGCACCCGCGGATTGTCCGGAAAGAAGTCAAGGCTATGAAAGGCGACGCCCACACCCTGTCGTTTCAGCTCGTTGGCAAGCGTGATCGGGGTCGTCTCCGCCCCGCCGCCACCGAAGCCCAGTGCCGAGACCATGAGATTGGGGAGACGGGCGCGCCGTGCTCGTTGGATGTCCTGATAGGGGTAGAGCCGGTCGAACTCATGGCTGCTCTTGCCGGGGCCGTGCTCGAAATAGAACTGCCGGGTCAGCTCGTAGTTCCGCTGCAGGGTGATGGCGGGCACCGCGTAATGGCTGGCGACATGCAGAGCGACCGCGCCATGCTCCTGGTAGTAAACGTCCTGGGTGTAGGTCGCGACCGAGGTGTTTGCAGCGTGGAAACGGAAGTAGTTGGTCGTCTCGACGGAATAGGCGAGCTTACCGCCGCGAATGACCTCCAGATAGAACAACCAGTCGCCGGCAATTCGCATACTCAGCCAGCGTGGGTCGTCCAGGAGCGCAAGATCCAGCGGCCGCCGGAACAGGCAGCCGCTGACGTTGGGGATGGTATTCCGAATGCCGAGGGCGCTCGCGACCTCATGGTGTGCGCTATTGACGTAGGAGGCATGCCATTTTTGCCCGTCGAGGGCGCCGACGTAGAGATCGAAGAGACCGGGCTTGATGGCGCCGTCGTCGTCGACGAACTCGTGGCGGCAGTATGCCAACATCACGGCCTCGTCTTCAAAGCACGCGACCAGTCGGTCTAGAAAGTCGAGATCGCAGAAGTCGTCGCTCTCGGCGATCCATACCAAATCCCCGCGGCTCTGCGCCAGCCCGTGGCGCCACTGTCGGAACACGCTGCCCGAGTTGCTGTCGTTGTAGTAACGGGTGGTGATGTCGGGATGGGCCTGCGCGAATTCGTCCAGGATCGCCCGGCTCTCATCGGACGAGCAATCGTCCAGCAGTAGCACCTCGATATTCTGGTAGGACTGCTGATAGATGCTGTGCAGGCGCTGCCGCAGGAAGCGCGCATGGTTGTAATTGGGGACGAGGACCGACACCAGTGGCAGCGGCCGACCGCATGGTATCCCCTTGAGGGCGCGTGCCGTTTCATTGAGCAAGCGATAGCCATAGCGGGTATCCGGCTCCAGGTAGGTCCCCTCCGCCCATTCGTTCCAGGCGTTGATGAACAGCAGCCGGTGCTCGACGGGGTGTGCCTTGGTGGTCGCAGCGATCGTCGAGTCGAGCCAGTCGCGATAGTGCGCCGGCGAGAACTCGCGATAGACGGTGCCGCGCGTGCCGCGGCGTGGCGTGTTGTCCCAGGCCAGCATCACACTGCGGTACAGCGCGAACGCCGGCGGTGTCGCGGCACGCGTTTGCTTCAGGTCCTGCACGAACCGACGATAGCTGTGGTGCCAGCCTTGGCACCCCGGCCGCCACCAATAGTTGAAGTATTGTTGGCCGGGCAGATGGACATTGGGCGGAAACTCGACGGCCGCGTCACAGCCGTAGTCGGCGGGCGGGGTCACATCGGCGAAGGCACCATAGGTGCAGACCAGATGGAGTTCGCCCAGGCCGCGCTCGCGCAACCGCTGCCGCCAGCGGTCGACCGTCGTGGCCATGTCGTCGATCAGGGCGGGCCGGTAGATCAGCAGTAGGGCCTTGCCGTCGACGCGGATGTATCTTGGGTCCGCAAGATAGCGTGCCAGGTCATCGATGAAGCGGAGGTCATCCGCGGGGGAATGGGCCTGAGCCATGAGGATCTCATCATCGCCGCCATCCCAGGTGCGGGTCCAGTTCTCGTTGGCCCAGCACAGGCAGAAGCGCAGCGGGATTTCCGGATGCTCCAACAGCAGATCGACGGGCCGTTCCAATAGCCGCTTGCCGGCAAAATAGTAATGATAGAAACAGAAGCCGTAGAGGCCGTACGCGGTGGCGAGGCGTGCTTGTCGATCCAACACGCGCCAGTCGCTGAGATCGTAATAGCCAAGGTCCGGATGCGGCACCCGGGGTTGGTCATGCCCGGCAAACAGCGGCGTTGCCGCGCGCACGTTGGTCCATTCCGTGAACCCGGTGCCCCACCATTCCTCGTTTTCGGGGATCACGTGAAACTGCGGCAGGTAGAACGCGATGGGCTTGATCGCACCGTCGAACGACCCGAAGCGGACCTTGGGTTCCGGGGTCTCGCCGCGGCCCTGCTGTGGGTGGATCGCCCGCCCCTCCAGCCGGCCGTGGCAGACGTAGTGATGAAACGGATTGATCTCCGAGCGGGCGATATCCGGATAGTGCCGCAGGTAGAAGCCGGTATCGAAGGTGCTATTGGGATGCCTGCCGCGACGCCAACCGGTGCAACAGTAGTCTTCGACGGGGTCGATGCCCTGGATCACGACGTCCGGATAGGTCTCGCGATACCAGCGGGAGTCGAACAGGCCGCTTTCGTGGATCTCCCGTATCTCGCGAGCCAACGGGGTCTCCAGGGATGACGGTGCCGTGCTGCCGATCTCGGCGGGGGTGGTGATAGGCACCGCACTGGCAGGACTGCCCTGGGCAGTCAGCAGGTAGTGGAGCAGCGCATTCTCACCCCGCAGCACCACCTCGGGGTGGGATTCCAGGTAACGTTGCAGGTCAAAGCCGCAGTCCTGGACGAGACGGGCCGCCTCCCGGCGCAGGCGGAGCCGATCTGGCAGCTTCAGGGTGAATGCCCACCAGGCGAGCTTCGGACCGCTGCTCAGGAGTCGGAGCAGCCCCGGGGCCCGTTGTTCGAGCGCGAAGAGGCGGCGCGCGAAGACCCACGCGGTCGACGACTGGATGAAGTTGAGCCGATGGAGCAGGCGCCGGTTGAGTTCACGCGCTTCAGCGAGCTGGGCTAGCGCACTCTGCAGCGCCCGGTGCTGGTTCTGGTGCTGGTCTGGGTCGGGTGCTAACAGCCGTGTCCCCGGCGGGTCGGCCGCCGTCGGCGGCAACGGCGCGGGCGCGCCCTCCGGCGGTTCCAAGACCTGCTGTTCGAGTGCCCCGAGTCGGTCTTCCATCTGCTGCAGCCGGGCTTGATACTCGGGCGCCGTCGGCAGTAACGGCGGGGGCGCGCCCTCTGCCGGGTCCACGGCCGGTTGTTCGAGTGCCCCGAGTCGGTCTTCGATCTGCTGCAACTGGGTCTGATAGGCCGTGAGTTCCAGCAGCAGGTCATCGAGGCGGCGAGCGGACTCCTCGCTCCCGGGCGGATGCTCGCCGCCCGGTGTCTCCGTCATCCAGCGACTGGACAGGGCATCGAGTTCGGCAATGGCCACGGCCGCGTAAGGATCGCTCTGCAGCATGCCAAAGGCCCGGTCAGCCGTGCGAATCAAGGCCGGCAGGCGGGGGTCGGTCGCGGTGGCGTCCGCGGCAACCACATGGTGTCGGAGACCAGGCGACAGGAAGGCGCGGATGCCGTCGGCGACGTCGGCATAGTCGCGCGGCCAGACGATCGCCAACTGCGCCGCAATCTGGGCGAGCCAATGGTCCGGATTGCTGAGCAGTCCGGCATAGGGGACGAAGACGCGCGGGAGCTGGCGTGAATCGCGCTCGCCACGCAGCAGATAGGTCAACCACAACAGCATGGCACGATGCTGATCGAAGCCGTCGCGTTGTCGCAAGGATGCCGCCGTTTCGAGGGGGCTGCGAACGGGCAGCACCACGCGCACCTGCGCGCCGAATGCCTCGAGCACGGGTTGCCAGAAGGGCAGCAGCACAGACAGCCGGGGATCCTTCAGGACGAACAGCTCGGAATGGCCGAACTCCTGGTCCAGCACCGCGAGTGCTTCGTCGCGATAGGCATCGCGCACCGCGCGATCGATCACGAGCCGGTGCAGGCGTGGCCAATTGTCCCAGGTCGCTCCCAGCGCGGCGAGCAACCGCTCGTTGAGGCTGTAGATGTGCAGCGATTCCCAAAACCCGGTGTCGTTGTTCTGCGCCAGCGCGGGCATCAGGTGGCGTGGCAGCTCAGCGCCCAGCAGACTGATTGCGCGCGTCACCGCCGAGGTGCCGGTGCGGTGCATACCGGCGACCAGGATGGCCGTGCGTCCAGACCCGCTTCCCGGGCCGGTTGCTGCCGGCCCCGGCGCCCCGTCAGCAGGCCGGTCAGCAAGATGGCGCCACTGGTTGGACGCGGTGGGAGGGCTGGGCGGTCGGATTGCAGAGGCAGACATGAGTCGTTTGGAGGCGAGCAGGGTCCAGGGGTGGGTTCCATCAAGGCCGTGGCGAGGGCGGTGCAGGTGGCTGTCGCGGCCACCGGGGCAGGGCCAATTGGGGGCTGCCGAGCGCCCTGGCGCTGGTGCGACGTCGCGAGTGCCAGGCGGCGACAGTCCCGAGGCCAGCTGGTACACCGCGCCAGCGGTCATCGACGCAGCGGTGGCGCTCGGCACTTGAGCGACCTGGGCGGAGGTTGTCGACGTCGGTGACGATCACGGCGATTTCGATTTCGATTTCGATTTCGATTTCGACGGCGACGGCGACGGCGACAACGACAACAACGACAACAACGATAATGGCAACGGCAGTCGCTGACAGTCTCGAGGTCTTTGCGTTGGGGCGCTAGCCGGGGTCATCCCCGTTGCCGGCCGCGCGGGCCTGTTCGACGGACCAGGCCAGTTTATCCAGCACCGGCCGGGGCACGCCGCCCCAATAGACCGGGGCGATGCGCGGGCGCTGGAAATCGGTGCCGCGAATCTGTCGATACTCCGCCGCCAGTTCCGGCCAGACCGAGCGCCGCGCGTTGGTGGACACGCCACCGTGGACCTGGTGGAAGGTGCCCTCGCCGAGGAGAACGATCACCTGGCTCGCTGGCAGGGACACGGCGCGGGACCAGATGTCCAGATTGGCTAGCCCGCCGCCCGGCAGCCGAAAGGCCGGATCATAGCCGCCGAGTTCCTGCCACAGCGCCCGGGCCATGAACAACGCGTTGGTCTCCGCCAGCGGCAGGAACCAGCCAGACGCCGACGACCCGGCAAAGCTCGAGATCTCGAACAGACGATAGCCGTCCCGGGTCCAGTCCACCGAGCGCAGCAATTCATCTTCGACGGCCTGGGTGTAGCCGTGCGGGACCGTGCGTTGCTGCTCATCCGGCCCCAGGTGGAAGCCCAGGCTGCCAATGACGGCACGCGGATGCAGTCGGGCCGCCGCCAGCGACAAGGCGAGCAATCGTGGCGAAGCAAGGCGGGCGCCATCGATGAGGACGCCGATCAGGTCGCCGCGTGCCGCGCTGATCCCGGCATTGATCGCCTGCACCGGTGACGGGTTGCCGCCCGGGAAGTGCATCACGCGTAGAGCGGGGATCCAGGCCCGGCAGGCCGCAACGTCGAAGGGGTCAGTCGACCCATTGTCGACCACGATGACCTCATAATCGGCCGCGCTGATCTCCCGCTGCATGTCCGCGGAGACGGAGCGGATGGTCCGCGGCAGCTCCCGCGCCATGTTATAGCAGGCGAGGACCACGCTCAGTAGCGGCAGATCAGGGCGGGATCGACTGGGCATGGTCCGGGGTCGCGCGGCGGTGGCTAGGCGGTGAGCGGGTCAGGCGCCGCGCCGAGCGCCTGCCGCAACGCGGCCTGCACCCGGGCGGGGTGGGTCGACTGGTGGCGGGCCGACCGCAATACCTGCAGCAAGGCGGTCAGGCCGGCCCAATCCGCCGGCAAGGCCCCGGTGCGGGCGAGGATCGACTCCGGCGGGGTCTCCGGGACCTGCTCGCGGTACTGGCGCACCAGGGGATTGTACCGCTCCCACAGGGTGCGGTTGTCCCGGTCCAATCCGGCCACCAGGAGGGTCCCGCAGGGGGCGCTGTCAAGCGGCACCAGCACCAGATCGGGGCGCTGCTCGGCGAGGCACTGATAGAGCTTCCAGACATCCCCGCACCAGACCCGCGTCACGCGCCCCCGGCGTGCCTGCAACGGGTGATTGGGGAAGATGTCGTCGACGACCACCAGCGTGTGGGGCGCGGACCAGCGCTCGATGTGCATGAAGTCGCGCAGCGCGTACTCGAACAGGTGCAGACCGTCGATGAAGGCGAGCCCCGGCGCGGTGGACAACTGGTCCCGCGCGTGCTGTTCGAAAAAGTCGTCGCTCGTCGCTTGGATCATGCTCACCGCGGGTGGCAGCGGCTGTTGCAGGTCCGGGGCCGGATCGACACCGATTGCCGGGCAACTGGCCAGCGCCAGGCTGCGGCCATGGCGGACCCCGATCTCCAGATACAGCGATGGCTGCAACTGCGCATGCACCCGCTGCAGCACCTCCAGATAGCTCGGCGCCGCTGGCACGCCTTCGGCGGCAGGGTCGCCCGCAGCGGGGACCGGCGCCTGCGGCGCCACCGCCAGCCCGGGGGCGGGGGTCGCACGGGACTGCATCGGCGTCTTGCGGAACACCCCGACCAGGTCGCGCCAGGGGCCCCGTTCGTCCAGCCAGCAGGCCTCGAGCCGGCAGCCGGTCGCGTGCGCCAGGGCTGCAAAGGCGTCCGGATAGAACCGGTAACAGTCAACTGGATACCGGTGAATCGGCCCGGCCGAGGGCGCGATCAGGAAGATGAATCCCGCTGGTGCCAGCACGCGCACCATCTCCGCAAAGGCCAGCCAAAAGCGCTCGCAATGCTCGAGCATCTGACCACTGAGGACGAGATCGATGCTGTCATCCGGAAACGGCAGGTGATAGGGGTCGGCGAGGACGATATCGACATTCTCGGCGGCGATGTCGGCCGTCTGATAGGCGTACTGCGCCCCTGGAAACAGGTCGCGGTAGCTGCCGTTGACATTGGCGCCGCCGACGTCCAGCACCCGCACCAGGGATTGCTCGCACACCGGAGATTTGAGCAGAAAGCGCTCCACGCACTTCTGCATGTTCTCGAAGGAGGAGGCGTGCATGATGGTTCGGTCAATCCGTTTACGATGGAGCCGCGACCTGGCGGGTAAGGCCCGTGCTTGACGCAGCCGCTGCGCGCGCACCGGGGTTGGACTGGGGTGCGGTCATTGCCCTGCCCAAACAAAAAAGCCCCCGCCGCGAGGCGGGGGCTTTAGCTTAACGCGGCTGCCGCATCCGGTGGGGCCGCGACGGCGGCTGCCGGTTAGTCGACGTCTTCGCCGTTCTGCGTCGCGTCATTGCGCCGCGACAGATCGGTCAAGCTACCGTTGTTGACGTTGGGATCGCCAGTGGCGCGCACGGTGAAGGCCAGTCCAGCGACGGCCGGCGTGGGAGCGCAATCTTTGCAGTCGGTCTTCAGCATCGAACTGAGCTGGTAGTTGACAACCCCCTGACGCACTTCGGGAATCGTGCCCCACAGGAAATCCAGTTCTGCCCAACCGCGCTCACGTGCGAGCAGGTTTTCGAAGACGTACTCCGGACGCCAGGGGTCGTACTGGATCAACGAAGGCGGCGATGAGGTGTTGTTCTCGCGGATATGGAGGACGTTCACTTCGTTGCACAGGTCCGGGAATCTGGCAGGGGAGACCATGTTATTGCGGAACTCGTCCCAGTCCCACACGGTCATGTTGGTCTGCTGGCAGTGCAGCGGATACGGATCCTGCCCACCCGTCCATGCGGTCGGGTTCAATACGGTGCCGACAAAGCACCACTGTCTGTTTCCCGGAACACCATCGCCGCATTCGGCGTAGTCCGAGTAGACATACTTGGTCGGGAAACTCACCACCCAGTCGACCGAGACATTGGTGGCTTCGTTACGCGACCAATCATTCTGCAGGGCGTCGGCGGTCAGTTGCTCCTCGATATTCTCGATGTTCTCCGACGTACCGAAGTGCGGATGATTGAAGGCTTGCTGATCCCAGGCGAATTGGCTATCGCAAGTCGAGTTCGGGTTGGTAATGCAGGACTCGGTCGACTGCGGGACCAGTAGCGCTTCTTCGAACGCGTTCTTGATCGTGATCGCGTTGGTGCCTGCTTCGACGCCGGCCTCCGGTATCGTCACCAGCATGCGGCCGATCAAGGTGTTCGGTGCATCAAGTGCTCCGTCGATCGTTTGCACGTTCGTGAAATTGCTGAAGGCGCGCCGCGCGGCCGCGCAGTCAAGCGGCAGTCCGTTCTCTTGGTGGGTCACGGCAGGGCCAAGCGCGACGGGCGGCGAACCGGGCGCGGCCCCTGCAACGAACGCGTTGGTGATGTCGGCCATCGCAATGACCTCGACATGGCCCACTGCCAGGGCGCGCCGTACCTCAATGGGGTCGCTCATATTCACCCCAGGAATCGGGTACACCGGCGTGCGGAACCGGTTGGCGGTGGGGTTAACGCCCTGGTCGTAGTTGTAGAGGCCAAGCGGTGCGATACAGGAGGTCTCGCTCTTGGCAATCAAAAGACTACCGTCTGGGTTGCGAGCACGATCGAAGTAGATGCGCGGGGCTTCGGTCGGGTTGCCGTCAACATCATGATTTTGACGCACGCGGAAGTCGAATTTGTCTTCCGGCGACAGGAACACGATGAAGTCGAAGACCTCTTGCGAGGTGACCTGTTCGCGGAAGCGGATCTTCACCGCGATCGCCCGATCGGGGGAGGTGTTGGTCACGGAGAACGACGTGCGTGCGCCGGTGACCCGATCCAGCGGCGCTGGCTGCTTCTCGACGTTGGTTGAATAGAAGGGGAAGATCAGTGCGTCGCCGCGATCGTCGGTGACGATTACGTTAGCATCTGCATCGACTGAGAAGGCAAGCGCGGGGCCGGACGCGACGGCCGAGGCTGTCAGGACGGCGGACAGCGCGAGGTAGAGCTTTTTACGTGAGAGGTTCACCTTGTGTCTCCTGTCGTGGGGTTTGGAGCTGGTCGTGGGTTGCGGTTGGGTTTCCAGAGACATCCAGCGCATTGGCTATCGCGTGCTCAGCGCCTGATCCCTGACTGAAGCTCTGTCAGAGGCCCTACCGCTGGGCCGCGTTCAGCCGCTGGTCGTATGGCCGGCGCTACACTTGCCCGGACGCTGCCCCGCGGGCCACAAGGGCGTTCGGGTCCAGCGTCAACGCCGCTGGCGGCGCTGACTGTCGAGCGGAGTATAGGTCATGTTTTGGGATCACGCAAAGCGCGATTTGGTGTTTTTCCTGCCTGCGCGAAAAAAAAACAACAGGATACCCTGTGGCAGCCGGCATGCGGCCGGGGTCTGCGGTCGCGCAGCGGTCCGTCTGATCCGGCGATCTCTGCTGATGCGGGATATCCGCACGCCGCGCGGTCCGGTTGGCGCAGCCGTTGCGCAAGCGCAACCAGCGGCTCGGTCGGGTCGCCGTGCCAGGGCGCGATCGGACCGCGGGGGCGCCTCGGCACAACAACGCGTCGACGAGAGGCCGAGCGGGGGCCGCGACAATGGTCCAATGGTCCGCGGGCGCTCGCGGGTGCGGGAGCCCTGGGGCGAGCCACCGGCCGCGGCGGCTGACCAGTATACTGGCTGCGGGGCGGGTTGGTGCGGCAGCGAGGTTGTGGCCGATCGCGCGCCTGGACGACCTGATCGGCACTGCTCGCCCGCAGCATCCGGCGGGTGCCCCAGTGATCGGTCTCCCAGTGATCGGTCTCACAGTGATCGGTCTCCCGGTGATCGGTCTCCCGGTGATCGGTCTCCCAGTGATCGCCATCTTCAGCCACTGGCCTGCGCAACGAACAAGCATGCGAACCCTCTATCTGCACATCGGCACCCCGAAGACCGGCACCACGGCCCTGCAGTGGTTCTTCGCTCGCAACGCGGTCTGGTTGGCCTCCCGCGGCCTCGATTATCCGGACATCGGCCGGGTTGGCGACTGTCATCATCGCATCGGCGCCAGCATCTATCCGGAGGCGGAGCGCCCCTATTATATCCGATACGCAGACACCGAGACGCTCGCGCGCTACGGTCGGCGGCTGGCCGGTTTGGACGGCGACGTGTTGATCAGCTCGGAGCTGCTATGGCACGGATTCGTCGCCCAGTTGTTGCGGCGCGCGTGGGGGGATCTCGATGTGCGCGTGATCGCCTATGTGCGGCCCCAGGATCATTACATCGCCTCGCGGTACAACCAGGAGGTCAAGAGCCTGTATGCCGGATCGCTCGCCGATTATCTGTCGGAAAAGGTCCACATCCTGGACTACCGGCGCGCGTTCCTCGAGGCCTGGGCGAACGAGTGGGGCCAGGATCGGATCATCGTCCGCCCTTACGAGCGCGACCAGTTCCATCGCGGCTCGATCATCGACGATTTCCTGCACCACGCCATCGGCTGGTCCGTCAGCGCGGCCTGCGAGCTGCCGTCGGATGACCTCAATCCGGGCCTGTCGCCGGCGGTGTTGCGCTACAAGCTGGCCGTCAACCGGCTGCCGCTCACCGATCAGGCCAAGTGCGATCTCGGCGCCGTGCTGGTTGGCTATCCGCTCAGGCGAGCGGGCGCGGCAGGGCCCGACCCGGAGGCGCCGGCTGGCGGGGTGGCGCCGATGGTACGCGAAGAGATCCCGGTACAGATCCCGGGTCAGATCCCGGATCAGATTAGGGACCAGATCCGGGCCTCCAACCAGTGGATTGCCCGTACCTTCCTCGGGCGCGATCACGGCCAACTCTTTCGCGCCGAGCCCTTCGCGTCGGCGCAGGCCAAGCTGCCCGCTCGCGACGAGGACGCCTCCCGAGCGGCGCTGACGCCCATCGCTGACTACCTGGCCCAACAGGCGCCCGCCCTGTACGCCGAGCTGTGCCACGCATGCGAGGTGGCGTTGGATGCTCGGCCGGGCCGGGCGCGCGACGCTGCACGCCTCCTGCACGAGGTCGCGTGCTAGCCGCCGCGGGCGGCGCTTCCAGACCGCGGCGGCAAGGCCAACTGTTAGGCCGGTTTGGAGACCAGGTTGGGGACCGCGTTGCAGGCCGACCTGTCGGCGAGAATCGGCATGGCTCGCGATGACGCGCCCGGGGCCGCGGTGCTCGCTACGCCGGGGCCGGCCGGATCGCCAGCATGCTGCAGCGGCCACCTGCTGGCGCACGCCGGCGCCGTCAGCCGATGCCGAAGGCGCGGGCGGCATCGGCCAATTGCCGACAAATGGCACCATTGACGGTGCCGGCCGGCGCCGTCGAGTTCCAGACCGCATCGCAGGCGTCTGCCGAGCCCAAGAATCGCCGCTTGCTCCAGCTCGCGTGGCAATAGCAGTAATGGATCATGGCGGGCCCGGTGCCCGGCGCGTCGGGTAAGGTCGGGTTGCCGGCATTGCTGATGCAGAAGTCGGTCAGCCTCGCCTTGAGCGCTTGCTTGTGAATCGCCAGGACCAGACCCCACATGACGGCGACCCAGGCGGCGCTGGACTCCGCGCCGTGGGCGCTGACGAGCGCCTCGCGGCACCGGTCGGTCAGCGAGAGCCAATCGCGGCAGAGGGGCTGCCGCAGCCGATTGGGGACCAGGTGGGGCACGCCGCCACTGAGGCCCTGCTGGGCCACCGCAGCAAGGTCGATCCCGGTGGCGTAGCAGACGCTGCGGATGGGCTCCTGGAAGCCGCGCTCGAGCTGCAGGTAGGCCACCCGGTCCAGGGTGATCTCGTCCGCGGCCAGCTGTCGTGCCAGGCCGTCGAAGTCGATTGGCCGCAGGAAGAGCATGTCCGGGTCGAACAGCGCGAGGCAGTCGGCATCGCTGCGGACCAGGGCCAGGGAATGGATCGCGTTTCTGGGCGGGTAGCTCGGACTGCGGTCGGAACCGCTGTCGCGAAAATTGGGGGCACGCTGGATCTGGCCGCCATGACGCGCGATCTCGGCAAAGCCGGCCGCGAGGGGTGCCGCGTCGCCATGGACGACGAAGATCGGGTCGCGCCCGAGGTGGGTCCGACAGGAATGCCAGAACAGCATGCACTGCCAGGCCATGTAGCAGGTGTTCTCGGCCGACACCACGAGGTCGCAGACAGTGCTCAATGCGCGCGCTCCTCACTGCAGTACATGATCGCTGCGGGCGCTGCCCCGGCGGGACGCGATCGGGCGCCAGGCGCCGGCGGCCGCGATACGGGGTGCCGCAGCCGAACGGCCTGCCCGGAGCGTGCCCCAAGGTCGGCGCGACCGCCCGAACGGCGTTGCGCCTTGCTCGCGCCTGCCTGTTGACTGACCCCAGACTGCGCTTTAGTCTAGCATCTCGCTGGGTATTCGACTTCTCAATACGAGGATTAGGCGAGATGGCAACCAAGCAACTCGATCTTGATGAGATCCTGGATAGCGACCTGACCGAGCGGGTCGCCGAGCGGCTGACCGGCGAACTCTCGGAGACCGAAGAGCCGGTCTGGGGCAGCGACTTTGCGGCGTCTGGGGTCATCAAGCCGGTCCCTCCCGGACCGCCTATCCAATAAGTAGCGAGTTGGGCGTCCGCCGGCCACCGGGCCGGCGGCAGGGCGGATCGCCGCTGTCGACCGACTGCCCAATCCGCGCCTGGCGATCACCCGCCGGACCGTCACCCGGATGCGTATCGGCCGTCGATGCGTCGAGATCATTCCCGGCACTCAATTGTCGCGCCTCCCTCGAAATCCGTTCCACGACGACCACGCGGCCAGCCGCCATTGAAACTGACCGATGCAGATGCTGCCTCGCCGCCGGGGCGGGACGATCATGATCCGTCTGGCGCGGGCGAGCCGGTGCGCCCGGGTCTGATCACGGCCTACGCCATCGCGGAACACCCGCCAACCTTACGCCGGGCCTCGCGCCAGCGGGCCTGGATGGAGGCCACCCCCGAGCGATTCGCCGATCGCTGCCTGCCCTTGGTTATCGGCAATCAAGCCGGCTGGGATGTGTTGAATCCCACGGCGCTGCGCGCCCGCTGGAATGGTGGCCCGCGGCCTGGGGATGTGGTCGTCGAGCCGCTGGACGCGAGCGCCGACCCGGCGGCGGCGATGGCCGTTGGCCACTTTGGAGCGGCGATTCTCACCTTCTCGATCGGCTATCTGTTTCGCACCCCGCCCGGCGTCGGCCTGTTCGTGTGTGGCCCTCCGAATTCGCCCAAAGACGGCATCTATCCGCTGAGCGGCCTGGTGGAGACCGATTGGAGTCATGCCACCTTCACTATGAATTATCGCTTCACCCGCCGCGCCCACTGGGTGGAGTTCGCCGCGGGGGAGCCGATCTGCCGCATCATTCCGGTGGACCGCCATCTGCTCGAGGGTCTCGCCGGCGAGATCCGGTTGCTCTCCGACGAGCCGGCATTGGCAGCCCGGTTTCGCCAGTGGAGCGACGGCCGTGCGGCCTTCAACAAGGGGCTGCTGAATCCGTTCAGCGAGCAGTCACGCCAAGGCTGGCAGCGAGAATACTTCCAGGGCGTCGGCCCCTCTGGCGAGCGGATCGCTCAGCACCAGACCCAACTCCGTCATCGAGAATTCACCGACCACCGGCCAGGTGCCCAGCCGAGTTCACCGGCGCGCGCCGAGCGCGTGACCCCGCTCCAGCGGCGCCGCCGCGAGAGTGCGGCACAGTACCTCTGGGAGGAGACGGACATCTACGACCAGCGTCGCATCAAGTCGGCGACGGTGCTGGCGGGCATCGCGCGCGTGTTGCAAGCGAGGCGGCCGCTGGGCGGGTCCGAATCCCGGTTTCTCGACAGCTTCGAGCGCGTGCGCCGTCTCCCTGCCGAGGAATTCACCCGGATCTGGCGCGAGCCGCGCGCCTATCACTGGACCCGGGTTGCCTTCCAACTGCTCGACGCGGTCTGCAACGGCACCGCGCCGGCCGCGTTGGCGCGCGACTCTCTGCGCGCGCAGGCCGCGGACGGCCTCCCGCAAGCGCTGACGCGGCACCTGGACGCGTTCCGATGGTTCGAGTTCGGCGCCGCCGCGGCCTTCGGTCGCGACTTGGTCTGGACGGCGGCACTGACCGTCCAGCTCCCCGGCGCGATTCCCGGCACGCGATGGACCCTGGACGGTACCGGCAGCATCGACCTGGAGGGACTGGCCGACCGGCGGCTGCGGGGGCATGCTGCCGGTCAGGCATTCGATGTGCCATTGGCGCCCGGCGCAATCGGTCCCGCGGGGATGGCGGTGCGCGAGTGCCGGGTGTGCAAGGTGGGTGAGGCGCAACTGCGGCTGCAACCGGAGGCGCTGGCGGGGCTCGGCCTGGCCGAGGCCGCACCGGCCCTTGCCATGTCCCGGCACTGGCTGCACCGGGCGGCGGTGGTCATCGACCAGGCCATCGGTCATATCGCGGCCCATGATCCCTGGACGTTTCGCTTGCTGGCGGAGGAGATCCAGGTCATCGCGCCCAAGGGCCCCGCTGGCGAATACAGCAACACTACCTTCTCGGCGCTGCCGGGGGCGATGGTCCTGAGCTTGATTCCCCACCCGCTGGAGATGGCCGACCGGATCATCCACGAGGTGCACCACGACCGGCTGTTTGCCATCGAGGACGCGCATCTCTTATTGGAGGATGGCCTGGAAGATCGCCCCGATGCCGAGCGCTGTTATTCACCCTGGCGCCAGGACCCGCGCCCGGCACGGGGTCTCCTGCATGGGCTGTATGTGTTCATCGCGGTCGGACGGTTTTGGCTGCGGGTGTTCGGCGCTGAGGGGATCGCACCGGCCGACCACGCCTATGCCGCGGAGCGTCTGCGGCGGTTCAGCGGCCAACTCCGGGCGGCGCTCGCCGAACTGGAGGCGCACGCGCGTTTCACCCCATTCGGGCAGGGTGTTTTCGGTCAACTGCGAGAGGATGTCGAGACCCTGTCGGCAAGTATCGACGCGGCGGGAGTCCCCGCCGATCCACCGGCGCTGGAGATCGACGAGACTGGCGCAGTCACGCAGCAGGCCAGCGCGGTGACCGGCACGCCGCTGACCGTCAATGAGGCGCTGCGCGAGCACCGAAGGCTGGCGACGGGGATGTGAGACGCGCGCCGCCTCGACCATGCTAGCAACCCGGCGATCCAGGGCGTATTTTGGACGCAGTCTCCACGGCGAAGGGCCGATCGCCTATCTGTGCCTGGATGTCGACCCGCGCGCGGAGACTTCCGGCCTCCAGCAGACGCACGCCTGCCTAGCCCATCTGCGCGAGATGCTTGCGCCTGGGGATGTCGATCGCGACGGCGATGGGGCGCCCGCGCGCTGGCAGGTCTGCCAGGGCGATGCCCCCGGCCACCGCCTCGGGATGCTGCTCGTCACCGCCGTCGAGCAGGTGCTGGGGTCGCTGGGAGAAGCGGGGTCGGTGTCCCACCAGGTGGTTGCCACCGGCGCGGATTGCGGCCTGGAACTCCTGATTGCCTGTGAGGACGTGGAGACCGGGCGTCGCGCCGGCGAGTGGGCCGTGCGCGCTGTGGATCGGCTGCTGGCGGTGTACGGCGGCGACGAGGCCCGCGCGGAACCGAGTGGTGACCTGGCGACGGCGTTGCGCGCATTGCGGGACTTTGCCGCAAGCCGCCGCACCCCGGCCGCCTCGGCAGCGCTCATGGCCGCGGCCAGGGAGCGCGGTATTCCTGTGGTCGAACTCGATCGCTGGCCTTTCGGTGGCCAACCACCTGCCCCTGGTCCTGCCCTCGCGAGGGATCTGCTACTCGGCTGGGGTCTGCACGGCGTCCGGCTGCGCGGGACGGCCACCGACCGGGTATCCACCCTGACCTACGCAACCCTTAACGACCGCCAGGCATGCCACGACGGCCTGCGCAGGGCGGGTGTGCCGGTCCCCACGCGAGACCCGGAGCTGCGCCACATCAATCGGGCGAGCCGCGCTGTGCGCGTCGCGACACGCATCGGTTATCCGGTCGTCGTCAAGCCGGCGGCTCGGGGGGCCGGGGCAACTGCCAGCGGCGCCCTGTCCGGGGCGCCCGCGGTCGCCGAGGCCTATGCGCGGCTGGCCGCCGCGGGGATTCGTCAGGTGGTGATCGAGCGGTATGTGCCCGGCCATACCTATCGACTGCTGGTGGTTGGCCAAGCGGTGATCGCGGCGACCCGTTGGCCGGGGCGGCCGGCTGAAGCGTGCGGGGGTTCTGAGGCAGCGGCTAGATTCGATCCGGATCGGCTGTGCGCGGCGGTCAAGGCAGCGGCCGTTTCGGCCTGCGGTTGCTTCGGCTTACCGCTGGCGGCCGTCGAGCTGGTGACCGCGGACGCAGCGGTGTCGCTGGAAGCCAGCGGTGGGGCCGTGACTGCCGTCGATCCCGTGCCCGATTTGGCGGATTACACCCTCGCCGGAGAGCGGGTGCCAATGACGGCGGCCCGGCAGTTCCTGGCCGCATTGTTTCCCAGGGCGGGCCAGGCGCGGATACCGATCTGCGCCATCACCGGTACCAACGGCAAGACGACCACCTCGCGGATGCTGGCCAGAATCCTGCAGGCGGCGGGCCATCGGGTGGGCCTGGCCTGTACCGATGGCGTCTACGTCCAGGGTCAGCGTCGGAAAGAGGGGACCTTCAGCGGCATCGCGGGCGCGCTGACGGTCTTTTTGCAACCGGACGTCGACTGTGCCGTCTTGGAAACCTCCCGCGGCACGCTGGTCCGCCAGGGCCTGGCGTTCGACCGCTGCGATGTCGCGGCGTGCACCAATGTCGCCTCGGATCACCTGGACGAGGAAGGGATCCTGACCCTGGAGCAACTGGCGACATTGAAGCGGCTGGTGGTGGAAAGCGCGGAGCGTTGTGTCGTCTTGAACGGGGATGATCCGAGGTGCCTGGCGATGCGCCCGTTCGTGAAGGCCAAGCCCATCTACCTGGTTGCCAGGGACGGCGCTGCGGATCATCTCGCTGCCCACCTGGCAGCGGGAGGCCTGGCCGTCGTCCTGGTTGGGGCGCAGGCTGGTCCGGTCATCACGCTGCGCAGCCGGGACGGCGATCAGCCCATCGTGGCGACGAATCGGGTGCCCGCGACCCATGGTTCCGCGGCCAGACACAACATCGACAACGCGATGTTCGCGGCTGCGCTGGCCCATGGGCTGGGGGTGCCCATCCCGATCATCCAGGCAGCGCTGGAGGGGTTCTCCTCATCCATCGAGGACACCCCTGGCCGGCTGAATATCGTCGATGGGCTGCCCTTCACCGTGATCTTGGATTATGCCCACAATCCGCATGGCATGGCGGCCCTCTGCGAATTCATCGACCGCTTGCCCATCCGCGGACGTCGGCACATCGTCGTCTACTGGACGCGACAGACGCCGCGGGAGGCCGACTTGCGGGCCGCCATGGGAATCATCGCAGCGCGCTTCGATCGATTCATCTGCCGCGACGCCGCCGACGCCGCTGACGCGGCGGCAGGGACCGACGGGAGGAGCGCCCGCACGGTCGCCGCGGTTCTGGTCGCCGCGGGGGCCCCAGCGGAGGCGGTGATCGTCATCCCGGATCTGCACAACGCGATCGCTGAGGCCCTCCTCGCGGCGGCGCCGGGCGACCTGGTGGTCATCATCACCGGCTCGAAGGCGCCGGCGGTTTGGCAGCAAGTCCAGCGTTTCCACCAGCACCCCCCGGCGCGTGCTGCCAGCGGCGCCAGCGCCGGGGACGGCGACCGTCGGCACGCGCGCAGCGGCTAAGGCGGTCTGGCGCGGGCGGGTGCTGGCAGAGGCACGCTGGCTGCCGCCGGGATCGCCGGCCGGAGGGCTGCAAGGGGATCTTCAGAGGAGGCTGGGCTCCCCCACCGGCTTGAAGGTCACCAGCACCTCGTTGAGTCTCGCCCGGATGCCCTGCGAGATGTCGTCGATCACGATGATCTGTGTATGCAGCCCACTGGCGCGGGCAATGTGGTCGCAGATGTCATAGCCCCAGTCGATGGTGACCAGGGACCGGCCATCCCCCACGGGATTGCCGTGGTACTGTTCGGCGAGCAGATGGACGACATGGCCGTCGCGGTCGAGTCTGGCGCGGCGCTCGGATGCCGCAAAGCGCCTCACCAGCGGCACGGTAAACACATGCACACCGCCTGGCTTCAGCGTGCGCGCGATCTCTTTGAAGGCGGCCGCCGGATCGAACACATGTTCCAGGACGTCTTGGGTGATGTGGACATCGATGCTCGCGTCCGCGAAGGTCATCTGTTCGAGGTTCTCAGCGCGGACACCGGCCACGGTGCAGCCCCCGGTTACCTCCGGAAGCCATTGACTGGCAACGTAGCCCGCGCATTCGCGCCGAATCTGCTCCGCTTCAGCTGGAATCGGACTTTTCCCTGTTTGGTTATAGTTGCAAG
>REDK01000051.1 GCA_007693535.1 Chromatiaceae bacterium
CTCGCTCTTCACCGGCGACGCCGGCCAGGGCGAGAGCAACATCCGCCGCTGGATCATCGAGAACGACTGGCTGGAGGCCATCGTCGCGCTGCCGCTCAACCTCTTCTACAACACCGGCATCGCCACCTACGTCTGGGTGCTGTCCAACCGCAAGCCCGCCCACCGCAAGGGCCAGGTGCAGCTCATCGACGCCAGCCAGTGGTTCAAGCCGCTGCGCAAGAATCTGGGCAAGAAGAACTGCGAACTCTCGCCGGAGGACATCGAGCGCATCAGCCGCAGCTTCCTCGACTTCCAGGAGACGCCGGAGTCCAAGATCTTCCCCAATGCCGCCTTCGGTTACTGGAAGGTCACCGTCGAGCGCCCGCTGCGCTTGCACAGCCAGCTCACCCTCAAGGCCATCGAGACGTTGCGCTTCACCTCCGGCGACGAGGACATCCGCGCGACGCTCTATGAGGAGTTTGGCGATGACCTCTTCACCCGCTTCGCCAAGGTCTCAACTGCGCTGGAACAACGACTGGCCGAGTGGGGCTCCGACGAGGATGAGGACGACGACGAAGCGGAGGGCGGCACCCGGAAGGGCGTGCCCGAAAAGAAACGCAAGAAGCTGCTCGATCCCAAGACCTGGGAGCGCGACGGCCGCCTGGTGGAAGTCGCTACAAAGCTACGCGCGGCGCTGGGCGAGGCGCTGTTCGAAGACCACAATCTGTTCCGTGACCGCGTGGAGGCCGCCCTCAAGCGCGCCGGCATCAAGCTCGCCGCGGCTGACCGCAAGCAGATCCTCAAGGCCGTGAGCTGGCGCGACGAGTCCGCGCCGCCCGTCATCGCCAAGGTGCACAAACCCGGCAAGGCCAAGCCTGACCCGCTGCACGGCCCGTTCCCGCTCCCCTCTACCGCTGGGAGAGGGATCGGGGGTGAGGGGTTTGTCGTCGAGTACGAGCCCGATGCCGACCTGCGCGACACCGAGCAGGTGCCGTTGCTGGAGGACGGCGGCCCAGAGAACGATGGGATATTGGCCTTCATCCGCCGTGAGGTGCTGCCCTACACACCGGATGCCTGGATCAAGGCAGAGGCCACCAGGATCGGCTACGAGGTCAGCTTCACCCGGCACTTCTACCAGCCGCAGCCCCTGCGCACGCTGGAGGAGATCAGCGCCGACATCCTCGCCATCGAGAAGGAAGCCGAGGGGCTGCTGGATGGGTTGTTGAAAGGGAGCCACTAACCATGTCAACGCAACGATACTCCGTTACCCCGCACCCTATTGAAACCCTGCTCACCTGGATCAAATCCGGGGAAATCGCCATCCCCGAGATACAGCGCCCCTTCGTCTGGGATGCCACCAAAGTCCGCAACCTGCTCGACTCGCTATATCAGGGTTACCCGGTCGGTTACCTGATTGCCTGGCGCAACCCGACCGTGAAGCTCAAGGACGGGACCCCATCAGCCGGTAAACGCATCCTTATCGACGGGCAACAGCGCGTCACTGCACTGATGGCCGGGCTGCTGGGACGCGAAGTCCTGACCAAGGACTATGAAACCGTTCGCATCCGTATCGCCTTCCACCCGCTGACGGAGAAATTCGAGGTGGCGAACCCGGCGATCAGCAAGGATGTTGCTTGGATCAAGGATATCGCCGACGTTTTCTCACCCGATGCGGACTTGATCGAACTGACGGAAACCTACGCGGAGAAGAACCCCGAAGCGGACCGCAAGCGGGTTGGCAAGGTCTTGCAGAAGCTCGGCAAGATCATCAACAACCACGTCGGCCTGATCGAACTGGCCGAGGATCTCGACATCGAAACCGTCACCGAGATTTTCATCCGTGTGAATTCCGCAGGGGCCGAACTCTCACAAGCCGACTTCGCCATGTCCAAGATCGCCGCCAATGAAAACTATGGTGGCAACCTGCTGCGCAAGGCCATCGACTACTTCTGCCACCTTGCCGTAGCCCCAGAATTCCTGCCCCGCATCGAAAAAGGTGACAGGACATTCGCCGCTTCCGAGTTCCTGCCCAAGATGAAGTGGCTCAAGGACGTCAACGACGATATCTACGACCCGACTTACACAGACATGCTGCGCGTTGCATTCACAACGGAGTTCGGGCGCGGCAAGCTCCAGGACCTGGTGGCGCTGCTCTCGGGGCGCAACTTTGAGACCAAGCAGTACGAGGAGGCGATAGCCGAGTCCTCATTCGGCAAGCTCAAGCAGGGGATATTGAACTTCATCAACCAGACGCACTTTGAGCGCGTCACAATGATCCTGCGCTCGGCGGGTTTCGTTACCAGCAGCCTGATTGGCGGCAAGAACGCGGTCAACTTCGCCTACATCATTTATCTCCGTGGCCGAGCGGAGAACCTGCCCGCTGATGATCTGGAACGTCTGGTGCGACGCTGGTACGCTATGTCCATCCTCAGCGGACGCTACGCAGGCAACCCCGAAACCGCGTTTGACCTGGATAGCCGTCAAATCGAGACGCGCGGACTGGTGCCGCACGTCGAGGCCGTCATCGCCACGGAACTGGCCGACACCTTCTGGACCGGAATGCTGCCGCAACTGATGAACACTTCGTCCGGCAAGAGCCCCTATTTCCTGGCCTATCAGGCCGCGCAGGTAAAGCTGGGCGATAAAGGCTTTTTATCGCGCGACATCAGCGCGCTTGATCTGCTCCTCAATCGCAGCGACGTGCATCATGTCTATCCCAAGAAACATCTCAAAGACGATCTCAAACTCGGGCGCGGGCGCTATAACCAGATCGCCAACTTCGTATTGGCCCAAAGCGAGATCAACATTGCCATCGGCAGCAAGGCACCGGAGGTTTATTTCAAGGAACTGGCCGAGCAATGTAACGGCGGCGACAAGAGATACGGCGGCATCACCACCCATGAGGTAATGCGCGCCAATCTGCGTATGCACTGTCTGCCCGAATCGCTGCTCGAGGGAGAAATTCCCAACTACGACGACTTTCTGGAAGCACGCCGAAAACTCATGGCGCTAAAGATCAAACAGTGGTTCGAGACGCTGTGATGATCGCCGACCTCAAGCCGTATGCGGAGTACAAGGGGTCGGGGCTGCTGTGGCATTGGGGACTCATTCCAAATCGTCGTCTTGCGGATCGAGGGGACCTGGCCCCGGATCGAGGGGAGCGCGACGCGGATCGAGGGGAGCTGGCCCCGGACATTCTCACCGCCATCGGACAGCTTGGCGCTCGTCCCCGCCAAGAGCGGCTGCGGGCGGTCATCGCAACGATCTGTGCCCGGCGTGATTGGACGACACCAGCCGAACTGGCCCGCTGGCTCAACATCCTGCCCGCTAATCTGACCGACCGACACCTCTCGCCGATGGTCAAGGCGGGCCAGCTCGAACGGCGGTTCCCCGATACTCCGACCCATGCCAAGCAGGCCTACCGCAATACCGTTACGCAATGGCCGCCCGGGCTCTCCGAGGAGGATGAGCCATGATTGACGATCTCAAGCCGTGTGCGGAATGCAGGGAATCGGGGCTGCCGCAACCCGGTCTCTTCGAGGGGACGGAGGAGATCAGCGCCGACATCCTCGCCATCGAGAAGGAAGCCGAGGGATTGCTGGATGGGTTGTTGAGGAGAGATCGGGAAAAATGAATAAAACGTTCGCCGGCGCCCAGATCATAACCATCGGCAATGGGTCTTGACAGCCATGCTCCATCGACACCTCAATCACCAGCGTTTCACCCTCGCCGCCATCGACGACGTGATCTCGCGCGGTCGTTGGCAGGACTGGGCCGCCCTGCGGCGGGCCGTTTTGGCAGACCGCTCGCTGCTGGACAAGGTCGAGCGGGTCTGCGCCCCGTACACCGCGGACCCTTACGCCCAACGTCATCACTTCTGGATGCACTATGTCCGAGAACACCGCCCCGCTTCCTGATTGGGAACTCGTGCTGTCGTCGGCGGCCCGGCTCCAACGCATCCTGCCAGAGGCCGTGCTGGTCGGCGGGACGGCCTCCGCGATCTATGCCGAACATCGTTTCTCACATGACGCCGACCATGTGCTCACAGACCTGCGTCACCGCTTCGATGACGTGCTGGCCCAGCTCGAGTCTGTGGCGGGATGGAAAACGGCCCGGGTGCAACGCCCGGTGCAGATCCTCGGCAGTCTCGACGGCATCGAAACCGGCGTGCGCCAGTTGATCCGCGATGAGCCGCTGGAGACGGTGATCATGGATTACCACGGCGAGCACATCACAGTGCCGAGCGAGCGTGAGATTCTGCGCATCAAGGGCGTGTTGATCCTGAAGCGCAACGCCACGCGAGACTATCTCGATTTCGTGGCGCTGGCGGATCACATCGGTGATGAGGGGATTGCCGCCGCGTTGGAATCGTTTGACCGACTCTATCGGCAGGACAGCGGAGAATCCCCGCTGCAACAGTTGCAGGTGCAGCTTGCCAATCCGCTGCCCTACGATCTGGAGGAAACCGAGCTCGCCGAATACAAGGGCCTCGATCGCCGCTGGCACGACTGGCCGACCGTAAAAGCGGCTTGTGCGCACATCGCGACGGTCATTTTCGACCGGGTATGCGACCTCGAAGCCGAACGTGGCGACGATTGCGGTATCGAGCCATGAATAGCTGGCTGGACAAGCACGAACGCGCCCCCGGTGAGGAAGCCCCGATCAGACTCATCCTCTGCGCCGGTGCTGATGCCGAGCCGGTGGAACTGCTGGAGCTGGACGCCAGATCCATCCGGATCTCCGAGTACCTCACCGAGTTGCCGCCATTGCCCCTGCTGCGCGAGCGGCTGCATCAGGCCATCGAACACGCGCGCGAGCAGGCCGCCAGACGGCTCACGGGCTCGGAGGAACAGGCATGATCGACCACGACGCCATGCAGGCGATCCGCGCCCTCGCCGGCAGTATGCGGGATCTTCAGCGGCGGGCTGCGCAACAATACCTCCCGGTTGTCGATGACATCCTGCGCGCCGGCTCCCGCGATACCCAGCATATCGAGCAGACGCTCGATGGCCTGCTCGCCTTCTGCGGCCACGAACCCGTGCTGGAACTGTACAAGAAGCTCTGTCGTCACTATTGGGACATCGACCCCGCCGCCACCGTCGACTACATCCATGCGTATCGCGAACGCTGGGACAGCGATGAACAGGAAGGCCAGCCATGATCGCCGACCTGAAGCCGTATGCGGAGTACAAGGAGTCGGGGTTGCCGTGGATCGGGCAGGTGCCGGGGCATTGGGACGTTCGGCGGATGAAATCGTCCGTTATGAACGTCATCGAACAGACTTTGGAAATGAGTTCCGACGAGGTCTACATCGCGTTGGAGCACGTTGAGAGTTGGACTGGCAAGGCTCGTCCCCAGTTGGGTTCGAACCTCTTTACGGGACAAGTCAAGCGCTTCAGACAAGGTGACGTGCTGTTCGGGAAGTTGCGCCCGTACTTGGCCAAGGTTACCCGCATTAGCAACGACGGCGTGTGCGCAGGAGAATTCTTTGTACTGCGCCCTGCCGATAAGGCGGTGAGTTCGGCGTACTTGGAATATCAGCTTCGAGCGAAGCACACAATTGACGTTATCAACGGATCAACCTTCGGCGCGAAAATGCCGCGTGCCGATTGGCAGTTCTGCGGCAACCTACCAATCCCGCTCCCCCCGCCCACCGAGCAAGCGGCGATTGTGCGGTTTCTGGACTGGGCGAACGGGCGGCTGGAGCAGGCGATCCGGGCGAAGCGGAAGGTGATCGCGCTGCTCAACGAGCAGAAGCAGGCCATCATCCACCGCGCCGTCACCTGCGGCCTCGAGCCCTCCGTCCCCCTCAAACCCTCCGGCATCCCCTGGCTCGGCGACATTCCGCAGCATTGGGAGGTGATGCCACTGAAAGGCGTCTGCGCAATCCAGTCAGGTATAACGCTCGGTAAGGACTACACGGGCCAAGCACTGCGCGAATACCCGTATCTCCGCGTTGCGAACGTGCAGGCCGGTCACGTCAACCTATCCGTCGTGAAAACGATTCGCGTCACCAAGGCTGAAGCCGACCGCTGCACACTC
>REDK01000118.1 GCA_007693535.1 Chromatiaceae bacterium
GACGCGTACCTGGAGAAACTCCTCTTCGAGCCACCTCCGACCTTGCGGTCAACCCTCCATCCGGCGCTTCGAATATTAGCCGACGTTGATGCGATTGCCCTGGCGTCCCCCCCTGGGCCGGCGCCCCTGTTAGGGCGCCAGCGCCGAAGGTCGAGCGACGCTCAGTTCACGGAGACGCGCTCCTCGTCGGTGACCGCTTTCATGCTCAGGCGGATGCGGCCCTGCTTGTCCACCTCCAGCACCTTCACCTTGACGACATCGCCCTCGGTGAGCTTGTCGCTGACTGACTGCACCCGCTCCTCGCTGATCTGGCTGATATGCACCAGTCCATCGCGCCCAGGTAGAATGGTGACGAAGGCACCGAAGTCCATCAGTCGGGCCACCCGGCCCTCATAGACCTTGCCGACCTCGACATCGGCGGTGATCAGCCGAATCCGCTTCTTGGCCTCCTCGCCGGCGCTCTTTTGCACCGAGAAGATCTTGACCACGCCATTATCGTTGATATCGATGGTAGCGCCGGTCTCTTCAGTAATGGCACGAATCACCGAGCCGCCCTTGCCGATGACATCGCGGATCTTCTCCGGATGGATCTTGAACTCGATGATCCGCGGGGCATGCTCGGACATCTCGGCGCGATGGCGGTCAATGACCCGGTTCATCTCGCCGAGGATGTGCAAACGCCCGGCCTTGGCCTGCGCCAGCGCCTGCTCCATGATCTCGCGGGTGATACCGTCGATCTTGATGTCCATCTGCAAGGCATTGATACCGGTGGTGGTCCCGGCCACCTTGAAGTCCATATCGCCGAGATGGTCCTCATCGCCCAGGATGTCGGTGAGCACCGCGAAGCGATCGCCTTCCTTGATCAGGCCCATCGCCACCCCGGCCACCGGGGCCTTGATCGGCACCCCGGCATCCATCAGCGACAGACTGGTCCCGCAGACGCTGGCCATGGAGCTGGAGCCGTTGGATTCGGTGATCTCCGAGACCACCCGCACCGAATAGGGGAACTCCTCGGGGCTCGGCATCGACGCCAGCACGCCGCGCTTGGCTAGGCGGCCATGGCCGATCTCGCGGCGCCTGGGGCTGCCGACCCGGCCCACCTCGCCGACGCAGAAGGGCGGGAAATTGTAGTGCAGCATAAAGGGCTCGCGGCGCTCCCCCTCCAGGGCGTCGATAATCTGGCTGTCGCGCTCGGTCCCCAGCGTGGTGACGACCAGGGCTTGGGTCTCGCCGCGGGTGAACAGGGCCGAGCCATGGGTGCGCGGCAGCACGCCGACGCGGATACCAATAGCCCGCACCGTCTCGGTATCGCGACCATCGATGCGCGGCTCGCCATCGATGATGCGACCGCGCACGATGCTGCTCTCCAGGCGCTCGACCTCGGCATAGACCTGCGGCTGAGCCCAGGCCGAGTCTTCCCCGCAGAGTTGCTGGTAGAGTTCGGTGCGGATCGCATCGAGCGCATCGTGACGGGCCATCTTGTCCTGAATGCGATAGGCCTCGCCGAGGCGCTCGCCATAGGCGGCGACGGCATCGGTCAGGGCCGGGTCGCGCACCGGCGGGGTCCAGGGAAGCGGTGCCTTGTTAACCTCGGCAGCGAGTTCGCGGATGGTCCGGATGGCCACCTGCATCTGTTCATGCCCGAATAGCACGGCGCCGAGCATGACCTCCTCAGACAGGCCGCGAGCCTCGGATTCCACCATCAGCACCGCGCTCTCGGTGCCGGCGACGATGAGATCGAGATCGCTGTCAGGACTCAGACCGATCACCGCTGGATTGAGGATGTATTGGCCGTTCTTATAGCCGACGCGGGCAGCGCCCACCGGGCCATTAAAGGGCACACCAGCAATCGACAGGGCGGCGGAGGCGCCGAGCAGGGCCGGCACCTCGGGATTCACCGCCGGGTTCAGCGATTTCACCGTGGCGATGATCTGCACCTCGCGGCCGAAGCCCTCGGCGAACAGGGGGCGGATCGGGCGGTCGATCAGGCGCGAGGTCAGAATCTCGCTCTCGCTGGGGCGGCCTTCACGCCGAAAAAAGCCGCCGGGAATGCGCCCGGCGGCGTAGGTCTTTTCCTGATAATCGACGGTCAGCGGCAGAAAGTCTTTCATCGCCGTGGCGCGCTTGTCCACCACCACGGTGACCAGTACGACAGTGTCATCGACATTGATCAATACCGCGCCGTCGGCCTGGCGGGCGATCTCGCCGGTTTCGATGGTGACGGTCTGGTCACCGAAAGCAAAGCTCTTGCGGATAGGGGTCACTGTGTGAGTCCTCCAGGTAGGCGTATGCCCAGGGCCGGTGCCGGCGACCGGCGCCGGGGCCTGCGCCGGAACCGGCACCGGGGCAAGCTGCCGTCAGCGGCGCAGACCGAGGGTCTGGATCAAGGCCCGATAGCGATCGAGATCCTTGCGCCTGAGAT
The DNA here is from genome assembly GCA_007693535.1 of Chromatiaceae bacterium. Lineage (GTDB taxonomy): Bacteria > Pseudomonadota > Gammaproteobacteria > Chromatiales > Chromatiaceae > Lamprobacter. The sequence goes on from REDK01000118.1 coordinate 2,423, forward strand.
AGTCCAGCAGCTTGCGCCGGGCGTTGACCATGCGTACCAACCCGCGGCGGGAATGATGATCGTGCTTGTGCTCGGTGAAGTGGCCGGTGAGTTGCTTGATGCGCGCGGTCAGCAGCGCGACCTGGACCTCCGGCGAACCGGTATCGTTGGTGCCGCGCGCATGTTCCTCAACGATGCGGCGCTTTTCTTCGGCGGTCATTGTCATTGCTTAATCTCCGGACTGGGGTGAGAAGGCGCCACCAATGGCGCCGGGGCTGGGACCAGGCCGGTGGCTGGCACCGGCAACCTCCCCAACAATGACCTCAGGGAGGCGGTCCAGGTTTGCGTTGGCGACCAGTCGCACCCGGGACGCGGGCAGTTCGGCATCGGGTCGCGATCAGCTTGCGATCGGATTGGCGCCGGTGCGGGTGCGGGCCGCGCCGATGCTCAGATCAGCCGTTTGGGCTGGACCCGGCCATCGTCGAGGATCTCGCCGATGCCCAGGAAATGCCCGGACACATCGTACAGTCGCACCAGGCCGGCAGTCGGGGCCTGAGGGATCAGCACCGGCTGCCCCTGGCCCAGGTAGAACGCGGCATCGGCCGACAGGCGCAGCGGCGCACAATGGTCCAGCATACTGTCGAGCGGCAGCAGCAGGGCATCGAGGGCTGCGCTGCCCTGTTCGGCGGCGGCCTCGATGGTCGCCATCTCGATGAACCGGCTGCTCCCTTCCACATAGGGGCCGACCGCGGTGCGGCGCAGCGCGGCGACATGGCCCCCACAACCGAGTTGCGCGCCGATATCCTCGGCTAGGGTGCGCACATAGGTTCCCTTGGAGCAATGCACCATGATCTCGAGGTCGGGCAGGTCGAGCCCGAGCAGCTCCAATGCGTAGATCTGAATCCGGCGCGGTGCACGCACGACCTCTTGGCCGGCCCGGGCCAGGCGATACAGGCGCTGTCCCTGATGCTTGACCGCAGAATACATGGGGGGCAATTGCTCGATGCTGCCGACGAAGCCAACCAGCACCTCGCGCACCGCCGCCGCGGTGACATGATCGGTAGGGGCCGTCGCCACCACCTCGCCCTCGGCGTCGGCGGTCTCGGTGCGCACGCCCAGGCGCACGCGCACCAGGTAGCGCTTATCCGCGTCGAGCAGAAAGGCCGAGAACTTGGTGCTGTGCCCGAAGCACAGCGGCAGTAGTCCAGTCGCAAGCGGGTCCAGACTGCCGGTATGGCCGGCCTTGGCGGCATCGAAGCGGCGCTTGACCTGTTGCAGTGCATGATTGGAGGACAACCCCAGAGGCTTATCCAGCAACAGGATGCCATTGACCGCCCGCCCGCGGCTGCGTCTTCTACCCATACTGAAAGCTGCTTGGTTAACCGTGGCGCCCGCCTGAAGCCTGGCGCCCCGAGGTGCTGTGAAAGGAGTCGAATCAGGGCTGCCGGCCCGGTTCCGGGACTGGTTCCGGGGCTGGATCCGACTGCGACGCCAACTCCGGCGGCACCGCCGCCGCCCCGGACGCGGAGTCCGCCGCAGCGGTGGTGGCCATGGGCTGATTGGCCTGTTCGATCAGGGCCGCCAGCCGCTCCCCGCGCAGGATCGATTCGTCATGGACGAAGCGCAGTTCCGGCATCGTGCGCAGCCGCGTGCCGCGGCTCAATTCGTGCCGCAGGAAGCCCGCCAGCGGACCGTTCAGCAGGCGCGCCTGGGCGGCATGGTCGCTGTCGAGCGGAAAGCAGGTGAAGAAGACCTTGGCATGGGCCAGATCCCGACTGACGCGCACCTCCTGCAGCGTGATGTCGCCGAGCCGCGGGTCCTTGACCCCACGTTGCAGGATGCGGGTGAGTTCCCGCAGCAGTTCGGCACCGATGCGCTCACTACGGTCGAACTCGCGGGTCGGGGCGCGGCTCATCGCCGGCCCCCGAACGGCGCGGTGGGGCGCGAATGCCGCTCCCACATCAGAGCACCCGCGCCCGTTCGGTGCGCTCGAAGACCTCGATCTGATCGCCGGGTTGCACATCGTTGTAGTTCTTGACCCCGATGCCGCATTCAGTCCCGGCGCGCACATCGGAGACGTCATCCTTGAATCGGCGTAGCGACTCCAGCGCACCCTCGAAGACCACCACGTTGTTGCGCAGCACCCGGATCGGGCTGTTGCGGCGCACCACACCGTCCATCACGATGCAGCCAGCGATGGCGCCGAACTTCGATGAGCGGAAGACATCACGGACCTCGGCCAGCCCAATGATCTCCTCGGTGACCACCGGGCTGAGCAGACCAGAGATGGCCTGCTTGACATCATCGATCAACTCGTAGATGACCGAGTAGTAGCGCAGGTCCAGGCCCTTTTCCTCCACCACCCGACGAGCAGCAGCATCGGCGCGGACATTGAAACCGAGCAAGATGGCATTGGAGGTGACCGCCAGATTGGCGTCGGACTCGGTGATACCACCCACCCCGGAGGCGATGATACTGACCTTGACCTCGTCGTTGGTGAGCTTGAGCAGGGCCTCGCGCAGGGCCTCGACGCTGCCTTGCACATCGGCCTTGAGGATGATGTTGACGCTCTTCAGTTCTCCTTCCTTGAACTGAGAGAAGAGCTGGTCCAGGCTGGCCCCGCGCTGCTCGTCGATACGCGACTGACGCTCGCGCGTCTGGCGCAGTTCGGCCACCTCGCGCGCCTTCTTTTCATCTGCCACCACGATGACATCGTCGCCAGCATTGGGGGCGCCGGAGAGACCAAGCACCTGCACCGGGATCGACGGCCCGGCGCTCTTCACCGGCTGCCCATTCTCGTCGAACATGGCACGCACGCGACCGTACTCGCGGCCACTGACAATCGTGTCGCCCACCTGCAGGGTGCCGGATTGCACCAGGACCGTCGCCACTGGGCCGCGCCCCTTTTCCAGGCTGGACTCGACGATAGCGCCATGGGCCGAGCCGGTCACCGGCGCGGTCAGCTCCAGGATCTCGGCCTGGACCAGGATGGCATCGAGCAGTTCATCGATGCCGGTACCGGCCTTAGCCGAGACCTTGACCATCATGGTATCGCCGCCCCATTCCTCGACCATGACCTCGTGCTGGGAGAGTTCTTGCATGACCCGATCGGGATTGGCGTCGGGCTTGTCCATCTTATTGACGGCCACGATCAGCGGCACCTTGGAGGCGCGCGCGTGCTGGATCGCCTCGATGGTCTGCGGCATCACGCCGTCGTCCGCGGCCACCACCAGGATGACGATGTCGGTGACCTGCGCCCCGCGCGCGCGCATCGCTGAGAAGGCAGCGTGACCCGGGGTATCCAGAAAGGAGACAGTGCCGCGCTCGGTCTCGACATGATAGGCACCGATGTGCTGGGTGATGCCGCCGGCCTCTCCGGCCGCCACCTTGGTCCGGCGGATATGATCGAGCAGTGAGGTCTTGCCGTGGTCCACGTGGCCCATGATGGTGACCACTGGCGGACGCGGCTGGCGCTCGGCCGTGTCGCTCTCCCGCTCCAGGAAGGCCAGCAAGGTATCCTCGGCATCCTCTTGCTTGGCGGCAATGGCCTTGTGGCCCATGTCCTCCACCAGCAGCATGGCGGTATCGCGATCGAGGGCCTGATTGATGGTGACCATCATGCCCTGCTTGATCAGCTCCCTGATCACCTGCCCCGCCTTCACCGACATCCGCGCGGCGAGTTCGCCGACCGTGATCGACTCGGGCACCTCGACCTCGCGGACCACCGGCGCGGTGGGACGCTGGAAGCCGTGCTTGTCCTGCAACTGGGGCTTGGCCGACTTCTTGCGCCGACGCACGGACGGTCGCGAGATGATGCCCTCGGCGCCGTCTTCCAGATCGGCCTCGCCACCGATCAACCGCGCGCGACCGCTGTCTTTGCGGGCCGGCTTGGCCGCTTTCTTGTCCTTCTCGCGCTCTTTCTCCTTCTCGCGCTCCTTGTCCTGGGTCCGCTCTGGATGCTTCTTCGCGCTGCGCTTGCGCTCCTCGCGCTCGGCGGCATCCGGTTCCTCGGTCAGCGCCAGCTCGCCATCCTCGTCGACAACACCCACCTCACCCGCCGCGGCAGCCTCCTGCTGGCGCAGCAATTCGGCCTCGCGGCGCGCCTCTTCCTCGGCCTTGCGGCGTACCTCTTCCTCGGCACGCCGGGCGTCCTCCTCCTTGCGGCGGCGTTCCTGTTCCTCCTGCTCGGCCAGCCGCCGGCCCTCTTCCTCGGCGCGGCGTGCCTCCAGCTCACTGCGCCGGCGCTGGTCGTCCATAGGCGAGCGCTGCAGGCCGCCACGGCGCGCCGGAGCCGGGGACTGGCTGCGTGCGCCAGTCTGGCGACCCGGGTCACCGCGCGGAGGCTCAGGACGCCGCGCGCCGCCGTCGCTGTCGCGCCCGCCCAGGCTGCGCTTCCGGCGCACCTCGACGTTCACGGTCTTGGCGGGGCGCGCGCTCGCGCCGGGCTGGCCGCGACCGCTAACGCCGGAACGCCCGACGCCAGGGCGTGCGCCGCTCTTAGGGGCGCGCGCCTCGCCGCCAGCGACGGCAGCGGGCTTGCGCCGGGCGGTGCCAGCCGGGTCGCTCGCAGCCGCGCCGCTGCCCGCGGCGGCGGCGCCGGGAGCGGAGCTAGCCTCGGCCTCCTTGCGGGCATGGCTGCGGCGCAGGTAGCCCAGCAGTTGGAGCTTCTCCTGCTCGGTGATGGTTGCATCCTCGGCCCCAGCCTGGATGCCAGCCTCGTTAAGCTGGGCAAGCAGACGCTCGACCGGAATGCCGACCGTGGTCGCTAACTGCTTGACCGTGACTTCGCTACTCATGGACACCTCCCCAGACTAGTCCTGCTCCGACCCGGCGAACCAGGGCGCGCGCGCCTGCATGATCAGTTGAGCGGCCCGCTCAGCATCCATGCCCTCGATCCCCATCAGTTCATCGACCGACTGCTCGGCCAGGTCATCCATGGTGAGTACACCGCGACGGGCCAGCCGGAAGGCCAGCGCCTCGTCCATTCCCTCCATGCCGAGCAGGTCATCGGCAGGTTCGGCCTCGGGATCCTCGCCCTGCTCGCGGGCACGGGCGGCCAGGGCATCCCGCGCCCGCTGGCGCAGGATCTCCACCAGTTCATCATCGAACTCAGCGATCGCCTGCAATTCGGCGACCGGCACGTAGGCGATCTCCTCGATGTTGGTGAAGCCCTCGTCGGCCAGTACCGAGGCGACGTTCTCATCGATCTGGAGCTGTTCCATAAAGCTGGCGATGAGCCGCTGGCCCTCCTCCTCGCTCTTGGCCGCAGCCGCCTCTTCGCTCATCACGTCCAGGGTCCAGCCGGTGAGCTGGCTGGCGAGCCGGACGTTCTGGCCGCTGCGGCCGATGGCCTGGGCCAGGTTTTCCTCCTTAACGGCGACATCCATGCTGCGTGCCTCCTCGTCGATGACGATGGAGACGACATCGGCCGGCGACATGGCATTGATCACGAACTGGGCCGGATTATCGTCCCAGGGGATGATGTCCACGCGTTCGCCGAACAGTTCATTGGAGACCGCCTGCACCCGCGAGCCGCGCATGCCGACGCAGGCGCCGACTGGATCGATGCGCTGGTCTTTTGTGCGCACGGCGATCTTGGCCCGCAGGCCGGGGTCGCGAGCGGCGGCGACGATCTCGATGGTGCCCTCGCCAACCTCGGGCACCTCCAGCTTGAACAGCTCGATCAGCAATTGCGGCGCGGTGCGACTGACGAACAACTGCGGCCCCTTGGGTTCGGAGCGCACCTCGTAGAGCAGGCCACGCAGGCGGTCGCCGGGGCGCACGGTCTCGCGGGCGATGACCTGATCGCGCGGGATCAGGGCCTCGGCGTTGCCGCCAAGATCGAGCACGATGGTGCCGCGCTCGGCCTTCTTGACGATGCCAGTGATCAGTTCGCCCTCGCGATCCTTGAATTGTTCGACGATCTTGGCGCGTTCGGCCTCGCGCACCTTCTGGACGATGACCTGCTTGGCGGTCTGGGCAGCAATGCGCCCGAACAGCACGGATTCGATCTGCTCCTCGATGAAGTCACCGAGCTGCCGGCCGGGCTCCAGTTCCTGTGCCGCGGACAGGGTGATCTGGCGCTCCGGCGCCTCCAGTGGCTGGCCGTCCTGATCGGCGACCACCTCCCAGCGACGAAAGGTGTCGTAGGCGCCGGTCTCGCGATTGATGACCACACGCGCATCGATGTCGCCGCCGTGTTTCTTGCGGGTGGCCGAGGCCAGGGCCGCCTCGATGGCCTCGAAGATGATGTCCTTGGGGACGTCCTTCTCGTTCGAGACGGCCTCGACCACCATCAGGATCTCTTTACTCATGATGCTGTATCCCGGGGTCTGCGCCGAATAAGGGTTGAACAGGGCCATGCCGACCGCCGCTGACCGGCCGCGGGGTTACCATGTCGGCACGAGGCGGGCGCTTTCGATCTGATCCAGCGGCAATGCGATCTGCTCGCCATCCACCAGCAGACGGACCTGCTGGACATCGACGGCCAGGATCTCACCATCGAACCGCCGCCGGCCGTCGTGTTTGACCGCCAGGCGAAAGCGGGCACGGTTGCCAACCTGGTGGGCGATCTGCGTCGGCGTGAACAGCGGCCGATCCAGCCCAGGCGAGGACACCTCCAGGTCGTAGTGGCCGGGGATCGGGTCGGCCACATCCAGCGCCGCGCTCAACTGCCGGCTCACCGCCTCGCAGTCCTCCAGCCCGATCCCGTCGGGATGATCGATATAGACCCGCAGCAAGGCGCTGCCGCCCGGGCGCTGCCGATGCTCGACACCGAGGGCCTCGTAGCCCATCGGCGCGACCACCGAGCGCACCAGCCTGGTCAGATCATTGTCGTCGTCGCGCATGGATAGTGGGCCAGAAACCCGGTCGGGCGACCCTCGCCGTCGCACAGAAACAAAAAATGGGCCATCGGCCCAGGGTGACGAGAACGGCGGCGGGGCCTGCGGACCGACCGGGACTGCCCTCGAGTCAAGCCGGCGGTGCCCGGGCGGCGATGGGCGCTTCACACCAGCCTCTTGTCCTTGTCCTTGGCAGCGAATTCCTGCAGTCAAGTTGACCCCGGGATCCTTCGGGGGGTGTTACCCAGACTGGGTCCGGGGGACCATTCGGACGGTCTTTCGGGACCAAAAAAAACCCCGGTGACGGGGTTCCTGCTCAAAACGGACCGGAAACCTGAATGGCGCATCGCGGACTGACCATGACCGCGCCGTTTGTCTTAGCTGGCGAATGATAGCGGCTCGGCCGGCAACAGGCAAGTGATGAGATGATCGGCGCGGATGCCGCGGCGCCCCGCTGCCGGCTGGCCGGGTCCTAGCTGGCCGGGGCTGGCTGGGGCTGGCCGAACGGCGTCCGCGGGCAATCCGGCGCGCCGCGGCATGCACCTGCTGGTCGCATAGCCTTCACGCAAAGCGGCGCACCTCGCCGGCCCCGGCGACGTTCTCCACGCAGCGCCCGCACAGGGTCGGATGCTCGGCATCGGCGCCGATGTCGGCGCGATGCTGCCAGCAGCGTGGACACTTGGCATGGGGGCTACGGCGCACCGCGACCGCCAGCCCCGGCAGTTCGGTGACCACTGCGGTCGCCGGCTGTGCGGCCTGGGGCAGCACGCGCGTATCGGAGCTGATCAGCACGAAGCGCAATTCGTCTTCCAGACGCGCCAGCAGGGCGTGCAATTCCTCGTCGCAATAGAGGTCGATCTCGGCATCCAGCGCGGCGCCGATCAGCCCGGCAGTGCGCGCCGCCTCGATCTGCTTGCCCACCGCCGCGCGCACCTCCAGCACCCGCGCCCAGAAGGCGCGGTCGTAGGTCTCTTCGGCGGCCAGTGGCACCAGGCCTGCATACCAGGTGGCAGTGAAGACCGAGGGGTCGCGCTGGCCGGGCAGGTACTGCCAGATCTCGTCGGCGGTGAACGACAGCACCGGCGCCAGCCAGCGGCTCATCGCCTCGATGATGTGATACATCGCGCTCTGACAGGAACGCCTCGGCAGGCTGTCGGCACCGGTGGTGTACTGCCGGTCCTTGATCACATCTAGGTAGAAGCCGCCCAGATCGACGACGCAGAAGTTGTGCAGGCGCTGCACGATCAGATGGAACTGATAGTCGCGATAGGCCGCGATGATCTCTTGCTGCAGGTGCCAGGCGCGATCCACCGCCCAGCGGTCGAGCGCAATCATCTCGGCCGGGGCGATCAGATTGTGCGCCGGATCGAAGCCATTGAGATTGGCCAGCAGGAAGCGGGCGGTATTGCGGATGCGCCGATAGGCATCGGCGGTGCGGGTCAGAATCTGGTCGGAGACGGCCATCTCGCCGCGATAATCCGCACCCGCCACCCACAGCCGGATGATGTCCGCCCCCAGCGTCTTCATCACCGCCTGCGGGCTGACCACATTGCCCTCGGTCTTGGACATCTTGCGGCCGTGCTGATCGACGGTGAAGCCATGGGTCAACACCTGCCGGTAGGGGGCCTGCCCATGCATGGCCACCGCGGTGAGCAGGCTCGACTGAAACCAGCCGCGATGCTGATCGGAACCCTCCAGATAGAGATCAGCGGGGGCCGTCAGCCCGGCGCGCTGCTCCAGTACGCACGCATGGGTGACGCCGGAATCGAACCAGACATCCAAGGTATCCTGCACCTTGCGATACGCGGCGCCCTCATCGGCATCGAGCAGGTCGGCCGGATGCAATTGGAACCAGGCCTCGATGCCCTGCGCCTCGATGCGCTGCGCCACCTGCTCGATCAATTCCGGCGTGCGCGGATGCAGGGCGCCGGTCTCCTTGTGCACCAGCAGCGGGATCGGCACCCCCCAGGTGCGTTGCCGCGAGATGCACCAGTCCGGGCGATTACGCACCATGCCATCGATGCGCGACTGCCCCCAATCCGGCATCCAGCGCACCCGGACGATCTCGGCGAGCGCGGTCGCGCGCAGGCCGGCCTGATCCATGTCGATGAACCATTGCGGCGTCGCGCGAAAGATCACCGGCGTCTTGTGCCGCCAGCAATGGGGATAGCTGTGGCGAAACCGCTGCGCCAGCAACAGGGCGCCGCGCGCCTTCAGGGTCTCCACCACGCGCTCGTTGGCATCGAAGACGCTCATGCCGGCAAACAGCGGGGTACCAGCGACGAAGTGGCCGGTCCCATCCACCGGATTATCCACCGGCAGGTCATAGCGCATGCCGACGATGTAATCCTCCAGACCGTGCCCGGGGGCGGTGTGCACGGCCCCGGTGCCGGCCTCGAGGGTGACATGCTCGCCGAGGATGACCGGCACCTCCCGGTCGTAGAACGGATGGCGCAGCTTGAGTCCCGCAAAGGCATCGCCGCGGCCATAGGCGACGACCCGATGGGTGTCGATGTCCCACCGGTCCATGGTGTCGCGCAATAGCCCCTCGGCCACCAGCAGGCGCTCGCGGCCATGGGGTCCGTCCACCTGCACCAGGGCATATTCCAGTTCGGGATTGAGCGCCACCGCCTGATTGGCGGGCAAGGTCCATGGGGTCGTGGTCCAGATCACCAGCGAGACCGGACCACTGCCATGATCGATGGGGGCCGCGTGACAGCGGGCCAACAAGGCCTCGCTGTCGAGCACGGGAAAGCGGACATCGATGGCGATGGACTCCTTGTCCAGGTATTCCACCTCGGCCTCGGCCAGGGCCGAGCCGCAATCGACGCACCAGTGGACCGGCTTGGCCCCCTGCTGCAGATGGCCATTGGCGATGATGCGCCCGAGGGCGCGGACGATGTCCGCCTCGCAGCGGTAGTCCATGGTCAGGTAGGGCCGCTCCCAATCCCCAAGCACCCCCAGACGCTGGAAGTCCCGGCACTGGCCGTCCACCTGGCGGGCGGCATAGTCGCGACAGGCCTGGCGAAACTGGGTGGCGCTCAGGCGCTGCCCTGGTTTGCCCTGCTTCTTCTCCACCTGCAATTCGATCGGCAGCCCGTGACAGTCCCAGCCCGGCACATAGGGGGCATCGAGCCCGTCGAGGGTGCGCGCCTTGATGATGATGTCCTTGAGCACCTTATTGACGGCATGGCCGATATGGATATCGCCATTCGCATAGGGCGGACCATCGTGCAGGATAAAGGTCGGCGCCCCGGCGCGCGCGGCCCGGATCTGCTGATAGAGATCGGCGGCGGCCCAGCGCTTGAGCATCTCCGGCTCGCGCTGGGCCAGATTGGCCTTCATCGGAAAGCCGGTCTGGGGCAGGTTCAGGGTGTGCTTATACTCGCTCACGAGGTTCGATCCTGGGGTTCGATCCGGGGGTTCGCTCCGGGGGTTCGATCTGGAGCCCGCCCGCGCGCGGGCGCCACAGACCCGACGCCAGCGGCCGGCCGCAAGGCCAGCGTTGGGGCCCGCTGTCCGGGCCAGCCTGGAGAGTCGGCCGCGGGGGTCAGCTGTCCGCCTGATCGCCGGCACGAGCGGACCCGGCACGCCGCTGAACGGAGGCCCAGCCCCGGACAAACCGCCAGAGTAGCAGACTCCGCGCGGACACGAACGCGGCGGTGACGTCAGGAATGGGATCAACCCGCCAATACCCGCGGCGGCACCAGCGTTGAGCCCCGCGCGGGCGGTCACGATCTCTGTCACGCCGCAGGCGTCCCGCGCGCGGGACGCCTGACTCACACCCTGCCCGTTGCCTAAACAGCCACCCGGTCTCGCCGATGGACTACGCCACCTTCAAGGCCCTGCAGGCCCTCATCTTCTTTGGTTCTGCCTTTGCGTTCTGCTTCTGGCAACTCGCAGCGCTGCGGCGCTTGCGGCGTGAGCGCGAGCGTGCCGCCGCACCGCCCGATCAGCGGCCGGGTTAACGCCGCCGCCGGATCTGGCACCATGCACGGGCCATGACCCCGCAATCCTCGACCGCCACCGCGAGCAGTGCCCCGGGCACCGCGCTGCGCGTGCGCGGACTGGTGCAGGGGGTCGGCTTTCGGCCGACGGTCTGGCGTCTGGCCCGCGACCTCGAACTGCAGGGCGACGTGCGCAACGATGGCGCTGGGGTGCTGATTCGGCTCTGGGGGCCAGCAGCGCGCATCGCCGCCTTCGGGATGGCGCTGCGCGAGCAGTGCCCACCGCTCGCGCGCATCGATGCCGTCGAGGCCAGCCCGATCGCGGGGGCGCCCCCGGCCGACTTTGCGATCATCCCCAGCGCGGGTGGAACGGTGCGCACCGGAGTGGTCCCGGACGCGGCCACCTGTGCCGCCTGCGCCGCCGAGATCGCCGATCCCGACCACCGTCGTTACCGCTATCCCTTTACCAACTGCACCCATTGCGGGCCGCGGCTCAGCATCGTCCGCGCCATCCCCTACGATCGTGCCAACACCAGCATGGCGGTATTCCCGCTGTGCGCCGCCTGCGCCGCCGAATATGCCGATCCGGCCGACCGGCGCTTCCATGCCCAGCCCAATGCCTGTGGCGACTGCGGCCCGCGGGTCTGGCTGCGGCTGGCGGATGGCAGCGAACCGGCCCCGGCGGACCTCGGCGCGGTGGATGCGATCGCCGCCGCCAGCCGCCTGCTCGGCGCCGGCCAGATCCTCGCGATCAAGGGGATCGGCGGGTTCCATCTCGCCTGCGATGCCACCGACGCGGCCGCGGTAGCCGCCCTGCGCCAGCGCAAACGGCGCGCGGCCAAGCCGTTTGCGCTGATGGCGCGCGACCTAGCGGTGATCCGCCGCTACGGTCAGGTGCAGCCGCCGGAGGCGGCCCTGCTGCAATCCCCGGTGGCCCCGGTGGTGCTGCTGGACCGGCTTCCGCCGGCTGACCCGGCCGGTGCCGCTGCCATCGCCCCGGCGGTGGCCCCGGGCCAGGCCAGCCTGGGTTGGATGCTGCCCTACAGCCCGCTGCATCTGCTGCTGCTCGCAGACTGGGAGCGCCCGCTGGTGATGACCAGCGGTAACCGCAGCGACGAGCCCCAGTGCATCGACAACACGGAGGCCTGGTCGAGCCTGGCCGGGATCGCCGACGCCTGGCTGCTGCACGATCGCGAGATCGTCAACCGGGTGGATGACTCGGTCGGGCGGGTGCTGGCCGGGACGCCGCGCTGGCTGCGCCGCGCCCGCGGTCTGGCGCCGGCGCCGCTGCTGCTGCCGGCGGACCTGCCGGCGCTGCCGCCGGTGCTGGCCCTGGGTGGGGAACTGAAGAACTGCATCGGCCTGCTCAAAGACGGCCAGGTGATCCTGTCGCAGCATCTGGGTGACCTCGAGGACGCCGTCACCGCGCGCGCCTTCGAGCGCACCATCGAACTCTACTTGGACCTTTTCGCACTGCGCCCGGCGCGCATCGCGGTGGACCGCCATCCGGACTATCGCTCCACCCAGGTCGGCCAGGCCCTGGCCGCGGCCTGGGGGGTGCCGCTGATCCCGGTGCAGCACCATGCCGCCCATCTGGCCTCGGTGCTGGCGGATAACGGCTGGCCGGCGGCCAGCGGTCCGGTGCTAGGGCTGATCCTCGACGGGCTCGGCGATGGCGGCGACGGCACCGTCTGGGGTGGCGAACTGCTGCGCGGCGACTACCGCCACTGGCGGCGCCTCGGCCATCTGCGCCCGGTCCCCCTGCCCGGCGGCCAGCAGGCGATCCGCGCCCCCTGGCGCAATCTCTATGCCCAGCTCGCGACCTGTCTCGGCTGGGCCGCCGCGCGCGCGCGTTGGGGGCACCTGCGCCCACTGCAGGCGCTGGCGGCACGGCCACTGGGGGTGCTGGAGCAGATGTGCGCCCGCGGCTTGGGTGCCCCGGCCAGTACCTCGGCCGGGCGCCTGTTCGATGCCGTCGCTGCCGCGCTGGACATCTGCTTCGACGGCATCGCCTACGAGGGTCAAGCCGCGATCGAACTGGAGACCGCGGCGCGCCAGGCCGGTCCTGCCGGTCCCGGCTATCCGTTCGCGATCCGCCCACGGGCCGAGCGCCTGGTGCTGGACCCGGCGCCGATGTGGACGGCGCTCCTCGATGATCTCGCCGCCGGGGTGCCGGCCGGCACGATCGCGGCACGCTTCCATGCCGGGCTCGCGACCGCACTCGGGGCCTGGCTGCGCCAGGCTGCCCGCGCCGAGGGGATCGAGACGGTGGCCCTCTCCGGCGGCGTGTTCCAGAATCGGACCCTGTTCGAGGCCCTGCTGGCCGACCTGCAGGACAGCGGGCTGCAGGTCCTGAGCCACCGCCAGGTCCCCTGCAACGATGGCGGCCTGGCCCTCGGCCAGGCGGTGCTGGCAGCGCTGGCTGAGGCGCCTTAAGCACAGGACGACCACCTCTTCGACCAGCACCGCACCGACAGGCCCTGGCCTGGATGCTGGTCTCGTCCAGCGGGTTGCCGGCGAGTACGCAGACATCCTAGTCGCGGTGCATGGAGCAGGGCCGGATGCCGAATTTGCGCCAGCGGATGAGATCCCCGAAGGCGCTCGCGCGACACCAGCTTGTAAATGCTCGACAGCACGGTTTGGCGATCAGGATCAAGCCCGAACCGGCCTTCACGAAATGGTCAGTGAAAGTTCCGGAGCCGGTAACCGGACCGCAACGCACTTTGGCTAGTCTTACCCGCGCCGCCTGCATGGGTACCGTCAGGGGATCGGCCGATCACCTGGCAGCCTATCGGGCGGCCCGCGGTGGCGACTCGCATTGCGCGGCGGGCATGCCACCACAGTAGGACGCCCCAGTGCCAGCGGCACTCCCATCAGACCCGCTCGTGTGGCCCCATCGGCGGCACTCGCGAGCGAGTCGGTGCTGGGTGACGCGTTGCTCGAACGGTTGGATGCATCGGCGCAGGTCGCTGCACCAAGCGGTCATCCGGGTGCGGCGCGGGGCCTCCGGCTAGCCATTCACCGCAAGCTGTAAGGCAGAGCCATGATGCAACCCCTGACCAATACCCTGATCTCCGCCGGCGTCCGGCGCCGCTCCCTGCTACTGGGCCTATGCGCCCTCGTGCTGTCCCTCGGCACCAGCCTCCTCGCCAGTACCGGCACCCAGGCCGCGCCAGGCCTCGCGCGTGCAGCCCCCCCGGTCATGCTGCCGCCAGGACGAGCCCCCAGGTACGTGATCTTCCTGCTCGGCGACGGCATGGCCAGCGCGCAGATCCAGACCACCGAGGCCTACCTGACCACCATCAACGGCGGCTCGGCCCGGGTCGCCGAGGATCTGCTGCAGCCGGAAAACCGGCTCAACATGTCCAAGATGTCCAACGCGGGCATGCAGACCACCTTTGACTCGTTCGCGCTGATGACCGATTCGGCCTCGTCTGCGACCGCCTTTGCCAGCGGCATCAAGACCAGAAGCGGCGTGATCGGCATGGACCAGGACCGCATCCGCAGCGTTAAGAGCATCGGCGAGCTGGCCTACGAGCAGGGCCGCAAGGTCGGCATCATCTCCAGCGTGCCGCTCAATCATGCGACCCCGGCAGCCTATTACTCGAGCGTGACCAGCCGTGGGCTCACCAACAACATCGGCACGCAGATGGCCGAGAGCGGCTACCATTTCTTCGGCGGTGGCGGCATCCTGCGCGCAACCCACAACGGCAGCGGTGGAGATACCGCGAACAACATCTGGAACCTGCTGGAGGCCAACGGCTATACCATCCTCAATAACAAGGAGGATATCCTCGCGCTGGCGACCCAGCCCCTCGACAAGGTGGTCGCGATCAACCCGGTGCTGGCCGGTACCGCGATGCCCTATGCGATCGACCAGCCAGAGGAAAACCTCTCGCTTGCCGAGCTGACCGAGGTCGCCATCGCCAGCCTCTATGGCAACGGCCGGCATCGGCAAGGCTTCTTCCTGATGGTCGAGGGCGGCAAGATCGACTGGTCCTGCCATGCCAACGATGCGATGGCGACCATCGGTGACATGCTCGACTTCGATGCGGCAGTGGGCAAGGCCCTGGAGTTCCTGCGCCAACATCCGAACGACACCCTGGTGGTGGTGACCGGTGATCACGAGACCGGCGGCATGACCGTCGGCCATGCCACCACGGCCTATACCGCCTACTATGACCGGCTGCTGGGTCAGACCCACAGCTTCGAGTACATCCAGGCCAATGACTGGGCCGCGCACAAGGCTGCCTATCAAGCGGGTTACGACTGGACCCAGCCGGACAATCTGGCCAGCAACCAGGACATGCTCGATCTGCTCCGCAAGGCCTTCGGGCTGCACTGGAACCAACTCAACGCGTTCCAGCGGCAGAAGCTCGAGGATGCCTATGACATGTCCATGGTGCGGCAGAACAGCAATAGCAGTGCCGAGAATCAGTTCCTCTACGGTGGCTATGAGCCGATCATCGTGACCCTCACCCATATCCTGAACGAGCGGGCCAGTATCGGCTGGACCTCCTATGCCCATACCGGGGTGCCGGTGCCGGTCTTTGCCGAGGGGCGCGGGGCCGATTACTTCAACGGCTTCTACGACAATACCGACATCGCCAAGCGGTTGGCGCAGATCATGCGCCTGCCGGAACTACCGGTGTACCGCGACTAGCTGGTCGATATCGCCCGGGGCGGGCCTGGCAGTGTATCTTGACACCGCGGCCCGCGCTGGCAGTCACCCATGTTGCAAGCCTAGACGGCCGGGCAGGATGCCCGGCCTTTTTTTCGCTGTCACCCCCAACTCGAGTCTCCCTTGCCAACCACGGTTGCCAACCCGTATGTCTCCCCTTCGTCGACAATGGACCTTTGCCCTGATCATCGCCGGGCTTTCGCTCCTGCTGCTGTTCATCGATCTCGCCCCGACCAGTGCCCAGCAGGTCGGCCGGCATGCTCGGGGACTGGTCACCGCCGTCGATAATTCGCAGGTCCGTACCAATCTCATCGTCCAGACCGAACCGCAGTCGCTGACCGTCCAATTGCGCAGCGGCCCGCACCGCGGGGCCGAACTCTTTATCACCAATATGCTGAGCGGCAAGCTCGAGTTCGATGAGTTCTACGAGGTTGGCAGCCTGGTCCTGGTGGAATACGACCTGGCCGATGGTACCCCAGGCAACGGCATGGTCCGCGGTCATTACCGGCTGCATCTGCAGGCGGCCCTGATCGCCTTGTTCATCCTGTTGCTAGCGCTGGTGGCCGGGATCACCGGGCTGAAGGCGGCACTGTCGTTTGTATTCGCGGCGCTGCTCTTGTGGAAGCTCTACTTCCCGCTCCTGCTGCTAGGCTGGGCACCGATCCCGACCGGGCTGGTGCTGGTCGCGATCATCACCGCGGTGGTGACCTTTTCGGTGGGCGGACTGAACCGCCGCGGCCTCGCCACCTTCCTCGGGTCCATGCTTGGCATCCTGCTGACCTGCGCGCTTGCCGTCTGGTTCGCAGACGCCTTCCGGCTGCACGGGGCGGTGCGGCCCTTTGCCGAGGGCCTGCTCTATGCCGGCTATTACAACCTGCGCCTGACCGATATCTTCGTCGCCAGCGTTTTCATCGCCTGTTCCGGGGCGGTGATGGATCTGGCGATGGACATCGCCGCGAGCATGGACGAGATCAAGCAAGGCCAACCCGAGATCGGCTTCCTCGCCCATCTTGCGGCCGGACTGCGGGTCGGCAAGGCGGTGGTCGGGACCATGACCACGACCCTGCTGCTCGCCTATTCCAGCAGCCACATCAGCATGTTCCTGCTGTTCATCGCGAAAGGGCTACCGGCAGCCAATGTCCTCAATGCCCCGTTCGTGGCCGCCGAGGTCCTCAATATCCTGGTCGGCAGCTTCGGGCTGATAACGGTGGCGCCCTTTACCGCGCTGGTCGCTGCGATACTCTATCGGCGCGTCGTGACCGCGGCCGATGGCGTCTGGCCGGTGGGTGCGCAATCGGTCGGTAACGAGGCGGCCGGTTGATCCGCCGGTTGCCGAGCACGCGGACAGCCGGCCCCGGCGGATCTCCCCCCACGAGCAGCCAGCCGCCACCGCGAGCGGTGAGCCAGATGCCCCATTCCTTAGGACCGAAGGCCGCTATTACTCCACGACCCCTCTCGCAGGTACCACCATGTCTCCGTTTGCCGAAGCCCTCGGCCCCAGTGCCTGGACCAGTTGCATCGCCGATACCACCCGGCAGGCGGCCGACACCCTGGATCGCGAGCGCGGCGCAGGCGTCGAGTACGCGCGCGCCCTCGCCGAGATCATCCACTGCCATGCGCAGGCGGCCCTGACCAGTCATGCGGCGAATCTGCGCCAAGATCAAGCCGCCTGGGGCGAGGCTGCGGTGGGGCTGCTGACGGCAGCGGCCGGGCCGTGCTGGATCGACTATCTGCTCGACAGCGGCCAGCGCGCGATGCTCTTCGCCGATGTGCTGCGCCGCCGTGGCAATGCCTTCGTCGAGCACGAGGAGGGCCACACGCGGACCATCCTGAACTGGGACCATCGCCTGGTGCTCGATGGCCGCGAGTTGCCGCGACCAGTCAACTATTCCCTGGTGCGGATCGTGCCGCCGGCTGGGGTCGCGGTGCGCGAGGATGGGCGCCCCTATGTGATCATCGATCCCCGTGCCGGGCATGGGTCTGGCATCGGCGGCTTCAAACACGAGAGCGAGGTCGGCGCCGCGATCCATCAGGGGCATCCTACCTATTTCCTCACCTTTACCCGCCTGCCCGTGCCTGGCCAGACCCTGGCCGACGTCGCCGCGGCCGAGGCCGAGTTCGTGCGCAGGGTGCGCCGGCTGCATCCGGACGCCCCCAAGCCCGTGGTCATCGGCAATTGCCAGGGCGGTTGGGCGGCGATGCTGCTCGCCGCGACCAACCCCGACATCACCGGACCGGTGGTGGCCAACGGCGCGCCGCTTTCCTACTGGGCCGGGCAGCGCGGGCAGCCTGGCCTGCGCTACCTGAGCGGGCTGGTCGGCGGGGCGACCACGGTGCGGCTGTTGTCGGACCTGGGCAACGGCCGCTTCGATGGCGCCCATCTGGTCTTCAACTTCGAGCGGCTCAGTCCGACCCTGACCTGGTGGACCAAATACGCCGACCTCTGGGCGAACATCGACAGCGAGGCCGAGCGATTCTTGGAGTTCGAGCGCTGGTGGAGCAGCTTCTTCTACATGACCCCGGCGGAGATCGAGTGGATCGTCGAGAATCTGTTCGTCGGCAATCGCCTCGGGCGCGGCAGTGCCCGATTGGACGCGGGCAAGCACATCGATCTGCGCACGATCAACGCCCCGATCGTGCTCTTCGCCTCCCATGGCGATAACATTACACCGCCGCTGCAGGCGCTGGGCTGGATCGCCGATCATTACCGCGATGTGGAAGAGATCCGGGCCCGCGGCCAACGAATCGTCTATACCCTACACGAGCATGTTGGACATCTGGGCATCTTCGTCTCCTCCTCGGTGGCGAATAAGGAGCACGAACAGATCGTCTCGACCTTGAAGGCGATTGAGGCCTTGGCGCCCGGCCTCTACGAGATGCAGATCACCGAACAGGCCGGGGGCGGAATCGACAAGGTCTTCAAGGTCGCCTTCGCCCCGCGCAGCATCACCGAGATGATGGCTGAATGCGGCAGCGACGATGCGGACCTGCCCTTTGGCGCGGTGGCCCGGTGCTCAGAGCTGGCAGCCGAGGTCTACGACCTGACCTTGCGCCCGCTGGTGCGCGGGATGACCAGTCAGGCCAGTGCCGACGCCTTGGCGCACCTCGGCCCGATGCGGCTGCCGCGCTGGCTGCAGAGCGACCGCAATCCGCTGATGCAACCGGTAGCGGGTCTCGCCGAGCAGGTGCGCGCAGCACGCCGGCCGGCCAGCGACGACAACCCCTGGCGATTGCTGGAGCGCTGTAGTGTGACCGCCGTCACCCAATGGTGGAACGGTGTCCGCGACCTGCAGAACGCGGGGATGGAATGGACCTTTCATCAGGTCTGGGCGGCACCAGCGGTCCAGGCCATCGGGCATACTCACACGCGGCGCATCAGTGACGCACGGTCAGAGGACCTGCGCACCCTGAGCGCGGTGCAGGATGCGCTCGATCGCATGACCCAGGGCGGCTTCGCGGCTGGCGTGGTGCGCATGCTGATCCTGCTCGCCCAATCGCGCAAGGAGGTGCGCCGTTCGCGGCTGGAGCGCGCCAACCGGATGCTGATGACCAGCGAGCCCTTTGCCAGCATGGCGCCCAAGCGGCGCACCCGCCTGATCCATCGCGAGAGCCTGATCGTTGGCCTGGAGCCCGACGCGGCCTTAGAGACCCTGCCCGAGTTGTTAACCACGGCCAGGGAGCGACGCCGCGCCCTGGACCTGTGCGAGGAGATCGCCGGACCGCGCGCGGAGATGAGCGAGGCGACCATCGCGCTGCTGGAGCGGCTGGCAACACTGCTGGGGGTGGCCGCACCCCCGGGGACGCAACGCAGCGCATAGCCGGTGGCGCGGGTGCATCCGGTTGCGCCGGTGGTGATGGTCAATGGCGGCCGGTCAGATGGCCGCGGGGCGGATGGGCCGACCCTGGTCGGCCGACGACCTGGACGCGGCATAATCGCGGTCGCTGGCGGTCGCGCGATGGCCATGCAACCGCAGCGGCTCGCGATCGCTTATCCCCAACCCCAGGCTTGGCAAGGAGTCCCGGCCCATGCCCGATATCCACCGCAGCTTCGTCGTGATCGGCCTGGGCACCTTCGGCGCCACCGTGGCGATGGAGCTGGCGCGCCTCGGCAACTATGTCCTCGGCATCGATCTGGCCGAGGCGCCGGTGGCCAGGCTGGCAGACAAGGTAGCGCATGCGGTGATCGCCGACGGCCGCGACGAGGCGGCCCTGCGCGAGGCCGGGGCCGGCAAGGTGGATGTGGGACTGGTCGCCATCGGCGAGGACCTGGAGTCCAATATCGTCTGCACCATGAACCTGAAGCTGGTCGGCGTGAAGACGGTCTGGTCCAAGGCCAAGAGCCATACCCATTTCCGTATCCTGACGAAGGTCGGTGCTACCCGCGTGGTCCAGGCCGAACAGCAGATGGGCCAGCACGTCGCCCAGGTCCTGCACAATCCGGCGATGTTGGACTATGTGAGCCTTGGCAATGGTTATCATGTGGTCAATATCGCGGTCCCGGAGAAGCTCGCCGACAAGACCCTGGGATCGCTACGGCTGCTGGACTGGTACGACCTGCGCTGCCTGGGGCTGATGCGCGGCCCCGAATTCATCGATCCCGGGGCCCCCGAGACCCGGCTCAAGGCCGGCGACCTGCTGCTGTTGTTGGGGCGCCGCGCCAACCTGCGCAGCTTCGGCGACAGCCTCTGAGGACGCTGTGGTGGCCGGGCTCGCTCCGCGCCGCCGCCGGGTTGCCCTGCCGCCGCCGGCTGTATTGGCCTTACTCTATGCGGGGTTGATCCTGATCGGGGCCGGCTTGCTGATGCTGCCGGCAGCCCAGGCGCGCGAGTATGGCTGGAGCGAGGCCCTGTTCACCGCCACCTCGGCGGTGACCGTCACCGGCCTGGCAGTCCTGGATACCGGTGCCGATCTCAGCCGCCTCGGGCAGGCAGTGATCGTACTGCTGATGCAGCTCGGTGGACTCGGCCTGATGACCTTCGCGGTGCTGGTGCTAAGCGCCCTGGGGCTGCCGGTGGGGCTGTCCCAGCAGGGCTTTCTGAAGGAGGATCTGAACCAGACCTCCATCGCCGGCCTGCTGCGGCTGGTGCATCTGATCGTTCGCGTCGTGCTGCTCTGCGAACTGATCGGCATGGCCGCCCTGGCCCTGGTGTTCGTCCCCGACCACGGCTGGCGCGAGGGGCTCTGGAGTGCCGCCTTCCATGCGGTGTCCGCCTTCAACAACGCCGGGTTCTCGCTCTATCCCGACAGCCTGAGCCGCTGGGTCGCCGATCCGCTGGTCAATCTGGTCGTACCGCTGCTGTTCATCATCGGCGGGATCGGCTTCTCGGTGCTGGCCGACCTGGCCCGCCAGCGGCGCTGGCGCGGCCTGTCGCTGCATAGCAAGCTGACGCTCGCCGGCACCGGCGGGCTGATCCTGCTGTCGGTGGGGCTGTTCGGGCTGCTGGAATGGCATAACCCGGCCACTCTCGGCCAGCTCGATGGACCGGGGGAGCGGCTGCTGGCGGCCTGGTTCCAGGCCCTGACCACCCGAACCGCCGGCTTCAATACGTTGGATATGGGCGCGGTGGAGGACGCCACCGCGCTGATGATGATGACCCTGATGTTGATCGGCGGCGGCAGCACCTCGACAGCGGGCGGGATCAAGGTCACCAGCTTCCTGGTTCTGCTGATCGCCACCGTCGCCTTCTTCCGCCGCGCCAAAGCGGTGCATGCATTCGGTCGCAGCCTGGGGCTGGAGGACCTGCTACGGGTCATGGCCCTGGTGACCCTGGCCCTGTTGCTGAACCTGCTCGGCCTGTTCGCGATGGCCCTGACCCAGTCGGCAGACTTCCTCGATCTAGCCTTCGAGGTGACCTCCGCGTTTGGTACCGTCGGGCTGTCGCGCGGGATCACCGGGCAACTCGACAGCGGCGGTCGCGTCCTGCTGTGTCTGCTGATGTTCCTCGGCCGGGTCGGGCCGCTGACCCTGGGGTTCTTCTTGGCCACGCGGACGTTGCCGCGGGTCGGCTATCCACCGGGGCGGATCTTTATCGGCTAAGCCGCGGCGCTCGCGAAGGCTCAGGCGCGCCCAATCTGATGCTGCGCCTGGGTCAGGATCTCGTCGTGCAAGTGCAGGGCGCAGGCGCGCAGGCGATCGATGGCCGGGTCGGCCCCGATCAGGGCGGCAGCGCGATCCAGGTCATGCACCATCGCATCCAGAAAGGCGGCGTCATCTGCCGCTAGCGGCTCGCCGGCCAGGACTTGGGCGCGGATGTTGAGCGCGCAAGGCAGACGCTCGGATTCAAAGCCGCGCAGCAGCAGCGTCGTGATCGCCTGAGGGGAAAATTCAGTATGCATGATTCGCTTCCAGTGAGTGTGGCCGGTTGGGACGGCCGGGATGATGGGGCCTGGGGCGAGGGCGGGGCAGATGCCGCGCCGCCGCCGGCCACGGCGTCCCGGGTCGGTGGTTTCGCTGGCCTCTGACTGCTGGTGATCTGGCCCCGCTGAAGCGGGGGCGCGCCCGTTGCGGGCACAGCTTGCGACCCGGGGTGATGGACGCGACTGCCGGCATGGTCTCGCGGCAGGCCGCCCGCGGGTTTCTGTGATTTGTGTGTAATAGTAGCAGGAGGTGGCTGTCGCGCCGTTGCTGTTGAATGACACCGGGGTAACCGCTGCCTTGCGGTCGGTGGCTCGGTCGTGCCCTGAGGTGCCCGGATGCTCCCGATGGACGCCCTGCCCGGCCCTGACCGGGATCCCGCTAAAATTGGTTAAGTGTTTGATTCGACGCTAGCGTCCTGGCCGGCCCTAGCATGCAAACGGGACTGGCAGCGGACCCAGCACGGAGCAGGTGCGGCGCCGACGCCGCGGCGCCGGCCCCAGGCCAGGTCCGGCAGGTGCTGATTGCACGGCGACGAACGGCCCTCTGTCGCGACGAGCCGTCCATTGTTGCTGGGTCTCAACCGCCCTGATCGGCCGCGGTTAGGGCCTGTCGGGGCGGAAACCAGACCCGGCGGCGGCGCTGCTGTCCCGCCTGGCCTTGATGCGCCAGTTCGCGCTGCAACTCGATCAGCGCATCTTGCAGGGCCTCCTCGATGACCGGGTGATAGAAAGGCATGGTCAACGCCCGCTCGACAGTGAGCCCGGTTTCAATGCCCCAGGCCAACAGGTGAGCCAGGTGCTCGCAGCGCGGGCCAACCATTGCGGCGCCGAGCAGACGTCCGCTGGCACGATCCGCATAGACCCGCAGCAGGCCCCGATTTTGGCCCATGATCAGGGCGCGGCCGACGGGACCAAAGCGCTGTCCGACGACCGCGGTGCGGCGCGGGTCCAGCGTGTGCCATTGCTGCCCGACGGTGGCGTGTTGGGTTCGCTGAAGATGATCGCCATCGGGGTGCGCTGCAGACAGCGCCGCTGGCGGCGATGGGTGGCGTTGTAGCCGGCGATGCGCCCCTGTTCGGCGGCCCGTTGCAGGGTGGCGATGCCGCCGCTGGCATCGCCGGCGATGTAGATGGGCAGTCGTCCTACGCGCAGGGTGGCGGGATCATACTCGGGGACGCCGTTTGCCTGCAGGGGCACGCCGATCTGATCGAGACCGAGGCGGCCAACGCTCGGCTGGCGGCCCACTGCCAGGAACAGCTTCTCGACCTGCACCTCTCGCTCTCCGGCACGCACCCGGAAACCATCCTCCACCCGCTCGATGTGCGGTTCATCCCCGAGCCAGAGAGGGAACTCCCGGCCCAGGGTCTCGACCGTGACACGGCTGACCTCTGGATCGTTCAGCCGCGCGACGCGGCTGCCATGGTCGATCCCGGTCACCTTGACCCCCAGTCGGTGCAGAGCCTGGCCGATCTCGATGCCGATCGGGCCGAGCCCGACCACCGCCACCGAGTCGGGCAGGGCCGGCTGCTCGAAGAGGTCGTCCACTGTCAGGATGCCGTCGCCAAAGGCCTGCAGCCAATCGGGCGGCACCACCGAGCGGGCCCCGGTAGCAATGATGATGGCACCAGCATGGATCTCGTGGTCGCCGACCCGCAGCCGGTTGGGGGCGGTGAAACTAGCGTAGCCGTCGATCAGATGGGTCGGGTCCATCTCGTCGGTGGTATTGGCCAGTACCAGATCGACGAAGGTATCGCGCAGGTCGCGCACATGCTCCAGCGCCCCCAGTGGATTGAGATGCAGCGCCTCGCCGCCGCTGATGCCATAACGGGCCAGCCGCTCGCGGGACTGATAGCTATCGGCGAGATGGATGGCGACCTTGGAGGGCATACAGCCGATGCGAGCACAGGTGGTGCCCAGCGGGCCGCCATTGATCAGGACCCAATCGTCGGTGACCTGGCGGATCTCCTTCAGCGCGTTGAGGCCGGCGTGACCGGCGCCGACCACGGCCACGTCTACGGATGTCTTCATCGGAACGCCCTCTAGCTGTGCAATCAACGGGCGCCGATCTGAGGTCCGGTGCCGTTACGCGATCATGCGTGCCCGGCGAATATAGACCATCAGGCAATCGAGCGACAGCGACAACCGGCAGCAATCTCAGTGTGGGATTTCTCCGCTGATTGCCGTCGGTGCCGACTGGCGAGACAAGCAGAAAAAGGTTCAGCACCAGCAGCCCCGTCTCATCCCGTGGGAACGCCTGAAAGGCGCGACGCAGTCAGCGCTCAGCCAGGCGGCTGGGGCTGGTCATCCTGGGGATCGCCTAGACACTGCTCCGATTCGTACCACATGACGTTGATGATGCCGAGGGCGACCGCCAGCAACACGCCAAGGATCCAAGCGAAATACCACATATTCTGAAGATGCTCCGAAGAAGGCGGCTGAGCGCGGCCGCGGCGAACCACTGTTGTGCCGGCCGATAGTGCTGGCCGATGGCACCAGTCTCAATAGGCCAGGGTATCCTGGGCCTCGATCTCCTCGACGGTGACGCGCCGCCACATCTTGGCGTAGGTCCAGGTGGTATAGCCAAGGATCAGCGGCAGGAACAGCACCGCGGCCCAGAACATCACGGTCAGGGTGAGCTGGCTGGAGGTCGCGTCCCAGACGATCAGGCTGCTATTGGGATCGCTGCTGGAGGGCATAATGAACGGAAACATCGCGGCACCGGCGGTCATGATGATACCGGTGATGCCGAGCGCGCTCATGAGCAGCGCAAGCCCGCACCGCTCCTGCTCCGACAGCCGGATGGCGCGATACAGCCCGAAGAAGCCCAGCACCGGGAACAGCAGGCTGTAGGGATGGCGCCAGTAATTGTGTAGCCAGGCCCAGCTGGAGATTACCACCTCCTTGTTCAGCGGGTTGGGGACGGCATCGGCCGGTGGCATGCTAACCACCTCGAAGCCGCGGATGCCGACGATCAGCCAGACCCCGGCTAAAGCAAAGGCAGCCATGGTGAACAGCCCCAGCCGCCGCACCAGCGCCCGCGCCCGCCCGGCCATGGGTTCGCCGGTGCGCAATTGCAGCCAGATCGCCCCGTGCAGGGTGAGCATCCCCAGGCTGATCAGCCCAGCCAGCAGCGCAAAGGGGTTGAGCAGGCCAAAAAAATTGCCGGTATACCATGACCGCAGCATGGTATCGAGGTGGAACGGGACACCCTGCAGCAGATTGCCGAAGGCGATGCCGAACACCAGCGCCGGCACCGCCCCGCCGATGAACAGCCCCCAGTCCCAGGCGCTGCGCCAGCGCTGGCTCTTGATCTTGCTGCGGTAATCGAAGCCGACCGGCCGGAAGAACAGGGCGAACAGAGCCAGCAGCATCGCGAAATAGAAGCCGCTGAAGGCGGTGGCATAGACCAGTGGCCAGGCGGCGAAGATGGCCCCGCCAGCGGTGATCAGCCAGACCTGATTGCCGTCCCAATGCGGTCCGACAGTATTGATGATAGCACGCCGTTCGCTGTCGGTCCGACCGAGGAACGGCAACAGGGTGCCCACGCCCATGTCCATGCCGTCGGTGACGGCAAAGCCAATGAACAGCACGCCGACCAGCAGCCACCAGATCAGCTTCAGGGTGTCGTAGTCGAGCATCATCTCAGTCTCCTTGTCGCAGCCGGGACGGCGCAGTGGCCGGGCCAGCACCGGCGGCAGGCCCGGCGGGGGCGGCCAGGCGCTCGAAATGGTAGCGGCCGGTATGCAGCGAACTCGGACCCTCGCGGCCGAAGCGGATCATCAGATAGACCTCGATCAGGAACAGCGCGGTGTAGAAGATCACGAAGGCGCTGAGACTGAACATCAGGTCGCGGGCAGTGAGGCTGGAGGCGGCGATGGCGGTGGGCAGAACCTCGCCGATGGCCCAAGGCTGGCGGCCGAACTCGGCGACGAACCAGCCGGTCTCGGCGGCGATCCAGGGCACCGGGATGCTTAGCACGAAGGCCCACAGCAGCCAGCGCTGATCGACGATGACCCGCTTAGCGTTGTACCAGAAGCCCAGGCTGAGCAGGATCAGCATCCAGAGACCGGCGCCGACCATGATGCGGAAGGCCCAGAACACCGGCGCCACCTGCGGGATGCTGAAACGCACCGCCGCCTGGATCTGTTCCTCGCTGGCCGCGGCCGGGTTGTCGATAAAGGGCTTGAGCAGCAGCCCGTAGCCCAGGTCCTGCTTGTGCTCGGCGAACGCGGCGCGCACCGCCGGGCGGTCGTCGCCGGCGCGCAGGCGCTGCAGATAGTCATAGGCGATCATGCCGGAGCGGATGCGCACCTCGTGTTCGCGCATCAGTTCCTTGAGCCCCTTGACCTCTTGGTCCAGGGAGCGAGTGGCGATCAACCCCAGCACCCAGGGCACCTTGACCGCCATGTGGGTCTCCTGATCCTCGTTGCTGGGCAGTCCGAACAGGGTAAAGGCAGCCGGGGCCGGCTCGGTCTCCCATTCCGCCTCGATGGCGGCGAGCTTGACCTTCTGCACGTCGCCAACCTCGTAGCCAGACTCGTCGCCGAGCAGCAGGACCGACAGGATACCGGCCATGCCGAAGCCCACGGCGACCGAGAACGAGCGCCGGGCAAAGGCGAGATCGCGGCCCTTGAGCATATACCAAGCGGAGATGCCGGCGACGAACATGGCACCGGTAACATAGCCGGCGGCCACGGTGTGCACGAACTTGACCTGAGCCACCGGATTGAATAGCACATCGGCGAAGCTGACCATCTCCATGCGCATGGTCTCGTAGCTGAATTCCGCCCCCACCGGATATTGCATCCAGCCGTTGGCGATCAGGATCCAGAGGGCGGACAGGTTGGAACCGAGCGCGGTGAGGAAGGTCACCAGTAGATGCTGGCGCTTGCTGAGGCGCTCCCAGCCGAGGAAGAACAGGCCGATGAAGGTGGACTCCAGGAAGAAGGCCATCAGCCCCTCGATCGCGAGGGGGGCGCCGAAGACATCACCGACGTAATGGGAGTAATAGGCCCAGTTGGTCCCGAACTGGAATTCCATGGTCAGTCCGGTGGTGACGCCGAGGGCAAAGTTGATGCCGAACAGCTTGCCCCAGAACTTGGTCATATCCTTATAGATCTCGCGCCCGGTCATCACATAGACGCTCTCCATGATGACCAGCATCCAAGAGAGTCCCAAGGTCAACGGGACAAACAGGAAGTGATACATCGCGGTGGCCGCAAACTGCCAGCGCGAGAGTTCGATCATGGTGCTGTCGAGCATACTGGCCGCTCCTAGCGGGAGATGGGGCAGGAGACCGGAACGGAAACCGGGTCGGTCCCGGGGACGCACGCCAGGGAGCCGAGCGAAGATACAGGCTGGCAAGCGGCTGGTATGCCGCCTGGCGTGCCGATGCTAGCCGCACCGCCGCGGGTTGCAAATGCGAAATCGCAGCCGGTCAGAGGCTGCGCCTGGCCCGGCCGCGTGCGAATTGTCGGGCAGGATGCCCGATCAATTGGCGTCGCTCCGGGGACTGCGGTCTCGCCCCCTGTCTCGATCGCTGATCGGGCGCTGCTGCTCGGGGCGCAGCCTGGGGGTGAAGTAGATGTCTGCATCGTCGAGGTCCACCGCCTGTCCAGCGATGTCCTGCAGTGGCTGTTCGTCATCCTTCCAGCCCCGCAGGCCGGTGCGTAGCGACGCCACGTCACGATACCCAAGAACCTGTAGGGAGTTGGCGGCCAGCACGCTGCGATACCCGGAGCGGCAAACGACGACGATCTCGCGTTCGCGGGCCTGCACGAGTTCGGGCTCGGTCTCCTCATAGTCCCATTCGCAAGCCGACTCCAAGATTCCCCGGGGTACGTTAAGCGACCCGGAAATATGCATCGCGGCAAACTCGGACGGCTCGCGCACGTCCAGGATTAGCAGCTTAGGGTTGGCGGCCAGGCGTTCAGCCAGGTCCCAGGGCATGATCTCACGCACCTCGGTGAGGCAACCGCGGATCAGTTCGATAAAATTTTTCATACATCTTCCCGCCTGCTGACATCAATGCTGACATCAATGGTGACATCAGGGGACAACGGGGGACAACAGGGCCCGGCTGATCCGGCGTCCCAGCGCTGGCGTCTACTCGAAACATTGGGCCCGCGGCGATCGTCATTCGCGCGCGCAGAGTCCGCGCTCCACTGCGAGCACCGCCGCTTCGACCCGCGAGCGCACCGACAGCTTGCGCAAGATGGATTTCACATGCAGCTTCACGGTGCCCTCGGAGATGCCGAGCTGATGACCGATCACCTTGTTGCTCTGGCCACCGGCCAGGTGGCAGAGGATTTCCATCTCGCGCGGGGTCAGGTCGGCCAGACTTGTCTCACGGTCCGGTGCGGCGCGCTCCTGACGGACCACCCGTGCCAGCGCCCCGGTGAGTTCGCGGGCAACCACGGTCTTGCCGGCGACCACCTCGACGAGCGCTGCGACCAGGTCGTCGGGCTCCATATCCTTGAGCAAATAGCCATTGGCACCGGCCTGGAGGGCTGCGATCAGGTCGCCTTCATCAGTGCTGGTGGTGAGCATGGCCACTACCCGCCGTGGGTCTTCGGCGCGCAGCCGGCGCAGGAGGTCCAGTCCGCTGATGCCCGGCATCCGCAGGTCCAGCAGGACGACATCCGGGGCGCAGTCGTGGGCCAGACGCAGTCCCACTTCGCCATCGCCCACCGCATCGATCACCTCGATCCCGCGCCGCTCCAGCAACTCCAGCAACCCGATGCGGAACAGCGCGTGATCGTCGATCAACAAGACGCGCATCAGGCCGCCCACCCGCTGGCCGGCCGCTGGCTGGGTGGTTCGCAACCGGGCCGTGGCGGGTCGGCAGCGGTGAACTCCAGCTCCACCCGCGTGCCTTCGCCGGCCTCGCTCTCGATGCGCAGACTGGCGCCGATGCGGCGCGCGCGTTCTTCCAGGATCGACAGCCCGATGTGCTCGCCAGGGCGCCCGCCGCGCCCGGCCGGCGGGCTAAAACCGATGCCATCGTCCTCGACCAGCAACACGTATTGGCCATGCCCCTCGCGGGTCAGCAGTACACGGACGGTCTGTGCGCGGGCATGCTTGCGGACATTGGCCAGCGTCTCCTGCACGATACGAAGCACCTGCAGTTCGGTGGCGGCGACGAGATCGAAGGGACGGCAGTTCATCTGAAAAACACAGTTGAGACCGCTCTGCTGGCCGAAGCGCCGGGTCAGTTCTTCCAGGGCCGGCACCAGGCCGCGGCGGTCGAGGGGGGCACGGAAGCTGGCCAGCAGTTCCCGCAGTTCGGCATGGGCCTCGTCGATGCCGTTACGGATACGGTACAGGTCGGCCGCCGCCTGCGCGGGGACCTCACTGTCGGCGAGTGCCTCGGTCAGCATGCGTACCTGCAGTCGCAGGCTGGCGAGGGTCTGGGCGATGGAGTCATGGAGTTCATGGGCCAAGGAGTTGCGCTCCTCCAGGATCGACAGCCGCCGCGCCTCCTCATCGGAGCGATACTTGGCGATGGCCACCCCGATGTGCTGGCCGATGGTGGAGAGCAGGGCGAGGATGTCCTCGCGGGCGCTGACCCCGGGACGCTCGACGAAGATGGTGTAGGCGCCCAGCAGTTCGTCGTGATGGCGCAGCGGCACCGTGACCACCTCTACCGCATCGCTGTCGAACATCCGCCGGCCATAGATGCGCGAACAATAACGCAGGTCGTTGTCGCAGACGATCTCGCCGGGGCAGAGGACGGTGCCGCACAGACAGAGGTCCACCGGCGTCATCTCCTGGACCTGGATGAGATCGTCGTCCAGACCGATCGAGCCAACCAGCCGCGGGCGTCCGTCCGTGGGCACCAGCCGCACCGTTGCCGCGCGGCCATTGACCATCTCCTTGAGAACGCGCAGGAAATGCAACAGCAGTTGATCGAGGTTGTCGGCCTGGGTGATCTCGGCGGCCACCTCGTAGAGGATCTTCAGCGACGCGGTCTTTTGCGCCAGATGCAGCGTCTGGCGGGCGACCCGGCTGTCCATGTCCTCGTACAGGTCGGTGAGTTCCGCATTCAGCATGGCGATGTCCTGGGCCATATCCTCGAGCACGCCGACATTGCCCAGCATGCGGCTCGCCCCAGGCTCGCCCTGACTGACCCCCGCCACCGAGGCCTGCAGGGTCACCAACGGGCGCAGCAACTGCGTATGCAGGCGCTGCGCGGTGCGCGCTGCCGCCAGCAGACCGGCGAGCAGAAAGCCCAGGCAGACCCACTTCGGCCAGGCCAGTCCGGGGGCCAGGAGATTGAGCAGCAGCAGACCGAGCGCCGCCAGCAGGGTCGTTGCCACCAGCAGCAACGGCCCCAATAGCCCCGCCGCCCGCAACAGCCGCAGGATGCGACGTCGTTGTTCCGCGGGGCCCGCGATGGGTTGCGTGCGAAGATGGCCGGGCAATGGATGTCTCTGCGGCAGGCTGCCAGGCAGTGGAGCAACCGGATGGTCGTTGTCGCTCGCGATGAGAGGCGAGGACACGACTCGGCGCTGGTTTACAGCTCCCGCGTGGCCAGGAACCGGATCTCCGGCCAGCGTTCCTCGGTCAGTTGCAGGTTGACCCGGGTCGGGGCCAGATAGACGAGATGGCCGTTACCGTCCAGGGCCAGGTGGTCGTGAGCCTTGTCGCGAAAGCGCGCCAGCAGCTTCGGGTCGGGGCAGTCAACCCAGCGTGCGGTGTATACGCCGACCGCTTCCACTACGGCATCGACGCCATATTCATCCTTGAGGCGATAGGCAGCGACGTCGAACTGCAGCATGCCCACCGCACCCAGGATCAGGTCGTTGTTCTTGAGTGGCCGGAACACCTGGGTGGCGCCCTCCTCGCAGAGTTGCAGCACGCCCTTGTGCAGGGCCTTGGTCTTGAGCGGGTCGCGCAGGACCACCCGCCGAAATAGCTCAGGGGCGAAATAGGGAACGCCCTCGTATTTGATGTCCTCGCCCTCGGTGAAGGTGTCACCGATCTGAATGGTGCCATGATTGTGCAGGCCGATGATATCTCCCGGCCAGGCCTCCTCGACATGCCGCCGCTCATCGGCCTGAAAGGTAATGGCATTGGCGACCTGGACGCTCTTGGCACTGCGCACATGACGCATCTTCATCCCTTTGCGATAGCTGCCCGAGCAGACCCGCAGGAAGGCGACGCGGTCGCGATGGGCCGGATCCATATTGGCCTGAATCTTGAACACGAAGCCGGTGAAGCGCTCCTCGCCGGGGGTCACCGGGCGTTCGCGGGTCGGGCGCGGGCGCGGCGGCGGGGCGTAGGCAACAAAGGCATCGAGCAGTTCGCGGACGCCGAAGTTGTTGATCGCGGAACCGAAGAAGACCGGGGTCTGGAGGCCAGCTAGGTAATCGTCGAGATCCAGTGGATGGCTGGCCCCCTGTACCAGCTCCAGTTCCTCACGCAACTCGGCGGCCTGGTCGCCGAGGAGTTCGTCCATGCGCAGGCTGGACAGGCCATCGATGACCTCGCCGGACTGGATGCGTCCGCCGTGAGTGGGGCTGAACAGATGAGTGCGATCATGGCGCAGGTCATAGACACCCTTGAATCGCTTGCCCATGCCGATCGGCCAGGTCACCGGGGCGCAGCGGATCTGGAGGACCTGCTCCACTTCGTCCATCACCTCCATGGCATCGCGACCCTCACGATCGAGCTTGTTGATAAAGGTCAGGATCGGGGTATTGCGCAGCCGGCAGACCTCCATCAGCTTGATGGTACGCTCCTCCACGCCCTTGGCCACATCGATGACCATCAGCGCCGAGTCGACTGCCGTGAGCGTGCGATAGGTGTCCTCGGAGAAGTCCTCATGGCCGGGCGTGTCGAGCAGATTGACGATCGCATCGCCATAGGGAAACTGCATCACCGAAGAGGTGACCGAGATGCCGCGCTGCTTTTCCAGCTCCATCCAGTCCGAGGTAGCGTGGCGGGCGGCCTTGCGCCCCTTGACCGTGCCAGCCATCTGAATGGCGCCGCCGAACAGCAGCAGTTTTTCGGTCAAGGTAGTCTTACCGGCGTCGGGATGGGAGATGATCGCGAAGGTGCGGCGTCTGGCGATTTGCTCGGCGAGCTGGGACATGGTGCAGGGGGCGGGGGCGATTTGGAACAGCACGGGATAGCCCCCGATTATACGCCTGCGGCCGGAACTGGCATGCCGGTGCACCGGCGCCTGCCACAAGCCCTGCCGGCTGTACGGGCCGCCAGCCGGGCAGCCGCATAGAAACCGACGATGCGCCGATCCGATCCTTTTTGTTCAGAGACTTACCAGCGCCAAGACCAGTTCGGATGCCGGCCCGGCGCGGGGCCTGATGCGGCACCTCCCCCGATCCGTCCTGACCGCGGCGCCGTTCAACCTAGGGACGACAGTTGAACGGCCCCCAGGGTGCGTCCCGCGTGGTGTCCAGCAAGGCACGACGAGGCGGAATAGCCGATCGATTCCAACGCGTTGTCACGCAGACGGGCGCCGTGCGGGGCGTGCCCTCTTGGCTGTGATTGGGGGGCCGTCGCGACCCGCACCCAAAAGGTGATTTCGAGGCGAGCGCAGAATCCCTGCACAACCAACCACTTCTGTCATGCACGAAGCGGTCAACTGCCGTTTCTAGGTTCAACCATGCCTCATCGCAAGCCCCACCTGCCGGTCAAGCGCTGTGTCGTCTGCGAGCGCCCCTTTACTTGGCGTAAACGCTGGGCGCATTGCTGGGAGTCGGTGCGCTACTGTTCGGCGGCCTGCCGGCAGCGCCGTGGTCGCAGCGCGGACCGGCCTGGTCCCTGAACACGCGCGATCAGCGTAGCCCTGGTCCACAAGCGCAGCCTGGCTTTTACGGCCTGCTGGTTCCCGAATCCTCGTCTTCGCGCCGTCCTGGCGGGTCTCTCGCGGGGCGCTGGCCGCTTAGGCGCCGCAGACCACGCGCCGGTAATAGGCGGCGAAACGCTTGTCCTGGGCGATCACGTGATTGAAGAACCAGTGCTTGATCGCCTGCCGATCATCCGTGCCCAGGGTGCGGTGGGTCTGGCTGGCCAAGGCGCGGCGCAGGTCGATGAACTCCGCCATCTGCAGGGCATGCTCGCGGGTGTGCTGGGTCAGGTCGGGATAGCCGATCTCGCTGAGAAAATGCTGCTCGACGCCAAAGTGGTTGCGCAGGAAGTCGATCAGGTCATCGAGCCGGGTGGCCAGCGGGGCGGGATCGTTCTCGTCGCCGAGGCGGTTGATCAGGCGCACCATCTCACGATGATCGTGATCCAGCAGGTCGATGTCGAGCAGCCAGGCATCGCGCCAGGGCAGCAGCTCTTTAGCCAGGGTGCGGGGACGAACGGGATCAATGACTTGCATCGCGGGGTAACTCCGAAGGTCGGGCGGAACCGGTTGGCGGTTCGGTGAGGGCCGACCCTGGTGCCTGCTCGGCACGTCGCTGCCGGCCAGCGAAAACCAAGTGCGATTCTAAGCTAATAGCCTTGGCTTGATAAGCATTTGCGTCCGCGCCGGTTGCCAGGCGGCCGGCTGAACCGTCGAACCGACGCCAGGCCGTCCGGCGCCAGCCCCGGCACCTGTCCGCCACCAGGCGAGTTGTCGGCGCGGTCGGTACAATTGCAGGTCGGATCGACGCTCACCGGGGACCTTGCCATGACCCGCCTCCTGCGCACCCGCGGCTTCTTGCCGTTCATCGCCGTGGTGTTTCTGAACAGCTTCGTCGATCTGGGCCACAAGATCATCATCCAGAATGCCCTGTTCAAGGCCTATGATGGGGCCGAGCAGGTCTGGCTGACCAGTATCGTCAATGCACTGATCCTGCTGCCATTCATTCTTCTGTTCACGCCGGCCGGCTTCGTTGCTGACCGCTGGTCTAAGAATCGAGTGATGCGGGTGGGCGCGGCACTGGCGGTCGTCATCACCCTGGGTATCACCGCCTGCTATTACCTGGGGCTGTTCTGGCCCGCCTTCGCGATGACCTTCGTGCTTGCCACACAGAGCGCGATCTATTCGCCAGCCAAGTTTGGTTATATCAAGGAACTGTCCGGTAACGAGGCCCTGACTATTGCCAATGCCTGGGTGCAGGCAGCGGTGAGCACCTCGATCCTATCGGGCATCCTGGTTTTTTCGATGCTGTTCGAGGCGCGCCTGCTGACAGCCGACGGGGCCATCGGCGGGGTCGGACTGGACCCGGATACCCTGTTGCGCCGAGTCGCCCCGGTCGGCTGGTTCCTGGTGCTGGGCTCGCTGCTGGAGCTGGCCCTGACCTTCCGGCTGCCCGACCGCTGGCCGGAGGACCGCAGCCTGCGTTTTGATTGGCCAGCCTATCTGCGCGGGGGCTATCTGAGGCAGAACCTGCATGCCGCCTGGCATAACCAGGTCATCTGGCTGTCGATCATCGGCATTGGGGTATTCTGGGGCATCGCCCAGGTCCTGATGGCAGTGTTCCCCACCTTCGTTGAGGAACGCCTGGGGGAGACCAATACGGTCAGCATTCAAGGCACGATGGCCTGCGCCGGCATCGGCGTGGTACTCGGGGCGATGCTGGCCGGGCGGGCTGCCCGCGATCACGTGGAACTGGGACTGATTCCGGTCGGGGCGATCGGTATCGCGCTGGTGCTGTTTCTGCTCCCGGGGATCGACCAGCTCTGGTTGCACGGGGTGAATTTCTTTGCCATGGGCCTGCTCGCCGGGTTGTTCCTGGTACCGCTCAATGCCCTGATCCAGTTTCATGCCGGCGAGCGCGCCCTGGGCCGGGTGCTGGCAGCAAAGAACTTCATTACAAATTGGATCATGCTGCTGGCTTTGGGGCTGACCCTGCTGGCGGCAATCGCGCACAGCGGCAGCGGTGCCATCATGTTCGCCTTGGCCCTGGTCGCCGCTGGCGGTGCCGGCTACACCATCTGGCAATTGCCGCAGTCGCTGGTGCGCTTCGCGGTAGCGCAACTGGTAGCCACCCATTATCGGCTGCGGGTGATCGGGTTGGATCACCTACCGGCGCAGGGCGGGGTACTGCTGCTCGGTAATCACATCAGCTGGATCGACTGGGCAATGGTGCAGATGGCCTGCCCGCGGCCGGTGCGCTTCGTGATGGAGCGGTCGATCTATGAGCGGCGCATCTGGCGCTGGCTGCTGGACCTATTCGGGGTGGTGCCGATCTCGCGCGGGCGCGCCCGCCATGCCCTGCATGCAGTGACCGAGCTGCTCGACCGCGGCGAGGTGGTGTGCCTGTTCCCGGAAGGCACGCTGAGCAAGAATGGTCAACTCGCCGCCTTCAAGCAGGGCTTCGAGGTGGCCGCCCGAGGTGCCCGTGGGGAGATTGTGCCCTTCTATCTGCGCGGCCTCTGGGGCAGCCGCTTCTCCTTTGCTAGCGACCGGCTCAAGCGGACCCGCCGCGACGGGCGCATCCGCGATGTGATCGTTGCCTTCGGGGCGCCGTTGCCAATGGACAGCAGCGCGCGGCAGGTCAAGCAGGCGGTGGTAGAACTCTCGGTCAGTTCCTGGCAGCAACACGCCGAGGGGTTGCCGACCCTGCCGCGGGCCTGGTTGGCGATGGCACGGCGCCACCCTGGCCGGGAGGTGCTGATCGATGTCGATGGCAAGCCCCTCAGCAACCGGCGGCTGATGGCAAGTGTGCTGCTGACAACGCGCGCCCTCAGACGGCGTTGCCCGGGACCGCGGGTTGGCATCCTGTTGCCGCCCGGTCGCGCCGCGGTGATCGCCAACCTGGCGGTCTGGTGCGCCGGCAAGGCGGTGGTCAACCTGCGCCCGCCGCCGGCCCGCGCCCCAGTCGCGGGGCGGCCGGGTGCGGATGCGCAACCCGGTTCAGAACTAGGTTCCGACCCCGGTTGCAAGCAGGGTCAGTGGCACTTCCAGCACGCCCTGCAGGCCACCGGCGTGGGGCAGGTGATCGGCGCCTACCCGTCCGCGGCTGCCGAGGCCGATGCCGATGCCGATTCTGGCACCGGTGCTACCACCGAGTGGCTGGCGCTCGACGACCTGCT
This sequence comes from Chromatiaceae bacterium, assembly GCA_007693535.1. Classification (GTDB taxonomy): domain Bacteria; phylum Pseudomonadota; class Gammaproteobacteria; order Chromatiales; family Chromatiaceae; genus Lamprobacter. The sequence continues at coordinate 38,218 of REDK01000118.1, forward strand.
GCCAGCCCGCAATCGCCTGCTGGGACTGGCCGCCTGGACCGCGGCGCTGCTGGCGGCGACCTTGCTGCCGGCGTCCTTGCTGATGGCCCTCTATGGCCGGCGGGTCCGTCCGCACCAGACCGCGGCGATCCTGTTCCCGGTGCGCGGCGTGCGCGCCGCCCGCGCCGTGGCGATCAACCATCGCAATCTGCTCGCCAATTGCCGTCAGATCGCAGATGTGCTGAATCTGGAATGCGACGACCTGCTGCTCGCCGGCCTGCCGCTGGATCATGCCTACGGACTGACACTGACCCTGGCCCTGCCGCTGCTGGAGGGCATCCCGCTGGTGTGTCATCCCGACCCGACCGATGCCCTAGGGCAGGCACACACGATCGCCCGCCACCAGGTCAGTCTGCTGTGTGCAACACCGTCCCAGCTACAGGGCCTCGTCGCGCATCCGCGGGTGCATCCGGTGATGCTCGCCGGGCTGCGCCTGGTGGTGGCCGCCGGCGGGCCGCTTGGGCGCGCCTTGCACGATGGCTTCGCGCTGCGTTTCAACCAGACCCTCTACGCCGGCTATGGCGCCACCGAGGCGACCCCGTTGGCTAGTCTCAATGTGCCCGATGCCATCGAGACCAATACCTGGAAGCTGCAAATCGGCAATCGCCCGGGCACGGTCGGCATGCCGCTGCCCGGCACCTGCTATCGCATCGTTGATCCGCTCAGCCTGGCGACCCTGCCAGCGGATACCGAGGGCGAGATCCTGATCGGCGGCGTGCAGGTCATGCAGGGCTATCTGCACGACCCAGCCGCCACCACCGCGGCGATCGTCGAACTCGATCGCCAGCGCTGGTATCGCACCGGCGATCGCGGCCGGCAGGATGCCGAGGGATTCCTGACAATCACCGGCCAGGGCGAGGTAGCCAACCCTCCAGCATGAGCAACCGGCGTTAGGCGATTTCTGTCGACTTTCATACCATCTGACTGGTCTTGACGCCGGCCTTCGGCGTCGCACTGGCGGTCACGGCGCTTGCGATGCTCCTGCCAGCCATCCTTCAAGGACGAACGGCAATCCTGCGTCATCTGGCACAAAAGGTTACGGCAACCGCCTTATTCCTCGTCCTGGTGGATGGCACTGGTGCCGCGGCTGGCACTGGCCAGCCCGACCTGCGGCCAGGCACCGCTGGGATTCCAGGTCGCGGGCAGCGCCAGCAGATCGGGATCGCAGCTATGGCCGCCCGGCCGCTGCACGAAGCGGCGTTCCGGTGGATAGGGGAAGATGTCGACAACCTGACCGGTCTCGATGGCGGCCTGGCGGGCCTGCCACCAGGCCGGATCGAAAAGGTCGGCATGCAGCGCCCGAAAGGCGGCGCGAAAGCGCGGCTCGGTGAGCAGAAAGGTCTCGAATTCCTCGGGAAAGACGTCCTTAGGGCCGGCGGTATACCAGGGCTCGTCGGCCATCTCCATCTCCGGGAAAGGCGCCGGCGGGATCGCGCGAAAGTTGCACTCGGTGAGATAGCAGATCTCGTCGTAATCGTAGAAGACGACCCGGCCCTGACGGGTGACACCGAAGTTCTTGAACAGGAAATCGCCGGGGAAGATATTGGCCGCAGCCAGCTCCTTGATGGCGTCGCCGTATTCCTTGGCAGCATGCGCGATCTCGTCGGCATCGGCACTGCCAAGATAGAGATTGAGCGGCGACAGACGCCGCTCAATGTACAGATGTTTGACGATGACCTGGTCGCCATCCATCGCGATGCTGTCGGCGCATTCCTCGCGCAACATCGCGATCAGGTCGTCGGAGAAACGCTCGCGAGGGAAAGCGACATGGGAGTATTCCCAGGAATCAGCCATCCGCCCGACGCGGTCGTGCTGCTTGACCAGCAGGTACTTGGCGATGACCTGCTCGCGGGAGATCTCCTTGGGCGGGGTGAAGCGATCCTTGATGACCTTGAAGACGAACGGAAACGATGGCAGCGTAAACACCGACATCACCATACCGCGAATGCCGGGGGCGACCACGAACTGATCGCTGGAGTAGCGCAAATGCTTAAGAAAGTCGCGGTAGAACTCGGCCTTGCCGAACTTCTGCAGACCGATCGCGGTATAGAGTTCGGCCTTGCTCTTGCGCGGCATCAGCGGGCGCAGAAAATCAACGACGGCGGCCGGCACCGCGGTATCCACCATGAAATAGGCACGGGCGAAGCTGAAGATATTCGACAGTTCGTCGGAGCCGACCAATAGGGTATCGACATAGAGCTGACCGCTGCCATCGTTGAGGATTGGCATCACAAACGGGATCTGATCGGCCCCGTTGATCGCCTTGCCGATCACATAGGCGGCCTTGTTGCGAAAGAACGGCGTCGTCAGGACCGCGAGCTGGAAGTTCTGGAAACGCGCGCGCTGCGTCGGGAAGCGCCCGCGCAAGGCGCGCATCAGGTGGCGCACGTCCTGCCGGCGATCGCGGAACGGGGCGCTGAAATCGAGATCCCCGAGGATGGTCCACAGCACCCGCGCGTAGCCATCGCGGGCGGGATAATAGGGCCGGAAGATGGGAACCTCCGCCTCCAGATGCTCGGTGCTGAGCATCGGCCAGACGAAGATATAGGCATTGTTGTAGTAGTGGCGCTCGAATAGCCGGCAGAACACCGAGTTGTAGAAGGTTTCAGCCAGTTCCGGCTGATGATGGCGAGGCAGCAGCCGGGAGTATTCGATCTTGACCCGCTGCCACAGGCGATCCTGCGCCTTGCGCAGATGGAATTCGCGCCGCAGCACAGCGACGGTCTCGGAGACCCGTTTGTCATAGAAGCCGATGCGCTCGCGGGCGGCACGCTGGCCATCGGCCCAGTCGGCTCGCTCGAAACGGCGCCGGGCCTGACCGGTGGTGGCCCGGAACAGGCGGTAGTGGCGGTCGAAGCCGTCGAGAATGACCTCAGCGATCAGCTTTGCCTCGATCCAGGCCATCGCGGTCAGGCCCCGGTCGCGCCCAGTGCGCTCGTCGCGGCCTCGGGCGCCAGCGGCAAGGGCGCGCGGGCGATCAGGATGCCATCGCCGTCCGCATAGACCCAGTCGCCTGGTCGCACCTGCTCCCCGCCGATGTCGACCGGCAGATCGCGCTGACCTTCACCCCGGCGCACGCTCTTGCGGGGGGTGGCAGCCAGGGCCTTGATCCCGAGTGCCATACCGGCCAGGGCCGCAGTATCGCGCACCGCCGCGGTCAACACCACGCCGGCCCAGCCGTTGGTCACGGCGCTGGCGGCAATCAGGTCGCCGAGCATGGCGCAGCGGACCGAGCCGCCGGCATCGGCCACCAGCACCCGGCCGGCGCCGGGTTCTGCGAGCGCCTCCTTGATGCGGGAATTGTCCTCGAAGCATTTAACGGTGACCGCCGCGCCGCAGAACCGGACGTGGCCACCGTAATCGCGGAACAGCGGGGCGCAGACGGCGAGTTCATCGCCGAAGCGGTCGTAAAGATCGGCGGTACTGAAGTCGGTCATGACGCGGTTCCGGGTGACGGGCCGGCCCCGATCGGGGGTCGGTCCTGAGGGGGAGCGCCGGTTGCCCGGGGCCAGGCCTGACGGTCAGCGAGTAGATCTGGAGATTACCGTGGGCAGGAGGCCGACCGCGCTGGGTCCGGTTGCCATCCCTGGCGCGGCACTGCGACGGCGGCCCACCAGCAGGCAGCGGTCGCCCGGTATCGACGGGGGTTTAGGCGATTTCGGTCAACCTTCAGACCATCATGACTTGTCTTAACGCGCGCCTTCGCCGTCGCACTGGCGGTCACAGCGCTTGCGCTGCTCCCGCCAGCCCTCCGCAAGAAGGCGAATGTCAATCCAGCGTCATCTGGCCTGCATCATCTGGCAGAAAAGTGTCCGCCAATCGCCTTAGAACTGCTCTTCTTCGGTGGAGCCGGTCAGTGCCGTGACCGAGGAGGCGCCACCCTGGATGGTGGTAGTGATGTCGTCGAAGTAGCCGGCACCCACCTCCTGCTGATGGGAGACAAAGGTGTAGCCGCGCTCGCGCGCCTCGAACTCCGGTTGCTGCACCATCTCTACATAGTGGCGCATGCCTTCGCCGCGGGCGTAGTTGTAGCCCAGGTTGAAGATGTTGAACCACATGTTGTGGATGCCAGCCAGGGTGATGAACTGGTACTTGTAGCCCATCTCCGATAGGGCGTCCTGGAAGCGGGCGATGGTGACGTCGTCCAGGTTCTTCTGCCAGTTGAAGGAGGGCGAGCAGTTGTAGGCCAGCAGCTTGTTGGGATTCGCCCCGAGCACCGCCTCGGCGAACTCGCGGGCGAAGCCCAGATCCGGCGTACCGGTCTCGCACCAGACCAGGTCGGCATAAGGGGCATAGGCAAGACCGCGGCTGATCGCCTGCTCCAGGCCATTGCGCACGCGGTAAAAGCCCTCGGAGGTGCGCTCGCCGGTCAGGAATGCCTGATCGTTGGCATCGACGTCGGAGGTCAGCAGGTTGGCCGCCTCGGCATCGGTGCGGGCGAGTAGCAGGGTGGGCACGCCCATCACATCGGCAGCGAGGCGAGCAGCAATCAGCTTCTGCACGGCCTCAGCGCTGGGAACCAGCACCTTGCCGCCCATGTGGCCGCATTTCTTGACCGCCGCGAGCTGGTCCTCGAAGTGCACGCCAGACGCGCCATTGGCGATCATGTTCTTCATCAGCTCGTAGGCATTGAGCACGCCGCCGAAGCCGGCCTCGCCGTCTGCCACGATGGGCAGGAAGTAATGCACATAGCCCTCGTCACCAGGGCCGACGCCCTTAGACCACTGGATCTCATCGGCGCGCTTGAAGGTGTTGTTGATGCGCCGGACCATGGTCGGCACCGAGTCATAGGCGTACAGCGACTGGTCCGGATACATGGTCTCGGAGGTATTGCCGTCGGCGGCCACCTGCCAGCCGGAGAGGTAGATCGCCTCTAGCCCGGCCTTGGCCTGCTGCATCGCCTGACCGCCGGTCAGGGTGCCCATGCAGTTCACGTAGCCCTTGCGCGCACTCCCGTGGAGTAGGTCCCACAGGCGCTCGGCACCGGCGCGCGCAATGCTGTGCTCCGGCTGCACGCTGCCGCGCAGGCGCACCACGTCGGCGGCGCTGTAACCGCGGCGGACATCGGTCCAGCGTGGGTTCTCGGCCCAATCCTTCTCGATGGCGGCGATCTGCTCGGCGCGGCTCAGGGTCTGTTGCATGATGGTAATCCTCTAGTGGTTGGAGGTGCCGACGTCCAGCAGCGCGGGTCTGCGAGCGGCGCGGCGTCACGGTAATTGACTGACGGGCTTGGTCTTAAGACCGTAACGATCATGCGAGTATTTGAGAAGCTAATTCTCTAAATCCTCGCTATTGCGTCAGATAATGTTCAGGTGCCAGGCGGTCCCAGTCGAGGGACGGACTGCACGTTGGCGCGCCGCCAGCGCGGCCTTGGCACACACCGCCGGCTCAGTCGCCGGGAGGCTTGGCCGGGGCCTTTTTCGCCCTGGTCTTGCGGGTACTGGCCGGTCGGCTGCCAGACGAGGTGCCAGTCGCGGTCCGGGTGGCTGCCTTGGTGTCGGCCTTGGTTGCAGCCGGGGTGGTTGCGGTCGCCACCGGCTCTCTGGTCGTGGCCAGTTTGGCGGTCGCCTTGCGGGCCGAAGTCTGCTTGCGGGCCGCGGTGCCGGTGCCGGCCGCGACACGCTTGCTGGTGGTCTTGCTGGCGGTGGTCTTGCGCTTCGGCTGGCGAGCGCGCGCTGGGGGCGAGGGCGTGGGGGCCGGCGCGCTCGGCTGTGCTGCCGGCGCTGAGGCCGGCGCTGAGGCGATGGCCGCGTCTGGCAGGCTGTCTGCTGGTGCGGCAGCCGCGCGAGCGGCGGCATGTCGCTCGGCAAAGGGATGCGGCGGGATGGCTGTCGTCGCGCCCGTTGCCCCGGTGCCGAGGCGGGCGCCGAGCAGGCCCTGGAAGATGCCCTTGAGGATGGAAGAAGTAGCCATGGCGTCGCGGTACCGACCAGACAGACGAACAAGGGCGCGCGGGGAGACCCGCCGCCGCCGACTAGGCGACGCCAGACCAGCGGCCGCGGCGGCGCCTGATCCAGACCCACCCATTCATCCTAAGAAACGGCGGTTGAATGGCCGCCAGGGTGCGCCCCGCGTGGTGTCCAGCAAGGCACAACGAGGCGGAATAGTTGTCCTACTCCAACCTTATTCGAACCACAATTACAACGAGTTGCAACGCAGCCGCGCGCCGCGCGCCGCGCGCCCCCGTGGATGTGATTGGGGGCGTAGCGACCCGCACCCGAAAAGTGATGCCGAGCCGAGCGCAGAATCCCCGACCAGCCAACCAGTGATGTGGTGCGCGAAGCGGTCAACTGCCGTTTCTAGGAGAATGTCATGTAACCGGCGTCGCCGCGACCGCAAGGCACCGCGGGCTCCGCGCCGCCGGGCGGCGTCTCGGCAGCACCCACGGTCTGCCGCGGCGCGCGTCGCCGACTTGCGGCCAACGCGGTCGCGGCGACCGGCGGCAGCAATGGCGGTTGCGCACGCTTGTCAACGTTGCGGCAATCCGGCCAAATTTGCGACCCTGTAGCCGGTCCGGATATCCGCACCACGATGCCTGTCTGGTCATCCCTGCCGCGCCCCGTCTCACCACTGGCCGCAGCGCTCTCTTCAGACCCGCCCCGAGGACTATCAACCCATGTCTGACCCGATCCGCCGCCGCGTTCGCGGGCCACTGTCCCGCCCGCTGGCGTCTGTCCTGCTGATGCTGGCGCTGCTGTTCGCAGGTGCGGCCCAGGCCGAAGGCATCGAATTGCTCAAGTCGTATCTGCGCGGACTCAACAGCCTGAGCGCAGAGTTCCGCCAGATCACCATGTCGGCGGATGGCAGCCAGACCATCGAGTCGCGCGGCACCTTCTACCTGCTGCGCCCGAACCGCTTCCGCTGGGACTATCGCACCCCGAGCGAGCAGCAGATCATCGCCGACGGGCGGCGCATCTATGTCCACGACAAGGAACTCGAGCAGGTCACCCATCGCAGTCAGCGCGCCGTGCTCGATGGCACCCCGGCTCAGTTGCTGGCGAGCGAACAGCCGGTAGAGGAGTATTTCCGCCTAAGCAACCTCGATCGCGACGACGGGCGCACTTGGGTAGAACTCATCCCGCGGGCATCCGATAGCGAGGTGGCGAGGTTGCAGATCGGCTTCGCCGGCGGCGAACTGCAGGAATTGCTGATGGAGGATCGGTTCGGTCAACTCACTCGCTTCAGTTTCAGCGATCTGCAGCGCAACCCGCAACTGGACTTTGCGATGTTCCGGTTCCAGCGTCCGGCGCGAGGCGATTTCCTGCAGATCGATTGAGGGCAGCGCTGACCAACGCAGCGTTGCCCGCGGGGGCAGGGATGCCCCGCCACTCAGACCAGATCAAAGCGGTCGAACTGCATGCTGAACTGGCCGCGCCCCTGCGTCAGGCTGCGCAGATCGGTGGTGTAGCCCAACAGGGTGGCCAGGGCGACCTCGGCCAGGATGTTAGCGGTACCATCGCGGGTGCCGGTGGCCTGGATCGCGGCACGGCGCTGTTGTAGATCGCCCAGCACACTGCCGAGGTTGTCCTCCGGCACTAGAACCTCAACCCGCATGAGCGGATGCAGTGCCACCGGCCCGGCGGCCCCCAGTGCCTTGCCGACGGCGCGGGCGGCCGCCGCCTGCAGCGCCTCCAGGGTGCTGGCGGCGCCGAACAACTCCACCTCGGTCAGCACGATGGCGCAATCCTCGATCGGGGCGCCATGCAGCGGACCGGCGGCCAGGGCCACGCTGGCCCCCGCCTCCAGGGCCTGGCGCTGGGCCAGGGTCAGCTCGCTACCAGCCGGGCGCACGCGCGGGGTGCAGTCCACCCGATTACCCGCCCCACGGGGCCGCGGGCTGGCGGTCACCGCCGCCCAGGCGCTCAGTTCCGGCTGTTTGCTGTCGGGACTGGGCGGGCGCGCATACAGGGCCTCGCCGGTTCCGGTCTGGGCGATGGTCTCGCGCACCGCTACCGCCGGGCGGCCGCTGCGCACGCGCTGCCCGAACTCCCGCTCCAGGCGCTCCAGCACGATCTGCAGATGCAATTCGCCCATCCCGGCGAGCAGGCGCTGACCGGTCTCCGGGTCCTCATGGACGCGCAGGGTCGGGTCCTCCTGTTGCACCTTGTCCAGCGCCTCCAGCAACCGCTCCTCGTCGGTGCCGGCAGCGGGCTCGATGGCCAGACTCAGCACCGGCGAGCGCGCCTCGATACGCTCCAGCGCCAGCAGATGCCCAGGATCGCAGAGGGTGTCGCCGGTGGCGGCATGGCGCAGACCCGCCAGCAGCACGATCTGGCCCGGCCCGGCGGCATCGAGCCGGGTCTTGCGGCCGGCATCCACATCGAAGATGCGCGCGACCTGTTCCCGCACCACGCGCCCGTCAGCGGTCATGAACGCGACCATATCGCCCGGCACCAGCCGGTTACGATAGACACGGGTAAAACAATGGCGGCGTCCGTCCCAGAGCTGCACCTTGAACACCAGTGCCGCCAGCGGGCCATCATGGCTGAGCGCGACCGTTTCCAGCGCGCCGTCGGGCCGGCGCGCTTGGGCCGGTGGCCGATCCAGCGGTGCCGGCAGCAGGTCCACGGCACCGTCGATCACCGGCTGCACGCCCAGGTTGCGCAGAGCACTGCCGCCGAAGCAGGGGAATAAGCGCCCGGCCAGGGTACCCCGGCGCAGGGCGGCGATGAGCCGGGCCGGATCGGGCCGCGGATCGGCCTCAGCTCCGGCCAGGACCTGATCGGCCAAGGCCTCGTCGAACTCGGCCGCGGCCAGCAACAGGCCTTCGCGCAGGTCGGCCAGGGCCGCCCAGACGGCCGGCGGGCAGGGCTCAGCATAGACCTGATCGCCCTGCTCGCCAGCGAAATGCAGCAATTCGCCGCGCAGCAGGTCTACCACCGCTTGGGGGCCGGACTGGGGCCCGCCGGGTGGGCCGCTAGGGTTGCCAGCGGCAACCGGCACATCGGGCAGCCCAAACTGCCCCGGCGCTACTGGGACCGTGATCGCCACCGGCATGACCCCGAGCGATTCACGGATATGTGCCAGCACGCGGAGAAAATCGGCGCCAGGGCGGTCCATCTTGTTGACGAAGAACAGCACCGGGAGACCGAAACGGCAGCGCTGACGCCAGACTGTCTCGGTCTGTGGCTCCACCCCGCGCACGCCGTCGAGGACCAGAATGACCCCGTCGAGCACCCGCATGGAGCGCTCGACCTCGATGGTAAAATCGACGTGGCCAGGGGTGTCGACGATCTGCAACAGGTGGCCGCGCCATGGGGCCTGGGTTACCGCAGCGGTGATGGTGATGCCATGGGCCTGCTCTTCGGCCATCCAGTCCATGTGGGCAGCGCCATCGTGGACCTCGCCGATCTTATGCGAGGCGCCGGTGTAATACAGGACGCGCTCGGTGAGGGTCGTCTTGCCGGCATCCACATGGGCGGCGATGCCAATGTTGCGCACCAGCGACAAGCGCTGGTTAGATCCGACCGGTGCCTTGCGGGCACCGGCCTTGGTGGGCTTGGAGGAATGGCTCATCGGAGATGGGACGAATGGCGGATTGAAGCGGAGGTTAGCCACCGATCCGGCTGCCTTGGATGGCCACGGCTGGAGTCGGCGGCCTCCATCCTGCTCCGGGCGCGCAAACCGGGGGCAATGGTGCCGCGGCCGGGACCGTCGATCACTAGGTACACAATTCGGTACATAATCGAGAGTATCGCGATGCTTAACAACAAAGAGAATCGGGGGGCAGATCGGAGCCCGGCAGCGAACGCTGCGGGATCTGCCGGGTATCCAGTCAAGTCGGGCGGCAGTTGGCCTCGGCAGCGTCTCCGGCCGGTCGGACATCGGGTCGCAGATCGATTCGTACCGCGGACCTGTGAGCAAACCGCGCTCCGCACCGGTGCCGCGCTGTTGCTCTTCGGCCTCGGAGGCCTAGGGCTGATGCTACCAGCGCCAGCGCAGGCCGGGGTGTTTCAGCTCGCCAACCCCAACGACAGCGTGATCGGCGCACCCTTCTACGTGACCGCGCGTAAAGAGGATACGCTGTTCGACATCGGCCGCTTCTACGGCTATGGCCACGACGAACTCAAACTGGCCAACCCGAAGGTCGATACCTGGCTGCCCGGCGAGGGAACCGAGATCCTGATTCCTAACAAGCGCATCCTGCCCAGCGGCCCGCGCGAGGGCATCGTGTTGAACCTGGCCGAGCGCCGGCTCTATTTTTATCGCTCCCCGAACGAGGTCGAGATGTTCGCCGCTGGCGTCGGTCGCGATGGTTGGGAGACGCCGGTCGGGACCTACAGCATCATCGAGAAACGCGAGAATCCCACCTGGACCCCGCCCGAATCGGTGCGTCGCGACCATGCTGCCCGCGGCAGTATCCTGCCGGCGGTGGTCCCGCCCGGCCCGGACAACCCACTGGGCGCCTTCGCCATGCGGCTCAGCAACCCCAGCTATCTGATCCACGGCACGAACAAGCCGGATGCCATTGGCATGCCCGCCAGCGCCGGCTGTACCCGCATGTTTCCCGAGGACATCGAACGCCTCTATCAGCAGGTGCCGGTGGGCACCACGGTGCGCATCGTCGATCAGCCCTACAAGGTCGGCTGGCAGGGCAACCGGCTCTATCTCGAGGTCAATGCCCTGACCGACGAGGTGAAGTCACGGCCGGTGGAACGTCTCATCCCGACCAGCATCGCCAACGCCGAGGGGGTGTTCATCGATTGGGACGAGGTGCGGCGGGTGCAGCAGGAAAATGCTGGCATCCCGCGCCTGATCGGCGGTCGCCAGGGTGCGACCAGTTGGCACCGTCTAGATGCGGTGTTCTGAGCCGACGGCCGTCGCAGTTCACGCACTGCCCGGCTTGGCGTGGGTTGATCGGGCCTGGCCCCCCGGGGCCGGGCTGGCGTCAGGCGACTGCCGGCAACCAGCAGTGCGGCTGCACCCGTTGGCGGATCGCTGGCATCGGGCTGTCTGCACGATGCCTCACGAAAATCGGGAGGGGCATGAGTTGACTTGGTGCAGCAGCAGAATCAATGCAGCAGCGCGAGCGCCGCACTCACCACCCCGAACTCGGACCCGATTGTGCGAGGCCAGTTGGTCATGGTTGCCGCGGCGAGCGGGGAACAAGAAGGGATGCTCGGTAGACAGGGGGCGAAGATGAGGATGCCGCAGGGCCTCCTCGAGCGCACCATCACTGACCAACCGCTGGAGACTCGGCCTGAAAGTCTAAAGGCGCCTGTGTCAAAGGGCCGTGAAAGCGGCACTCGTCGGGACCCGGAATCAATCGTTCGCTGCGGCCCCGAAGCATGCAGACGACAGCCGAGACCTGGGATGGGAGAAGACATCGCCGCGCCAGCCATCGCTGCGGGCGAACGCCACGGGTCAGGGTATTGGAGGGCATGAGGTCGATATCTGGACCTGCCCCCGTGAGTGGGGTGTACCCCCACCCCGGGGACAGGGCCATCCACTCGACGAGGCCCCGATGACTGGATGCGCCAGCGAGGTCCGCCTTGGCTTGCGGTCGGGAACCAGTGGGGCGACCGCCTGCTTGGCTCCTTTACTTGGTCATCAGGCGCTGATAGAGGCGGTTGATGCGTTCCTCGTTGGCCTCGCAGCAGGCCTGCGCACTGCTGGCGGCGTCCATGGCGGCCTGCGCCATATTGCGGGCCTCCTGATCGGCGCAGCCGCCGAGGACAGAGGCGGCCAGCAGGGCAGCGGCGGACAGGGCGGCGAATTTGACGGTCTTGGTCATTGGATTTGTCTCCGTTTGGGTTTGCCGGTCGGCAGCAGGTTTATAGCACAAGATAAGGGTTTTTCCGAACCCTCGCGAGCGCATGTTAGCAGAATCGGACAGCCTGTGGTGAAGATCGCCCTCGGAGAAGACGCGCAGCCCCCTCGAAACGGGCAATTCTGCAACAAGATAGCAAGCCAGGGCCCCCGTAACAGCCTGCTTGAGCGCAATCAGGCGTAGCCTGTATCAATCGTGGCACATTGTCGCAAGGGTTCCCCGCCAGCGCCAACTCTGCGGCTGAACTGTGGCATCAGGAAGACGCCGGCGGCTCCCCTTGTGGCCTGGCTATCCTGGCCCAGCACCAGCCGCAACCACTTCCCGCACCGAGTGAATCGCTTTTTAATGTTTAGCAATAAACATGCCATATACTGAGGTAATCATTCCGGCGCGATGCTCGACCGCCAGGCTCGCCAAGGGGCACCTGGGCCAAATTGCGGGGGCGGTTGTCAGGCGTTCGCCCGGACTCGACAATGCAGGCCGGCCGGCCCGGCGTCCGCGCGCGACGCACTCCCGCCGAGCATCCCGCAGCGATCGACTCAATGCGGCCTTTGGTCAGGATTGCGTGTTGACATGCCCCCGGTAGCCTATCCCTGTCGTCGACCGCCGGCCGCACCCCCAACCACTCGCCCGGCCAGGTCCTCCGCCCCTGTGCAGGCCACCATCGGGCAGGTGGTTGACAGCCACGGCCGACGCCGGGGCGGCCCATGGTGGCCATGATGGTTGAGCGCTACTATCGTCACGCCCTACCCCTCGGCGGTCCCAATCCGTTTCGCTGCCAGGGTTTCGTGCGCGACGGCACCATTGCCGGGCAAGGTTGCCAGCCGGTGCCCATCGAGACATTGCCACCGTTCCTGCGCGCCCTGCTAGTGACCGACGGCACCGTCACCAAGATGCTCGAGGCCTACTTCTGGGAGCCGGTGGTGGTGGATACCCTGCGCCAGGAATTCGTGACCGCGGCGGCAGAGATCCCCTGGATCGATGTGCACGCCGGCGACCGGGTACTGGTGCGCCGCGCCCGTCTGCGCGGTGCCGATAGCTGCAACCACTACGCGCATGCCCTGTCACTGATCCGCACCGAGCGCATCCCGAACTCGTTCCGCCAACGCCTGATCGACCGTGAGATCGGGATCGGCGCCCTGATCCGCGACAGCGGGCTGGAGAGCTATCGCGAGGTGATGGAGATCGGCGTGGAACCGGCGCGTACCGACGGGACCGTCCCCACCGATGCCCCAACCCGCACGGCCGCAGACCTGGCCGCGATCAGCGCCGTGGGCGGTGCCGAGGGCGCATCCACCGCGGGGACGGCCGACCACGCCGCCGCAGCCCTGTTCCGCACCTATCGCATCATCATCGACCGCGCCCCGGTGATCCTGATCAGCGAGACCTTCCCGCTCGCCCTCTATATCTGATGATCAGAATCTGATGACCAGAACCGCCCTGCCCAGCGGATGACCGAAACCGCTCGGCCCAGCCGATCAGGGCGCGCGACACCCGCCCGGCCCCGCCCGCGCCGGCGCCGCGGTTGCATCCGCCGGCCGCTGCGTTACCCTGGGGTCTCAAGGTGCGCGGCGGCCCCCGGCTCCCGTCCCACCTTGCCCCAAAACCCTCGGCCTCGGGGACCCTGTCCCGGCCCGGCACCAATCCTGGCACGCCTATGCAACGCCACCCCATCCATCCCGCAGTCCTGCTGCTCGGCGTCCTGCTGCTGCTTGCCGGCACCGCCTGCAGCGCCACCAACAATGGCCTGGTGCGCGGCCTGCAGGAGGTCGCCCGCCCCCTCGGCGATCCGCCCGCACTGGACCCGCTGGTCGAGCGCCTGGCGCCGGCCCGGGTGGTCTTGCTGGGCGAGGCCAGCCACGGCACCGCCGAGTTCTACACCCTGCGCGCTACGATCAGCCGCGCCCTGATCGCCGACCATGGCTTCCGCTTCATCGCCGTGGAGGGCGACTGGAATGCCCTCTACCGCCTCAACCGCTACGTGAAGGGCCGCGCCCCGGCCGCTGATAGCGCCCGCGAGATCATGCAATCCTTCGACCGCTGGCCGACCTGGATGTGGGCCAACGAGGAGACCGCCACCCTGATCGAATGGCTCAAGGGGCATAACGCCGGGTTGCCGCCGGAGCAGCGGGTCGGCTTCTACGGGATCGATGTCTATGGCAAGGCCGACGCGCTGCGCGAACTGCCCCAGGCAGTGGACCATCTGCACCCCGGCCAGGCCGACTGGCTGCGCGGCCAGTATGCCCCCTTCGCCGGGATGGTCGAGGATCTGCGCGGCTATGTGCACGCCCGCCAGCGCGGCGAGCCCGGGCTCAGCGCCAATGCCCGCGCCGTGGTCGAGCGCCTGCGCGAGGCACGCGACGACCTCACCAGCGATGCCGCCGAGTATCTGCACCTGAAACAGATGGCCTGGGTGGTCAAGAACGCCGAGCGCCATTACAGCGGCATGGCCAGTGACGGGCCGGACGCCTGGAATGCCCGGGTCGAGCACTTCTGGCAGACATTGCAGCGGCTCTTGGAGTTCTACGGGCCCGACGCGCGCGGCATCGTCTGGGCCCACAATACCCACATTGGCGATGCCCGCGCGACCAGCATGGCCGCCCGCGGCCAACGCAATATCGGCCAGCTCGCCCGCGAGGGTCTCGACCCCGGCGCGGTCGCGGCGGTGGGTTTCGGCACCCATCGCGGCAGCGTGCTGGCCGGGCGTGCCTGGGCGGCGCCGCTGGAGCGCATGCGCGTCCCGCCGGCGGCCCCCGGCAGCATCGAGGCAGCCATGCATGAGGCCGGCCCCGGCGACCTACTGTTCCTGTTCGACGCGGGAACCCCGGCGGTCCTGCGCCACCCCTACGGCCACCGCGCCATCGGCGTGGTCTATCATCCCGAGCGTGAGGTTCCGGGCAACTATGTCGACACCGTTCTTCCTCAACGCTACGACGCCTTCCTGTTCATCGAGGAGACCACGGCCCTGACCCCGTTGCACTGATTCCCCTTGCGCTAATTCGGTCTTCCCGCTGTCATCGCGCATGATTCCATGCCAGGCGCGGCCGTCCTGACCCCAAAAGCCGACCGGCATGGTCCGGCTACCGGCGGCTTCACCCGATGCACGGGCAGTTTCGACGGCCGCCACCATGCGCTATCCTGGTTGGCTGCAAGCGCCGCCCGGCCCGCCCCCAGCCCGATCCCGGTTCGCCGATGTCCTCGAACCCCGTCTGCTTCAGCTTCTTTCGCTATCCGGCGGCCTACAGCCCTGCGGCCTTCGTCTTCATGGGCTTCCGCCGCCGGTTCATGGATCGCCAGATGCCGCCAGGGCTGATCCGGCTGATGGGCTGTGGCGGCGGCGATGGCTTCTCCATCGTGCCGGACTTCCGCGCCTACTGCCTGATGACCAGACTGGACGATCCGGCCGATCAGGCCTGGCTGCGTCGCACCCGCTTCTATCGCGCCATCGCCGGCCCGAGCAGCGAGCAACTGCACTTCACGCTGCGCCCGCTCTCTGGTCATGGCACCTGGGACGGCGCACCGGTGTTTACCTATGCCGGCGCTCAGCAACCCGACCAGCCCTTCGTAGTCCTCACCCGTGCCCGCGTCACCCCGCGGCACACGGCCGCCTTCTGGCGCAGCGTGCCAGCCATCCGCCGCCATCTGCGCGAGACCCCCGGCTGCCGCTGGCACATCGGGTTCGGCGAACACCCGCTGCTGACCCTGGCCACCTTCAGCGTCTGGGAGGATCTAGCCCAGATGCAGGCGTTCGCCTATCGTGGCACCGCGCATCATCAGGCCAGCCGCGCCGCGCGCCAGGAGGCCTGGCTCACCGAATCGCTCTTCGTGCGCTTCGCCATCGACGCCATTGAGGGGGACCTCCAGCGCCATCCCCGTCTGGTCGCCCTGCAGCCCGCGGCCTGAGTGCCCACGGTCGGCCCGGTCCGATGCCCGCCCCACCGCCCTCCTTACCGCCGCTCGCCGAGCGCATGCGCCCGCGCTGCCTCGACGACCTGATCGGCCAGGGTCACCTGCTCGCCCCGGGCCAACCCCTGCGCCATGCTTTCGCCAACGGGCACCTGCATTCGCTGATCCTGTGGGGGCCGCCTGGCAGCGGTAAGACCACCCTGGCGCGGTTGCTGGCCGCGCAGACCGAGGCCAGCTTCATCCGCCTCTCGGCGGTCCTGGCCGGGGTGCGCGAGGTGCGCGCGGCGGTGGCCGCCGCTCAGATCCAGCGCGCTCAGTCTGGGCGCCCTCAGTCTGGGCGCGGTACGATCCTGTTCATCGACGAGGTCCACCGCTTCAACAAGGCCCAGCAGGACGCCCTCCTGCCCCACGTGGAAGACGGCACCCTGGTGTTCATCGGCGCCACCACCGAGAACCCCTCCTTCGAACTCAACAACGCCCTGCTCTCGCGCGCCCGGGTCTATGTCCTGCAGCCCCTGACCCCGGCCGAACTGGAACAGGTCATCGACCGCGCAATGGCCGCTTCCGGCCCGGGTCTGGGCGGGCAGGGCCTCGCCATCGCCCCAGCCGCCCGCGTGCTGCTGGCGGCGGCCGCCGATGGCGACGCGCGCCAGGCGCTGAACCTCTTGGAGCTGGCGGCAGACCTGGCCGGCACCGCCACCGCCGAGACGAACGGATGCATCACCGAGGCCATCGCCGCGCAGGTCGCCGGCAGCGGCCTGCGGCGCTTCGACAAGGGCGGCGATGCCTTCTACGATCAGATCTCGGCCCTGCACAAGGCGGTGCGCGGCTCCGCCCCGGATGCCGCGCTGTACTGGCTGGCGCGGTTGCTCGATGGCGGTTGCGACCCGCGCTACGTCGCCCGGCGCCTGGTGCGTATGGCCAGCGAGGACATTGGCAACGCCGATCCGCGCGCCCTCACCCTGACCCTGGAGGCCTGGGACTGCCAACAGCGCCTGGGCGCCCCGGAAGGTGAACTGGCCCTGGCTCAGGCGGCGGTCTATCTCGCCTGTGCGGCCAAGAGCAATGCCGTCTACCTGGCCTGGAACGCCGCCCGCGAGGACGCTCGCCGGCTCGGCTCGCTAGCGGTCCCGCTGCATCTGCGCAATGCCCCGACCCGGCTGCTGCAGGAACTCGGTCACGGGCGCGCATACCGCTACCCCCATGACGAGCCGGACGGCTATGCCGCCGGCGTCGGCTACTTCCCGGACGGCATGCGTCCGCGCCGCTATTATCGGCCGGTGACGCGCGGACTGGAGATCCGCATCGCCGAGAAGCTCCAACAGCTGCGCCAGCGCGACGATGCCGCCGCCGGCGACGAGCCCCCGGCCACGGCCACGGCGGCCGACTGAGCCCGGCTGACCAAACAGGGCCATGGCCTGGTTGCTGCTGTTCATTGCCGGCCTGTTCGAATGGGGCTGGCCGGTGGGGCTGAAGCTCGGCCTGACCGACCGCGGCCTACACTGGGGCTGGATCGGCTTCTCGTTGTTGTGCCTGGCAATGAGCGGCACCCTGCTGCTGCTAGCCCAGCGCCAGATTCCCATCGGCACCGCCTATGCGGTCTGGACCGGCATCGGTGCCGTTGGCGCCTTCGTGCTCGGCATCTTGCTCTTCGCTGAGGCGGCCACGCTGAGCCGGTTCCTGTTCGTTGGACTCATCGTCGTCGGCATCGTCGGGCTGCGGCTGAGCAGCGGTCCCTGACGGCCTGGCCCGCGGCACGCGCAACCGCCGCGGGCAACCCGGTTGCTCGCTAGCGGTGATACTGCCCGGCTCGCTCCGGCTGATAGACGATCTCTTGGATGCACACCCGCAGGGTGCCGCCGCCGGGCTTGGGCCATTCAATCTCGTCGCCCTCGGCAAGCCCCAACAGGGCACTGCCGACCGGGGCCAGGATAGAGATGGTACCGCCGGCAGGATCGACATCCTTGGGATAGACCAGCGTCAACGAGAACTCATCGTTGGGCGGCGTCGTGAAGCGAAAGCGCACCGTGGAGTTCATTGTCACTACCGTCGGCGGTATCGCCTTGGGGTCCACGACCTCGGCCCGGGACAACTCCTCCTGCAACGCCGCCTTGCCGGGAAAGCTGCTATCGGGCAGACGCTCGAGCAGTTCGTCGAGCCGCTCGGCATCCAGAGAGGAGATCATAATTTTCGGTTTGGTAGTCACTGCTGGCCTCTGGCACCCGCAACCGGGCACCCATTCCATCGTGGTGGTTGAATGAGAGGACCGCCGCGCGGCCATCAGGGCCAGCGTCGGGGCGGCGTCAGGGGCGCCATGCAAGACAGGCCCCACGGCCAACACTGGCTGCCCACCGCCAACGCCCAGGGCCACTCGGGCCCGTCGGCGTGATCGGACCGGCTGTGGAGCCGGGTGCACGGCATCGGCCGGCCTGGGCCGTGCCGGACTGGCTCCGGCCCTGGCGATCCCGCTCAGCCCTTGCGGTAGCGCTCGGCCTCGTCCTCGGACAGGGTCCGCGCCTCCTCCTCGAGCATGATCGGGATATCGTCGCGAACTGGATAGGCAAGCCGAGCGGCCACCGAGACCAGTTCGCCGGCGGCCTTGTCGTAGATCAGTGGGCCCTTGGTCACCGGGCAGACCAGGACCTCCAGCAGGCGTTTGTCCAGCATCGGCTGTCTCCAATAGAACGAAGAATGTGCAGCAGGGCAAGCGGATCGGCCCCGCTCGATCGGCACCCGATCGGCACCGCGGGGCGGCCGTTATTGACCGGGACATTGCGGCATTCTAGCCCGAGCCGACCGCCCGATGTCGCATGCTTGCACACCGAGCGTGCCCGCCGCTCGCACCCGGCCTACCGGCCCTGTATGTCCACCCCTGCAGGGCATCCGGGCCGCCGATGGCAGCGATCGCCTCTCCGATGAACAAATCCGCCACGCCGTCGAATACAGGCTGGCAGCAGCACGCCACCTGAGAGGCGACCGGCGCCGGATGCCCCGGATGCCGGCGATTAGGGAAACCCTGCAATATCCTGCAGTACCCGCCAGAACGGCACCGACCTCCAGCGGCGCTCAGCCAGTGCTGGCCGTCGCACTCAAGGGCCGCACACTCGCCGGCAGATGCGCATGGAGCACCGCGGCAACGGCCTGCAAGGCCGCCTGCCGCGGAAAGCTCCGCCGCCAGACCAGCGCAATGCGCCGATAGGCGGCAGCCAGGTGCAGCGGGCGGATGACGACGGTGCTGTCGCCAAGCATCCCGACGCGGATCGCCAGGGCCGGGACCAGGGTGCAGCCGAAGCCGGCCGCCACCAGTTGCAGCAGGGTCTCCAGGCTGGCCGCGCGCAGGTCGGCCATCTCGCCGTCGCGCGGGCGCTCGGCCAGCCGGCACACCTCCATGACCTGATGACTCAGGCAATGCCCCTCGGAGAGCAGTAACAGGTCGATACTGGCCAGGTCGGCCTCGCTGATCTCGGCCTTGTCGGCCAGCGGGTGCGCGCGGGGATGGGCGAGCCAGAACGGCTCGTCGAACAGGGGCAGACTGGTCAGTTCCGGTTCCGGCACCGGGGTGGCCAGCAACGCCGCGTCCAATTCGTGAGCCAGCAGGCGCCGCAGCAGGGCATCGGTCATCTCCTCGATCAGCACCAGCTTCAGCTGCGGATAGCGCTCGCGCAGCGGCACCAGGATCAGCGGCATCAGGTAGGGGCTCAGGGTGGGGATGGCGCCGAGGCGCAAGGGCCCGGCCAACGGGTCCTGATGGGCGCGCGCGACCTGCTCGATGGCATTGGCCTGCTCCATCAGCAACCGCGCATGCTGGAGGATCAGCCGGCCGATCGTGGTGACCTCCACCGCGCGGTTGCCGCGCTCGAACAAGATCACCCCCAGTTCCTGCTCCAGCTTCTTGATCTGACCGCTCAAGGTCGGCTGGCTGACGAAACAACGCTCGGCGGCCCGCCCGAAATGGCGGGTCTCGGCAACGGCGAGGATATATTGCAGTTCACGCAGATTCATCCGAGCATGATGCGCGCGCGGCGGGCCGCTGTCAGCCCAGGGACAGCAAGGAGCCGCTGGGAGACGCAGCAGCCGGCCCGCCTTTGGTAGACTCCCGGCCTTGGTAAAGGCTGCAGGGCCGCGGGCCCGTAAACCATGATGAACGACACATCCGACGTCGGGGTCTCCAAGGTGCGGATCCTCTTTGTCTGCATGGGCAATATCTGTCGTTCGCCCACTGCTCAGGGGGTATTTCGCAAGCTGGTGCAGGAGGCCGGGCTGGCTGGGCAGATCGAGAGCGATTCCGCCGGCACCCACGCCTACCACGTGGGCGAGCCACCCGACCCGCGCGCGCAACAGACCGCGCAGCGCCGTGGCATCGATCTCAGCGATCTGCGCGCCCGCCGCGCGGGGGCCGCGGACTTTGCCCGCTTCGACTATATCCTGGCCATGGATCAGGACAACTATCACGCCCTGTCCGCAATCTGCCCCGCAGGCCTGGAACCGCGCCTGTCGCTGCTGCTCGACCATGCCCCGCAGGTGCGCACCCGCGAGGTCCCGGATCCTTACTACGGCGGTCCCAGCGGCTTCGATGCCGTGTTCGATCTGGTCGAGGAGGCCGCCCGCGGCCTACTCGCGGACATCCAACGCCGTCATCTCGGGAGGTCCTAGATCGCACTCGCAACGCCGACCGGGGCACCGGTCGGCATCCTGGCCCGTACTGACGGCGGCGGGTGCCGCCGCGCGTACTCGAGCAACCGGGATCGCGGTGATTCCTGCACCGCCCCTGCTTACCCCGTTTGTAAAGCCGTCAGCAGCGCCCGATAGTGGACCCAGTCGAACGCCGGCCCGGGATCGGTCTTGCGCCCCGGGGCGATATCGCTGTGCCCCACGATACGGCCGGATTCGATGGCCGGATACTGCGAGCGGATCTGTTGCGTGACCCGCGCCAGGCAGCGATATTGCTCGGCAGTGAAGGGGATCTGATCGGCCCCTTCCAGCTCGATGCCGATGGAGAAATCATTGCAGGCGGTCCGCCCGGCAAAGCACGATTGGCCAGCATGCCAGGCACGCCGGCTCAGGGGCACGAATTGGATCAACTCTCCAGCGCGGCGGATCAGTAAGTGCGCCGAGACCCGCAGCCCGGCAATCGCCGCGAAATAACGGTGGGCACTCGGGTCCAGCCGGTTCAGAAACAGATCCTCGATCCAGCGGTCGCCGAACTGCCCAGGCGGCAGGCTGATGTTGTGAATTACCAGCAGATCGACCTCCATCCCAGCCGGTCGCGCGTCCTGATTGGGCGACGGCAACCGGTCAGCGCCCGACAGCCAGTCGCGGTCAGCGACGACGGCATCGTCCCCGTTCGGCGGTGCGTGAGCGACCGCGGGTGCGCGGTCGCGGTCAGCCCTGCTCACCGCTGCCTCCCGCACCGGTTGCGTGCACGAGACGACGCCCCGGTGGCAGGGACGCAATTCGCTTGTAGACTCGAATCGCAAACCGTGTTTGAGCCTTGGTGCGGTGACAATATCATGGCAGCAGCAGTCAGGGAGGGTGGGAGGAAATGGACAGAAATCGCCTTAGCAAGGGCGCATCCGCGCGCGCAGGCGGTCGTCAGCGGCATCTGCCGGCGGCATCTGCTGGCGCAAAAGCGACTGCAGCGCCGCAGCGAGCGCCCGCGAGGCGAACAAGGGCACACAGCGCTATCGGGACACAACTGGCCTGGCGCCGCCATGCCTGGGCGGCTGGTCCGCGAGATCATTGCCATGCTCACTGCAGGGGCGCGACGAGGTGCCGGCAGCGATCTACGCCTGGACCGGTTGTCGCTTGCCGCTGCTAGTGCGCACAATGGGGTGGTTCCGCCCGTCAACCGCGAGCCACTGCCTTGGATCCCGAGCGACCTGCCACCGACCCGGCCGAACCAGATCCCGATTCCGAATCTGATTCCGCCCCAGACGCCCAACCAGGGTCCGAGTCGGCTGCCACACCCACCCCGGCTCCCCCGCCAGCTACCCGCCGTGCGCCGCGCCGCGGTGACGGCCGCGCGACACCTGCGCAGGCAACTAGCACCGCTGCTGCCGACACCGGCGCCGCTGGAGCAGCTACCGAGCCGCCGACCGCCGACCCGCTCGCCACGGCCCTGGCCGCCCCGTTCCAGGAGGCACCGGAAACGGCACTGGACCCGGCCTTTGCTGGCATGCGGGTCCCGCCGCACAACCTGCACGCCGAGCAGGCCCTGCTCGGCGCGCTGATGCTGGAGAACAGCACCTGGGAGCAGATCGCCGACAAGGTCCGTGAGGAGGACTTCTACCGCCGCGAGCATCAGTTGATCTTCCGCGCCATCGCGGTGCTGGCCGAGCACGACCAGCCCTGCGATGTCGTCACCCTAGCCGAGACCCTGGAGAAGCGCCGGCTGCTGGACGAGATCGGCGGCCTGCCCTATCTGGCCGAGATCGACCGCAATACCGCCTCCGCCGCCAATGCCGTGCACTATGCTCGCATCGTGCGGTTCAATTCGGTGCTGCGGCAACTGGTGCGGGCCGGGACCCGGATCGCCGACCTGGCCTTCGACACCCGCGGCCGCCAGGAGGCGGAGATCCTCGACGCCGCCGAGGCGCTGGTCTTCAAGATCGCCGAACAGCTCAGTCGTGGCGGCGGTTTCCGCTCCATCGAGGAACTGCTGGCCATCGCCGTCGGCAAGATCGACGAGCTGTTCCATCGCGACGAGCCCATCACCGGGCTGCCGACCGGATTCATCGACCTGGACGAGAAGACCTCCGGGCTGCAGCCGGCGGACCTGATCATCGTGGCCGGACGGCCGTCGATGGGCAAGACCAGCCTGGCGATGAACATGGCCGAGAACGTCGCCATCCGCACTGGCAAGGGGGTGGCCATCTTCAGCATGGAGATGCCGGGAGACTCGCTCGCCATGCGCATGATGTCCTCGCTCGGCCAGATCGATCAGCACCGGGTGCGCACCGGCAAGCTCACTGACGAGGACTGGCCGCGGCTGACCTCGGCGGTGACCATGCTGTCGCAGGCACCGATGTATATCGACGACACCCCGGCCCTGTCGCCAACCGAATTGCGCGCCCGGGTACGCCGCCTGCAGCGCGACCTCAAACGCCAGGAGAAGGCACTGGGCCTGGTCGTGGTCGATTACCTGCAATTGATGCAGGCCCCCAGCGACAGCGAGAACCGCGCGACCGAGATCTCGGCGATCTCGCGCGCGCTGAAGTCGCTGGCCAAGGAACTCGCGGTGCCGGTGATCGCGCTGTCGCAGCTCAACCGCAGCCTGGAAAGCCGCCCGAACAAGCGGCCGGTGATGTCGGACCTGCGCGAATCCGGCGCCATCGAACAGGACGCCGACCTGATCGTCTTCATCTATCGCGATGAGGTCTATCATGAGGACAGCCCGGACAAGGGCGTCGCCGAGATCATCATCGCCAAGCAGCGCAACGGCCCGATCGGGACCGTGCGGCTCGCCTTCCTCGGCAAGTACACCAAGTTCGAGAACCTGGCCAGCGATCTCTATGGCGACCTCGGCTACACCTGACGACCAGCGCCTGAGCGGACCGCTGGCCTGGATCGATCCCGCGGCCCTGCGCCATAACCTTGCCCGGGTCCACCAGGCCGCCCCACACAGCCGCATCTGGGCGGTGATCAAGGCCAATGCCTATGGCCATGGCATGGAGCAGGCGGCCGACGCGCTGGACCGCGCCGATGGCTTTGCCGTCGCCCGCGTCGCCGAGGCCCTGCGCCTGCGCCGCCATGGTGTGCGTCAGCCAATACTGGTCCTGGAGGGCATCGGCGACGGCGCCGAATTGGACGCCGCCACCGCGGGCCGCCTGACCCTGGTGCTGCACGACTCCTGGCAACTGGAGCAGATCGTCGCCTTCCTCGGCCGCCAGCCGGCACCCCTGGCCGAACGGCTGCCGCTGCTGCGGGTCTGGCTCAAGGTGGACACCGGTATGGGCCGCCTGGGGGTGGCAGCGAGCGCGGTCGCCGGCCTGCTCGAGCGCCTCGCCGCGCTCGCCCCCGCGGTGGCCGTCGAGGGCCTGATGACCCATCTGGCCAATGCCGACGACCCTGGACACGCACTGACCCCCGCCCAGTGCGAACAGGCCCACGCCCTCGCCGCCCGCCATCCGCTGCCGCTCTCGATTGGCAATTCCGCCGGCCTCCTCGCCCATCCCCGCGCCCGCACCGACTGGGTGCGCCCTGGCATCATGCTCTACGGCGGCACACCGCTGCTGACGGCGACCGCAGCCGGGCTCGACCTGCGCCCGGCGATGACCCTGACCAGCCCGCTGATCGCGGTGCGCACCCTGCGCCGCGACGCGACCGTCGGCTACGGCAGCAGCTATCGCTGCCCCGAAGAGATGCCGGTCGGCATCGTCGCCATCGGTTACGCGGATGGCTATCCACGCCATACCCCCGGCGGCACCCCAATGCTGATTCGCGGCCAGCGCGCCCCGCTGATCGGGCGCGTCTCCATGGACATGATCGCAGTCGACCTGCGGACAGTACCGGCCGCCGCGGTGGGAGACCCGGTGACCCTGTGGGGGGCCGGACTGCCGGTAGAGGAGATCGCCGCCCAGGTTGGCACCATCAACTACGAACTCCTGTGTCGCCTCTCGGCGCGGGTGCGCCTGTGCTATCCGACGCCCACCACCGCACCGGGGCAGACCCCTTGAGCCAGCCGCGCGCACGCAAGAGCCGCAGCGCGTTTGCCTGCACCGAGTGCGGCGCCCAATTGCCCAAATGGGCGGGCCAGTGCCCGGAGTGCGGGGCCTGGAACAGCATCCAGGAGGTCGCGCTGCCGGCCGGCGAGCACGGCGGCACGGCCAGCCACGGCAGTGGAAACGCCGCGGTGCAGCGGCTGGCCGACGTACGCCCGGAACCAGAATTACGCCGCCCCTCCGGCCTCGCCGAACTCGACCGCGTGCTCGGCGGCGGGCTGGTGCAGGGCGCGGTGGTGCTGCTTGGCGGCGATCCCGGCATCGGCAAGTCCACCCTGCTGCTGCAGGCCTGCGCGGCCCTCGCCGGCGGGGCCGGCGCCGCGGTGCTCTATGTCAGCGGCGAGGAGTCCCCCGAGCAGATCAGCCTGCGCGCCCAGCGCCTGCAGTTGGACGCCGGGGCGGTGCGCCTGCTGGCCGCGACCGGGGTCGAGCAGATCATCGAGCAGGTCGCCAGCGAGCAGCCACGCATCCTGGTCATCGACAGCATCCAGACCCTCGCCAGCGCGACCCTGACAGCGGCCCCCGGCTCGGTCTCCCAGGTGCGCGAGAGTGCCGCCCAACTGGTGCGCCTGGCCAAGCAGACCGGGATCACCGTATTCCTGATCGGCCATGTGACCAAGGAGGGCGCGCTGGCTGGCCCGCGGGTACTCGAGCACATGGTCGATACCGTGCTCTATTTCGAGGGCGAGCCGGGCAGCCCGCACCGGCTGGTACGGGCGGTCAAGAACCGCTTCGGCGCCGTCAACGAACTGGGCGTCTTCGTGATGACCGACCGTGGCCTGCGCCAGGTGCCCAACCCCTCGGCGATCTTCCTCGCCCGCCACGACCGACCGGTGCCCGGCTCGGTGATCCTGGTCACCCGCGAGGGCACCCGCCCGCTGCTGGTGGAGGTGCAGGCGCTGGTGGATCGGAGCCCGCTGGCCAATCCACGTCGGGTCGCGGTCGGGCTGGAGCAGAACCGCCTGGCGATGCTGCTGGCGGTCCTGCACCGCCATGGCGGCGTGGCCATGTTCGATCAGGATGTCTTCGTCAACGTGGTCGGCGGGGTACGGATCAGCGAGACCGCTGCCGACCTAGCCCTGCTGCTGGCGGTCCTCTCCAGCCACCGCGACCGCCCGTTGCCGCTGGACCTGGCGGTATTCGGCGAGGTTGGCCTGTCCGGGGAGATCCGCCCGGTCCCCAACGGCCCCGAGCGTCTGCGCGAGGCGGCCAAGCATGGCCTGCGCCAGGCCATTGCCCCCAAGGCCAATTGTCCCCGCGGCGGGATCGCCGGCCTGCACCTGCAGCCGGTGCTGTCGCTGCGCGAGGCCATGGATTTGCTGCCGGCCGGCCCGGTGCGGGGGCCAGATCAGGCGGGCTGACCGGGGCTGGCAGCCGGCGCCACCGGGGACAGGACTGGGGGCGGCCATCAGCCGCCCTGGCGCGGCGGCTTGTTGGCCGCGCCCGCGGTCCCCGAGCGGTAATACCAGCGCCCCCCGGCCCGGCTGAACTGGCTGATCTCGTGCAACCGGTAGGGGCGGCTGCCGACCCGATAGAGGGCGATGAACTCGACCATCCCGGTCGTATCCTCGGGGTTGCCGGCCCGGGTCTCCAGCACCCGCAGCCCGCTCCAGCGCACCGCCGGGGCTACTCCAGGCTGTGCCGGGCGGGTCTCGGGATGCCAGGTGGCCTGCAGATAGTCCTCGCGACCGAGGGTGTTGGCGGTGTAACGCGAGCGCATCAGGGCGAGCGCGGTGGGTGGCTCGATGCTGCCGTCCAGATAGGGGCCGCAGCAGGCGCCAAATTCGTGGCCGGAACCACAGGGGCAGGGGTCGGTTGGATTCATTGCAGACGTCTCGTCGGAGCAGTGCAGATCGTACCGGACGACAGCCTACCGCGGCGGATGCCCGGGTTGAACCTGGAAACGGCAGCCGACCGCTGCGTGCAGCGCCGAAGTGGTTGGTCCCAGCTGCTGCGATGGCCGGGGCAGCCCCGGTCGGGTGCCGGTCGCGACCACCCCCAGGGCACGCGGCGCCCGGCGGTAAGACAACGCGTTGGAATAGAACCCCTACGGCGCCCGGTGCCCGGCCGGACGGCCCTCGAGGCGGCATCCGACGGACGGTCAGTCAGCCCGCGTCTGGCCCCGGCCGCGGCGCCTGATTTGCTTGCAGCGACACTGGTTTGCGCCCGTCGGGCCGGCCGCCGCCAGCGTCCCGACCAGCGCCCGCTCAGGCCGGTGCCGGCCCTTGACGCGACCCGCGAAAGGCGACGCAAGGCATTCTCAGATAAGCCTTTTCATCCCATCCACGCGAGGTCCGGACGGGGCCCTATCCGCGCCCGCGCGCGGCGTATCGCAGCCCGCCCCGGGGGCATCGGCGGCGCTAGACTAGCGCGCCTTGCGACCCCCCACCGAAGGAGCGCCAGCCGCCGATGGAGCCCCGCTTCGTCCACCTGCATCTGCATTCGGAATACTCCCTGGTCGATGGCCTGGTGCGCATCAAGCCGCTGGTCCAGGCCGTCGCCGCGGCCGGCATGCCGGCCGTTGCGCTCACCGATCAAACCAACCTGTTCGCCCTGGTGCGCTTCTACAAGGCGGCGCTGGCGGCTGGGATCAAGCCGATCGCCGGCACCGAGCTGGCAGTGCGCAACCCAGACGATGCCGCCAAGCCCCATCGCCTGGTGCTGCTGGTGCAGGACCAGGTCGGTTATCGCAACCTGACCCGGCTGATCTCGCGCGCCTACCTGGAGGGACATCAGCAGGGCAGCGCCCAAGTCGAGGCCGACTGGGTGCGCGCTGCCTCCCCCGGGCTGATCGCCCTCTCCGGCGGTGCCGGTGGCGATGTCGGCCGCGCCCTGCTGGCGGGACGCAGGGACGCCGCCGAGGGTCTGCTGGAGGCCTGGCAGGGGGCCTTCGGCGACCGCTACTACCTGGAGTTGATGCGCACCGGCCGCGCCGAGGACGCCGACTGCTTGGAGGCGAGCGTGGACCTGGCCCTGGCCCGCGGCGTGCCCGTGGTAGCGACCAACGATGTCGCCTTTCTGACCGCGGCTGACTTCGAGGCCCACGAGGTGCGCTGCTGCATCCACAGTGGGCATACCCTGGATGATCCACGCCGGCCACGCCGGCATCGCCCGGAGCAATACCTGCGCACGCCGGCGGAGATGGCCGAGCTGTTTGCCGACCTGCCCGAGGCGCTGGAGAACACGGTTGAGATCGCGCGCCGCTGCAACCTGGAACTGGCCCTGGGACAGAGCTTCCTGCCCGACTCGCCGGTGCCGCCCGGGCTGACCATCGACGCACACCTGGCAGCTGCGGCCCGCCGCGGCCTGGAGTGGCGCCTGGCCCGCACCTTCGACCCGACCGCCGCGGACCTCGCCGCGCGCCGCCGCCCCTATGACGAACGCCTGCAGACCGAACTCGATGTCATCTGTCGGATGGGCTTCCCCGGCTACTTCCTGATCGTCGCCGATTTCATTCAATGGGCCAAGGACAATGGTATCCCGGTTGGACCCGGACGCGGCTCCGGGGCCGGCTCGCTGGTCGCCTACGCGCTGAAGATCACCGATCTCGATCCGCTGGAACACGACCTGCTGTTCGAGCGCTTCCTAAATCCGGAACGGGTCTCGATGCCCGACTTCGACGTGGACTTCTGCATGGAAGGCCGCGATCGCGTCATCGATTATGTGGCAGGCAAATACGGGCGCGAGGCGGTCTCGCAGATCATCACCTTCGGCACCATGGCAGCCAAGGCGGTGGTACGCGACGTGGGACGGGTATTGGGTCATCCCTACGGCTTCGTGGACAAGGTCGCCAAGATGGTGCCGTTCGAGCTGGGCATGACCCTGGAGAAGGCCCTGGCCGAGAGCCCAGAACTGGCCACTGCCTATGCCGAGGACGAGGCCGTCACCGCCATCATCGATATGGCGCGCAAGCTGGAAGGAGTGGCACGCAATGCCGGCAAGCATGCCGGCGGGGTGGTGATCGCCCCGGGCCGCCTGACCGACTTCGCCCCGCTCTATTGCGAACCCGGCGGCGAGAACCTGGTCACCCAATACGACAAGGATGACGTCGAACAGGTCGGGCTGGTCAAATTCGACTTTCTCGGCCTGCGCACGCTGACCATCATCGACTGGGCGCTGGCCACTATCAACCGCGAACGCGCCGCGGCCGGTGCCCCACCGCTGGACATCGGCCTGATCGACCCCAGGGACCCCAAGGCCTTCGCGCTGCTGCAGGCCTGCCAGACTACCGCCGTATTCCAGTTGGAATCGCGCGGCATGAAGGAGCTGATCCGCAAGCTGCAGCCGGACAGCTTCGAGGACATGACCGCGCTGGTCGCGCTGTTTCGCCCCGGCCCGCTACAATCTGGCATGGTGGATGACTTCTGCGATCGCAAGCACGGTCGCGCCACCGTGGTCTATCCCCATCCCGCGCTCGAACCCATCCTCAAGCCAACCTATGGGGTGATTCTCTATCAGGAGCAGGTGATGCAGATCGCCCAGGTGCTGGCCGGCTATTCGCTGGGCGGGGCCGATCTGCTGCGCCGGGCGATGGGCAAGAAGAAGGCCGCAGAGATGGAAAAACAGCGCGCGGTGTTCGAGCAGGGCGCCGCCGCGCGCGGGGTGGAGCCGGCGGTGGCCACTCATATCTTCGATCTGATGGAAAAGTTTGCCGGCTATGGCTTCAACAAGAGCCATTCCGCCGCCTATGCCCTGGTCTCCTATCAGACCCTCTGGCTCAAGGCCCATCATCCCGCCGCCTTCATGGCCGCGGTGCTGTCGGCGGACATGGACAGTACCGACAAGGTGGTCACGCTGATCGACGAATGCCGGGCCATGGGCCTGCAGGTAGAGCCGCCGCGCATCAACCATTCCGACCTGCGCTTTACCAGCCAGGGCAGCGAGCGCATCGTCTATGGCCTCGGCGCCATCAAAGGGGTGGGCGAGGCCGCCATCGGCGCCATGCTCGCCGCGCGCGCCGCGGCGGGTCCGTTCAGCAACCTCTGGGACTTCTGCCAGCGGATCGATCTGCAGCGGGCCAACCGGCGCGTGCTCGAGGCCCTCATCCGCGCCGGCGCCCTCGACGAACTCGGCACCAACCGCGCCACCCTGATGCACCAGTTGCCACTGGCGCTGAAGCTGGCCGAACAGCACCATGCTCAGCAGGAGGCCGGCCAGGCCGACCTGTTCGGCGCGCTCGACTCGGCGCCGGCCGCGAGCGGTCAGCCGGCGCTCGCCCCGGACCCGCAGATCGCTGCCGAGTGCTGGCCGGAATGGGACGACGACGAGCGCCTGCAGGGCGAGAAGGAGACCCTTGGCCTATACCTGACCGGCCACCCGATCAACGGCTTCGAGGCAGAACTCAGCGCGATGGTGCCGGCGCGCATCGGACCGCTGCTCGACGGCGTGCGCGGGCTGGCCAGTCCCGGCGTGACCCCGCTGCGCGGCAACGACCGCGATACCCGCACGGTGGTCGGCCTGGTGCTCGAGGTGCGCATCAACAAGACTCCGCGCGGGCGCATGGCGGCGGTGCGCCTGGATGATCGCACCGGGCGCATCGAGGTCACCGTCTTCGCCGAACTCTACGAGCGCGTCCGCGACCTGCTGATCCCGGACCGCATCCTCGCCGTCACCGGTTCCCTGACGTTCGACCAATACCGTGATGGCTGGTCGCTGCGGGCCAACGAGGTCAAACCGCTGGAGGCGGCCCGGGCCGAGCGCGCCGACCACCTACTGCTGCACCTGAACCTGGCCTGCGCCGAGCGGTATGCCGGGGCGCAGCGGCAGATCGCCGCCCTCCACGAGGCCCTCGCCCCCTATCGCCGCCCGGACCAAGGGCTAGCGGTTCACCTGCATTATCGGCAACCACGGGCCAGCGGCATCCTGCGCCTGGGCTGGCGGGTGGACCCTGCCGACGCCCTGCTCAAGCGGCTGCGCCATGTGCTCGGCGCCACCGCCGTCGAGGTGATCTATCTCCAGGGACCGCGCCTGCGCACGGCGCCGCCGGCCGCCCCACCGTCGCTGGAGCCCGCCCCGCTGCCGCGGCTGGCCGCGCGCTAGCCAGGCTGCCGACGCCGCTCGCTCGTCCCGCCAACGAGCCACCGAGCGACGCGCAGGCCCAGTCGTTCACCGCCCGAATCCCGCGCTGGCTCAAGCGTCTAGCCAGCCCGCAGGGCTTGCGCCCTTCCGGTAAAAGGCTCAGGATAGCGGCGCCGCTTCATCCCCCGAGCAGTACCAGCGCATGACCCCAGACGTCCTCACTCCGGTCCGCGACCACATCGCCTCGCGCATCATCGGCCAGCAGCAGTTTGTGGACAGCATGCTGGTGTGCCTGCTGAGCGATGGCCATCTGCTAGTGGAGGGCATGCCGGGGCTGGCCAAGACCACCGCGGTCAAGGCCCTGGCCGATGCCGTCGAGGGCGACTTCCACCGCATTCAGTTCACCCCCGATCTACTGCCCTCGGATCTGATCGGCACCGACATCTATCGCCACGAAAAGGGCGAATTCGAGTTCCGCCAGGGACCGCTGTTCCATAACATCCTGCTCGCCGACGAGGTCAACCGCGCCCCGGCCAAGGTGCAGTCGGCGCTGTTGGAGGCGATGGCCGAACACCAGATCACCGTCGGTCAGCGCACCTATCCGCTGCCGCCGCTGTTCATGGTCCTGGCCACCCAGAACCCGGTGGAGCAGGAAGGCACCTACCATCTGCCCGAAGCCCAGCTCGACCGCTTTCTGATGCAGGCAGTGGTGACCTATCCCAGCCGCGCGGAGGAACTGCGCATCCTGGAGTTGGACGGCGAGCAGCAGCAGGCACCGCCGGCCGCCCCGCAGCACCCGCTCAGTCAGGCCGACCTGTTCGCGATGCGCCAGGCCGTCGCCGGCCTCTATCTGGATCCGAAGCTGCACCATTACATCGTCGATCTGGTCCAGGCCACCCGCCATCCCAAGCTCTACGATGCTGATCTGGCCCGCTGGTGCCGGTTCGGTGCCTCGCCGCGCGCGAGCATCGCGCTGGCCCGTTGCGCCCGCGCCCGCGCCTGGCTGGATGGGGACGAGTTCGTCGCCCCCCATCACATCCAGTTGGTCGCCCCGGAGATCCTTCGCCACCGGCTGCTGCTCACCTTCGAGGCCGAGGCCGAGGGCATCACCACCGACGAGTTCATCGGGCGGCTGCTGAACCTGGTGGCCATTCCTTGAGCGGGCCGCGGGCGGACCACGGGATGGACTGGCTAGACGCGATGAATCAGGTGCCACTGACAACCAGCACTGCAGATCGGTCCGATCCACCGGTTGCGATCGCCTGCGGCCGATGAGCCTCTATCCCCGCCTCGACGACCTGCTCGAATTGCGCCACCAGGCGCATACCCTCGGGGTGCCATCCCATCATCTGGTCAATTCGACCTTTGCTGGGCTCTATGCCTCGGTGTTCCGTGGCGCCGGGGTCAATTTCGAGGAGGTCCGCGAGTATCGCGAGGGCGACGATATCCGCTACATGGACTGGAAGGTCACCGCGCGCATCAATGAGCCGCACCTGAAGGTCTTTCGCGAGGAGCGTGAGCGTAGCGTGGTGCTGTGCGTCGATCGCGGCCCGCACATGGCCTTCGGGACCCGCGGCACCTTCAAATCGGTGCAGGCAGCGCGCGCCGCAGCCCTGATCGGCTGGGCCGCCAGCCGGCTCAACGACCGCGTCGGCGGCATGGCCTTCGGTGATCCGCTGACCGGCCTACAGCACTTCCGCCCGGCCCGCGGCCGCCGCGCCCTGTGGCAACTGCTGCGCACCCTGACCCTACCGGCGGCCGAGAGCAGTGCCTCCATCGACTGTCTGGCCGGCGCCCTGCAGCGGGCCACCCGCGGGCTGCCAACCGGCTCGCTGCTGTTCGTGATCGCCGATCTGAATCGCGAGGTACGCGAGCTGGAGCGGGTCCTGGGAGCGCTGACCCAGCGCAACTCGGTGGTCCTGCTGCCGGTCGATGACCCCGCCGACTGGGACCTGCCGGCGATGGGCACGGTGACCTTCACCGGTAGCGACGGCAGCCTACTGGAGATCGATACCAACGACGAGTCGGCGCGGGCGGACTATCGCGTGGGCTGGGAGCAGCGGCGCGCGACTCTGGCCCGCATCGCCCACCGGCTCAACATCATCCTGCTGCCGATCCGCACCGATCACGAGATCCATCTGAGCCTGATCCATAGCCTGGAGCAGCGGGCGCGCTCGCGGGCGGTCTGAACGACACCCGAGTCGCGCCCCCCGCCCCGATTCAGCGGCGCAACCCCCTTCCCCATCACTGACGAGAACCCCCGGCCGGCCCCGTCGATGTCTCCCGATCGCAGCGATCTGCACGATATCCAGATCATCCTCGGCAACCCCTGGTGGCCGCCGGGGCCGGGCTGGTGGCTGCTGGCGGCAGCCCTGGCCAGCCTGCTCTGGCTGGCCTGGCGCTATCGCACCAACTGGCGCCTCTACCTGCCGCTGCCGGTGCTGACCCTGGGCGACTGGCGCTGGGAGGCCGGCCGTGCCCTGCAGCGGTTGCACCGGGAGGCCGAGCGCGGCGCGGTCAAGCCAGCGGCGGCGGCCCTGTCGGAACTGCTGCGGCGCATCGCCATGGCCCGCCATGGCCGCCCGGCCTGTGCCGGCCTGCACGGCCAGGCCTGGCTGGACTGGCTCGCCCGCCATGATCCCGCCGGCTTCGACTGGCGCGCCCGCGGCCGGCTGCTGATCGCCGCCCCCTATGCCCCGCCGCTGCCGGCTGCCGCGACGACGGCCGCCCGGCGCGAGTTGCAGCAACTGCTGGAGGCGACCCGGCCCTGGATCACCAGCC
>REDK01000018.1 GCA_007693535.1 Chromatiaceae bacterium
TCACACCCGCGATCAGGACGACCGATCCAACCGTTTTCAGCAGGGCCATTGCAAGCGCCATCGAATCCTCCCTTGATTCCGCGTAAGGTAGCGAAAAGCTGCCTACATCGGCGTCAGCACGACCGTACTCCTGACCACCCAGTACCTGGAGGAGGCGGATGCCCTCGCCGACTCCATTGTCGTGCTGGATCAGGGCCGGGTCATCGCCGAAGGCGACTACAGCATCCAGCCGGTCCTGTTCCTGGTTCTTTTCCTGGATGTCTTCGACGGGGCGATCACCGGCTCTCCGGACGACTACCTGGAATTCGTGCTGCCCAGGGTGATCGTGATGAACATGCTGTTCGTCACGGTCTATGTCGGCCACGGCCTGAATACCGACCTGACCCGGGCATCTTCGATCGCTTCCGCGCCTTGCCGATCCCGCGCTGGGCACCTTTGGCCGGCCGCATCCTGGCCGATGTGGTCAAGCAGACGCTTGGCATCGCGCTGCTGCTAGCCCTGGGCTACCTGCTCGGCTTCCGCCTCGCAACCTCCATCGTGCACCTGCTCGGCATGATCCTGCTGGTGCTGGCGTTCGCCGTCGCCTTCTCCTGGGTCATGGTGCTGGTCGGCGTGATGGCGCGCGACCCGGAACACGTCCAGCTTTTCGGCGTCGGATTGCGCGAGGCTGTCGTGGAAATCACTCGCCCAGAGGCGGCAGCCGGCGCCCGAACAGATGCAGCGCCCGCACACGGCCATCACCGTCACGAACGAAGTATCCGGTGAGGCCCCGCGCGGGGCCGCTCGCGAACACGTATCGATCGGGCTCCCCGCCCACGAGCCCGGCATGCAGAGTCGTCGGCTGCGCTGGCGGCACCTCGTCGTTCTCGAACATCATCGCGAGCAGTTCCGGATCGTTGTGCAGCGTGAATATGAGGCCTCCGGACTGATCGACGGCCACATGGCAACGCATGCCGCGAGCGCGATATTCGCCCGCATCAGCGGCAAGGGTCTCGGGCGAGGCCGTCACAGGTTCAGGATCCTTTTCCACCATCCCGGTGCAGGCGGTAAGCACGCGTTGCCGGGCAACCCGGTTCAGCATCAGCCCTCCCGGGCTTGCGTTGGTCATCAGTGCCAGCGCCCAGTCCTGTTCCGGCAGGAACGACAGACTGGCCTCCTGCCCATTCGTGCTGCCGTCATGACCCACCAGCCGTGCGCCGCCGATGTCCTTCAGGATCCAGCCAATGCCCAGCGCATCACCGATCGCGCTGCCTGGGATCTGCACCGTGGGGTTGCGCATCGCTCGCAGCCCGGACTCGCTCAGCACCCGAGCACCGTCCGCGCCGCGACCGTCGCCCGAATGGAATCTGGCCCACGCGAGGAGATCGACGACGCTGGTGACGATGCCACCGGCCGTTGCGCGGTAGCGCCCAGGGCCGCGCGACTCGCAACGAATCGTCCGACGACGGCTTGTGCCCGACCACGAACCGGCGCGTCATGATTTCATTGGGAAAGAAGAACGACTCGCGCACACCTAGGGGCTGCAGGATCAGCCTGCGAATCGCGCGCTCGTAGGTTTCGCCGGTGACGTTCTCGATCACGCGGCCGGCAAGGGGTTCTCGATGCTCGTCACCCCGTAACAGGCGAAACTCGTTTTTCCTGCGTGCCACACACCGGCGGCAACGCTGGGCACGCCGAACTCGTCCGCGAGTGAGGCAAGCAGGTCGAGCAGTTCATGATCGTTCATGGGTGAACCCTGGTCCCGGTAACGTTCGTCAGACCGATATTCGCGCCCTTGGGCGCCATGCCGACTGGCTGAGGGCCTCGTAGATGCCAAATCCGGGTCCCGTTTGCCGACGGCCTACTGAAGCTCCAGCCGCATCAGAACTCGGGGGAATCCGCCGACGACTGACGACGTGTCGGACGCCTTGCGAAACCCCGCCTTCTCGAACAGGGCGCGAGTCCCCATATACGCCATCGTAGCGTCCAGCTTCTCGCCCCGGTTATCCACTGGATATCCCTCGATGGCGGGCGCCCCCTGGGACCGTGCGAACGCCACCGCACCGGCAAGGAGTGCATGGGAGATCCCCCTGCCCCGGTACCCCGGCCGCACGCGGATGCACCACACCGACCACGCATCAAGGTCGTCGATCCTAGGGATCTTCCGGTTGCGCTGGAAGGTCGTGTCGGCCCGGGGCGCCACCGCCGCCCATCCGACCACCTCGTCGCCGTCATAGGCGAGCACCCCGATCGGTCCGCGCTTCATGAGTTCGGCCACCCTCGTTCCCCGAGCCGGACCGCGGAGCGACAGGTTCTCCTTCGACGGGATACGGTAGGTCAAACACCAGCAGACGTTCGCGTCGGGCCGCTTGGGCCCCACCATCGTCTTCACATCCGCGAACAGGGTCGCAGGTCGAACCTCGATCGCCATGTTGCCCACCATGCACGGAAAGGACGGCCGAAATAGAATCTTTACTGGACGCAATTGCCGCGAGTCCTCGCGCCGCTCGCGAGATTCTGAGCAACGAAATTGGCGCGACCGGCCTCGATCGTCATTCCGTTGCGCCAGGCAAAGCCTGGAGGGAGACGAAGAGAGCGAAAGGACAAGCGCATCGGAAACGCCTTTCTGCGACCCACCGGGCGCAAGTCCCGAGCCATTCAGGAATGGCCATCCACGGGACCGAGTGTTGCGTGGTGCGGGAGCGATCCCGCCGGCGCAGCGTACACCGGGGGCGTGCAGGCGGTGTGATAGAGCCGCGTCATGGATGTCGGCGGAGCCGACGTAGTCGCAACAGCGGAAAGGCAACAGTCTCGGGATGGTCAGAACCTGATGCTGGGACGCCGCCGGGGTCTGAGCGCAGGGCAGGTCCGCACGGGTCGCCCAGGAACGTGGGAGGGCTCCGTTGTTCCTTGCCCGAGTATCCGGTGTCATACCGGAGTTGGGCTGGAAGTAGGCGAGCCTGAGCGTCTTGCCGTAGCACCTGAAGCCGTGGCGCAGCCCGTGCAGCGTGCCCTTCAGCGCCAATTCCTTGACCAGCGCACCGAGCCCGGTCGAGCCAGTCTTGGCGCCGAGCAAGGCCTCGATCTGGCCGCAGCGGGTCGGTTGGCTGTCATGAAAGGAAACCGAGCACGTCCGCCGGAAACAGGCCGAGCGACTCGTCGGAGTCCGTCGGCTCGGGCTGGCCGTTGGCGTCGCGGCAGATCTCGCCATCCGGGTCCGAGCTACCGCAGGGATGCCTGCCGATCCAGGTAGGGGGCTCTGCGCATCAGCTTGGAGCGCCTCCTGCACCGTCTGGAGTCGGCCCGGGAAACTCCCGAAACACGTCGCCTACCAGCGCCGAGCGCCACAGGTAGGCGATGACGGCGAGGTTGAGCAGCGCCGAGACGAGCACCGCCTCGTCGCCGGCGGTCATGCGCGGCGCGCCGCCGGTGGCCAACTGCCAGGCGAGGAGTGCGAGGTAGAGTAGTGCGGAGGCGGTCAGCAGCAGGCGACCCAAGGGCCACAGTCGGCGCATCCAGTGCGGTGCCTGCGGGCGGCGGCGGGCGGCGACGATGGCGACGGGCAGGGCGAGGAGGTCTGCGAGCAAATACTCAGGGCGGATGAGGTCGCGGAGCACCGTGATCTCCTCCCCGGTGGTGGGCAGGAAGGTGATGCCGAGCAGAAGTAGGTGCCGCAGCAGGAACGCGAACACGAGCCACAGCGTGGCGGGCACCATGAGGGTCAGATGCTCGTCGTAGCGGCTCGGGTCGTGGTTGAGCGGCAAGGCTGGTCACTCCGATCCTAAAACCTGCTAAAGCGCCTCGAAGCTGACTTCCTGCATCCTCGGGGCCGATTTCACTGTGGCCTTACGACCGCGGCCAGCGCCCTCCTGTTTGCCAAAGCGGGCGCGCGCAAGCCAACCCGGAAGCCTGCGTCGGCCAGGCGCCTGGCAACGCACCGACGGTGAGACCAGTGCGGATCGGTCGTGCAGGCCGATGTGTTCAGGCCGATGTGTTCAGGCCAGTGTGTTCAGGCCAGCTCAGGCCAGCTCAGGCCGCATGCCGGGTCGGCAGGCGCCGGCTCTGGCGCGGCGGCAGGAACACCGTCCCCTTGCCGAAGCGGTTGACCGCCTCGTTGCGGACCCAATGCGGGGCATCGTTGTAGAAACGGATGTAGGTAAAGCCGCAGTCACCCCGCTCGATGGAGGCGACCCAATCGCAAAAGCCGTCGTTGTTCATCTGCTCACTCCGCCTCGGACCCCGTCGGGGCCATGATGCCGCGGGCCGTTCGGTCCGCGGCGCTTGTTGTCTGCGCAGCCGCCGGCCATGCTGGCGACCGCGATGCTCCTCGCCCACCTGGCTCCCTCCCGCACGCTCGCATCCGGTCCCGCCTCTCGGCACCAACCGCGATGCGCGCGAGCGCGGCCGCCGACGCTGGTGGTCAACCCCGACCGCGATCGGCTTGATCCGGTTGACGACACCCAAACCTCGCTCCCTTCGTGGTTCGTTCCTTTTAACCTGCGGAACGAATGGATTGCAACTGTCAACCTTCCGAGGTCAGGCGATGGGCGACTCCTCTTTGAGGCCAATTGAGCTGGTCTGGTTCAAGCGCGATCTGCGGGTCAGCGACCACGCCCCCCTAGCACAGGCGGCACGCCACGGACCCTGCCTCTGCCTCTACGTGTACGAGCCGCAACTGCTGGCCCATCCGACCACGGCCGCGACCCATCTCGCGTTCATCAACGGCGCCCTGGTAGCACTGGCGCAGACGCTGGCAGCCCTCGGCGGCGCCCTGGTCACTCGGGTCGGGGAACTGCCGGAGGTGTTCGATCGCATCCATGCCCAGCGCCCGATCGCCCGCCTCTGGAGCCATGAGGAGACCGGCCTCGGGGTCACCTTTGCGCGCGACCGGCGGGTGCGCGCCTGGGCGCAAGCACAGGGGGTGGAATGGATCGAACTGCCCAATCACGGCGTCTTCCGTCCCCATCCGACCCGCGACGGCTGGGCCGCGCGCTGGCGCGCGCGCATGCAGGCACCGCTCACCGCATCCCCACCGCAAATCATCGCGGTCACCGACATCGCCAGTGCCGGCCTACCGACGCCGGCGCAACTGGGGCTCGCCGGGCCACCGCAGCCCGGCGCCGCGGTGCCGGGCTGCCACGCCGGCAGTGCCCTGCTCACGGCATTCCTGACCGATCGCGGCCGCACCTACCAGGGCGACATCGGCAGCCCCGAGCGAGCCTGGACCGCCAGTAGCCGGCTCAGCCCCTATCTCGCCTGGGGCAATCTGTCCGTGCGCCAGGTCTATCAGGCCACCCAGGCGCGCCTGGCGGCACTGCGCGCCGACCCGCACGCTGATCCGCAGTGGGCACGCTCGTTGGCCAGCTTCAACAAGCGCCTGCACTGGCATTGCCATTTCATCCAGCGGCTGGAGGACCAGCCGGACCTGGAACACCGCAATCTCAGCCCTGCCTGCGACGGACTGCGCCCAGAACGCCCCGACACCGCCTTGCTCGACGCCTGGGCACATGGCCAAACCGGCTATCCGCTAGTGGATGCCTGTATGCGCGCCTTGCAGGCCACCGGCTGGATCAACTTCCGCATGCGCGCGATGCTGATGAGCTTCGCCGCCTATCACCTGTGGCAGCACTGGGAGGCCCCTGCCCTGCATCTGGCACGCTTGTTCCAGGACTTCGAGCCTGGCATCCATTTCAGCCAGGCGCAGATGCAGGCCGGCACCACGGGCATCAACGCGGTGCGCATCTACTCGCCGGTCAAGCAGGTGCGCGATCAAGACCCGGACGGCGCCTTCATCCGCCGCTGGTGTCCGGAACTGGCCCAGGTTCCGCTGGACTATCTGCCGCGCCCCGAGACCATGCCGCTGGCCCTGCAGCAGGCCTGCGGCTGCCGCATCGGGCGCGATTATCCGGCGCCGCTGGTCGACAACGGTCAGGCCTGGTTTACCGCCCGGCGGCGCATGCAGGCCCTGCGCGCCGGCGGCGCGGCGCGCACCGAGGCGCGCACGATCTATGCCCGCCACGGCAGCCGCCGCC
>REDK01000016.1 GCA_007693535.1 Chromatiaceae bacterium
CTTACGTCATGTCAGCATGCTTTCCCCCTCTTCCAGGCTTTGCCTGGCGCAATAACCGTTCACATCCCCGCCGCTGGCCAACGGGCGCATGGGGGGCGGTATCGGAGGTGCCGCGCGGATTGCGTCGGCTCGTCGCGGTCGGGCAGAACCGGACCAGTCTGGTCGTCGGCATCCTCGGCTGGCGGTTCAACGCCCCGGGGGCCGGTGGCGCCGCCGACTGGCAGCGAGCCGACCAGCAGCAACAGGCCCGCTGGCGGGGCCTGATCGAGGAACTCCAAGGCCCCGGCGCGCCGCCGGCCCGGCTCGATCGCCGCGAGGGCCTGCCGCCCAGCGACAACCTGCCAACACTGGCCGAGCGCCAGCAGGTGCTCGCGGACTCCGCATCCTTTCAGGCGGCGGTCGCCGCTCTGGGCCTGCCGGCCTGTGACGGGGTCGCCCGTGCCGGTCCCCCCGCGCTCTGCTGGCAGGGCTTCGCGCCGGGCGAGTCCTCGGCGCTAGCCGCACGGGTGCTGGACGATCTGGCGGCGCTGGCCTTGAGCCTGCCGGCGCCGCCCTTGACCCCGAACGGATCGACGTCGGTGATCGCGGAGCCGCCCTGGTGCGATGCGCCCTATCCGGGGCTCGACGCGCTGACCGAGCAGGAGGCGCCGATCTTCTTCGGTCGCGAGGCCGAGTGCGACCGGCTGGTCGCCCGGCTGCGCGAGCCGCATCCCCGTTGCTGCGCCATCGTCGGCCGCTCCGGCAACGGCAAGTCGTCGCTGGTCCGGGCCGGCGTCTGGCCCCGACTCGCGCGGTTGTTCCCCGACTGGCAGCTGCTGCGGGTGCGCCCGGCTGCGTCCGGACCCGAGGGGCCGTTCGCCAGCCTCGCCGAGGCGCTGGCAGCGCATCCGGGCTTTGCACGCCGGCACTTGCGCGCCGATCGGCTGGCCCCGGCCTTGCGGGAACCCGACGGCCTCGCCGACCTGCTGGAGCGGCAGCTCTTCGGCCGCCGCGATCCGCCGACGGCCGCGCTGTTCCTGTTCATCGACCAGTTCGAGGAGCTGTTCTAGCACCCGGACCAGGCCGTGCAGGCCGCTTTCGTCGCCTGCCTGGCCGCGGGCGTCGGGCATCCGCGCCTGTGCCTGGTGCTCACGCTGCGCAGCGACGTCCTGGCCCAGGCCCTGGATCTGCCCGCCTATGTGGGGCTGCACAACCGCGCCAACCTCACGCTGTTGCCGCCCGACCGCAGCGCCCGGCTGGCTATGATCCGGAGCCCCGCGCAGCGGGCGCGGTTCGCGCTGGAGGATGGCCTGGCGGAGCAGATCGCCACCGACACCGGCGAGGAGCCGGGCGCCCTGCCGTTGATGGCCTACACCCTGGAGCGGCTCTATCGGGTGCGCGACGGCGGGTCCACGTGGATGACCCGGAGCGACCACCGACCCGTCCGCCGGGCCGAGCTGTGCGCCGGCGACCGGCTGGCCGCCGTGCTGGCGGATCGGCTGATCGAGGCGCGCCTGCTGGTGCCCGATGGGGAGACGTCCAGCACCCCGGGGCGACCCGGGGGCAGCGGCGCCGACCCCGGCCCCGACCCCGGCCGCGACCCGGGCGCCGACCAGGGCATCGTGGATCTGGCCCACGAGGCCCTGCTGCAACATTGGCGCCAATTGCGCGACTGGATCAGCGGGCGCAAGGAACAGTTGCGCCTGCGCGGGGAGCTGGAGCGCGCCGTGCGCGACTGGTGCCGCGGCGGTTACCGGACCGCGGACCTGCGACCCGG
Organism: Chromatiaceae bacterium; assembly: GCA_007693535.1. Lineage (GTDB taxonomy): Bacteria > Pseudomonadota > Gammaproteobacteria > Chromatiales > Chromatiaceae > Lamprobacter. The sequence continues at coordinate 1,757 of REDK01000016.1, forward strand.
GCGTGCAGCCGATATGGCACAGGCCCTCGCCGCCCTCGGCCTGACCCCGAGCGAGGAGCAACGCGCCTTTCTCGACCCCAGCGCGCGTGCCCACTGGCTGCTCGCGCAGGACCTCTCGGCCTGGCAGGCGGCCGGCGAGCACGAGGACAAGCTCTGGGACGCCGACCGCTTCGAGAACTTCGTCGGGCTGGAGACCAGCCCCATGGCGGGCGCCGCCGGGCCAGGGGCGCCGCTGCTGCCGGCGGCGGAGGACGCGCGACGCGGGTTTCTGGTCCGCTCCTTCACCTGCGTGCTGCGCCACCATCCTGAGGATCCCAGACGGCGGGCCCGCTGTCGCGATGCGCTGGCCGCTCTGGGTGATCCGCGCTTCGACCCGGCGCGCTGGTGGTTGCCGGCTGATGCGACCTGCGGGTTCCGCGTGGTGCCGGCCGGCGCGTTCCCGATGGGCTCGCCCGCCGGGGAGGGCGGGGCGGGCGAGCAACCGCGGCACGAGGTGAGATTGCCGACCTTCTGGATCGGGCGCTGGCCGGTGACGGTGGCACAGTTTCGCGCCTTCATCGATGAACGCGGCGTGCCGCCTGAGTATCCAGCGATGCTCGAGCGCCCCGCCAACCAGCCGGTGGCCTTGATCAGCTGGGATGAGGCCTGCGCGTACGCGGCCTGGCTCGGCGAACGACTGGGCGAACGGGCGCCGGCCTGGGCGTCGGTCGGAGGGCGGGCAGCGGCGTCCGACGGCGAGGCCGCGCGCCTGTGGCAGCCGGTGGCCGCGGGGAAGGTACGCTCGGCCTGCCCTCGGAGGCCGAATGGGAGAAGGCCGCGCGCGGCCGCGCGGGCCAGCGCTATCCTTGGGGAGGCGATGAGATCACCCCGGCGCGGGCCAACTACGGGGCCACCGGGCTGGGCGGCCCCAGCGCGGTGGGCTGCTTCCCGGCCGGGGCCGGCCCCTATGCTTGCGAGGACCAGGCCGGCAACGTCTGCGAATGGACCCGCAGCCTCTGGGGGCCGTTCGGGGATTGGGAGCATCCGGCCTTTGGCTATCCCTACGATCCCAGCGACGGTCGCGAGGCCCCAAACGCCGAGCCGAAGATCGCCCGGGTGCTGCGCGGCGGCTCGTTCGCGAGCGATGGGCACAACTGCCGGGCCGCGGTGCGTGACCGCATCCACCCGCTCAACCGCAATGACAACAACGGTGTGCGTCTTGCCTGGTCCACACTCTCCCGAGGCTGCAGCAGTCGTGCCCTGTGCGCGGTCCGGCTCCGGAATGGCCCGGTGGGTCCGCCTGCCGGGACGAGGAGAATGGCGGGGTTCGTTCCTGGCCGCGGCCGGTGTGGACCGGCCCGGGCATCAAGCGGCAGGCGCGCCCCCTCGCCCCGGCCGTCGGGCCGGGGCTGGCCATGGACCCTGCTGCACCTGAGCCGCGGTGTGCGCCCGACCTCAGCAGGGCGCCACCGGCCGCAGACCTGTTCGAGGAGTTGGCATCCTGGGACAACCTGCTGCTGGCCTACCGGCAGGCGGCCAAGCGCAAGCGGGGTCGGCCCGAGGTCGCCCTGTTCGAACACCGGCTTGAGGACAATCTCTTGCGGCTACGCGCTGAATTGCTCGACGGTCGCTATCACCCCGGTCCCTATCGGCGCTTCCCCATTCACGAGCCCAAACGCCGTTTGGTGGCAGCAGCGCCGTTTCGCGATCGCGTCGTCCATCATGCGCTCTGCCAATGCTTCCACCTTCCACGGCGATGGTGGCGACCGGCAGGCGGCGCTGCACTGCGCGCGGGAGCTGCAATCGCTGATGCCAGGCAACCCCGCGGCCGATCGGCTGGTGCAGGAACTCGCGGTCCCAGAGAGGTGATCAGTCAGCCCAAAGACCCCGGCCGCCGCCTGACTTAGGCCTGCCACGGCGCCGGCGGCCCGGGTCGCCTCCGGCGAAACGGTGGCGGGCCGCGGCGCCGCCATCAGGTTACCCGCTAATTGCCGGGGCACCCTGCCCCGCGCGGTAAGCGCCGACGTCTTCGCCGTTTCCCAAGACGCGGGACAAGCCCCATGCGCGCGACCTGCCGTGCGTTTCGGGCGCCTTGGTGGCGAAGGCTTGCCGGGACATCGGACCTTGACTAGACTTCTGGTCATGAACTTGACCAAGTCTGTGACCGGATCGATGCGCCAAATCAACCTACACGAGGCCAAGGCCAAGCTGACGCAGTACCTGGATGAGGCCCTGCGGGGGGAACGCGTGGTCATTGCGCGACGGAATGTGCCCCTGGTGGAACTCACACCCATCGCGCGACCGCCATCGACGCCGCGCCCTATCGGTGCGGGACCGCGGGAAGATGGCTACGAACTGTCCGGCGACTTCTGGGAGCCGCTGCCGGATGCGGTGGTCGCCGCCTTCGCCGGCGAGCGCCTGGATGGCCCAGATGACGCGGCGACGCCGGGACCCCGCGATCTCAAGCGGCTGCCTGTCGATCCGTGAAGCTGATCCTGGATACCTGCACGTTCCTCTGGCTCGCGAGCGCCGAGCACCGGCTGTCACGAACCGCGGTGGAACTGATCCGCGATCCAGGCAACCAGGTGCTGCTGTCGGCGGCGTCGGCCTGGGAGATCTGCATCAAGCACGCGCTGGGTCGGCTGCCACTTCCCCAAGGACTGACGCCAGCGGACTTCATCCCGGAGGCCCGCGCCCGCCACGCGGTGGAGAGGCTGCCCATTGACGAGGCGGATACATTCCAACTTGGCCGGCTGCCGAACCTGCACCAGGATCCGTTCGACCGGATTCTCATCTGCCAGGCGATTACCGGACAGGCGGTCGTGCTGACGCCTGATCCGTTGATTGCGCAATACCCGGTGGCGGTGCGCTGGTGACACGAACCGCTGGTTATCGGGCGACTGGGCCGGTCCACTCGGAGTGAGACGCTGATTTGCCGGGCATCTTGCCCGAAAATCAGCAAGGGACTCGACGAAGCGGTCGCCGGCTTCCTTCATCTGGGCGCTACGGGCTCTGAAAATGGTGGGGCGCCTGACCCGCACGGGAAACGCTGAATTCTTCAGCGTTTCCCTGGATTCCGCCGCTCGAGGAGAAATGCACCATGCATCCGACGCAATCCAAATCTCACCCAGCTCGCGTCCTCACCGCGCTGACCGCTGCCGAAGCCGCCCTCGCATTGGCTGGGGTGCTCACGGCGGCGACAGCCCGCGCCGCCGACACGGGGCCCCGCGCCCATGCCTAAGGAGACTACGACACCGTCACCGATACCTACGTGGTCGTTGAAGGGGACGACCCCTTTGCCATCAGTGAGCGCTTCAAGGTCCCAGTTGAAACCTTGAAGTCGAACAACGCGCTGAAGTCCGCCACCGTGAAGCCAGGTGAGAAGCTGGCGGTGGGCCCCGCGCATGCACACCAGTCCGCCTCGCATCAGGCCGCCGCCAAAAAGCCGATCTCCAAGATGACCTGCGAGGATTTCGTCAGTCTCGACGAGTCCTTCCAGCCGAAGGCGGTCTATTGGGCCGTCGCCTACGGCAGCCAGGGCCAGCCGGAAGCGGAGGCCATCGAGGTGGACGGCATAGAAAAGGTCTGGATCGGCATCGACGCTGATGCCAATCTGCCGCGGTGCGCCCTCCGGGCGGCCTGGCACCAGACCGACCCGGCACGCTCAGGTCCGCCCGCGTCGAGATCGCCGGCAACCAGACATAGGGCTGCACGACGAAGGTCCAGTCCCCCGCGGCCCAAACCGCGCCGTTGCCCAGCGCCGACGCGACCGTGAGGGCCATGGCAGCGCCTCGACGGTGACCCAATCGTGATGAACGAACCATAAAGCCCCAAGCGTGCCGCGTGTGTTGGTCTTTAGGCCGCCAGCGGTGGTTAGGACTTCGTGCGGCCCCGCGCAGCATTGTCAGCCTCCCCTGGCCGGCCGGCTTGATGTTTAGCAACAGCGGGAACGACGCGCCCGCGCCGGGATGCGGGTCGTCGGGGTCCGGGGTCCGGGGGCTGGCGGTGGCCAGGACAGGGACGATAGCTGCGGGAGACCATCATCCGCGCCCCGGTGCAGCAGCGCGCGGTGGTAACGCCGCACAAGCTGCCGGGCCGCTGGTGAGGTGGCGGCCCACCGACACGAAACACGGCTGGAGGGCCGAATGGGAGAAGGCTGCGCGCGGCCGCGCGGGCCAGCGCTATCCTTGGGGAGGCGATGAGATCACCCCGG
>REDK01000161.1 GCA_007693535.1 Chromatiaceae bacterium
GCTGGTATTCCAGGGTGGTGGCCAGGGCATAGAGGGTGAGCCCGGCGGCGCTCTCTGGGGCCGCCTCGACCAGGGCCACCGCCTGCTGCAGGGCGGCCGCCGGGGTCAGCGGGGCGTCGTCGGGGTCAGGGTCCATGGCGGGGTACAAGGTGCTCGGTTCATTCGCCGGCGATGGTCATGTTGTCGATCAGCCAGGAGCCGGTGGTGGTGCTGCCGGGGAAGTCGCAATCGTTGCCGATGGCGAGGAGCCCCAGATACATGTCCTTGAGGTTGCCGGCGATGGTGATCTCCTCGACCGGGAACCGCGGCACCCCGTCCTCTACCCAGAAGCCGGCCGCTCCGCGCGAATAGTCGCCGGTGGTGGCGTTGACCCCCTGGCCCATGAGTTCGGTCACATAGAGCCCGGTGCCGAGCAGGCGCAGCATGCCGGCGCGGTCGTGTTCGCCCATGGCGACGGAGACATTGCGGGCGCCGCCGGCATTACCGGTGGTCTGCAGCCCGAGCCGGCAGGCGCTGTAATGATCGAGCAGGTAGCTTGCGAGCACGCCGCCGGTGACCAGGTCTTTGGCGCGGGTGGCGACTCCGTCGGCATCGAACGGGGCGCTGGCGAGACCGCGGCGACGGTGCGGCTCTTCATGGATGCGCACGAAGCCCGGAAAGATGGCGGTGTCCAGGCGATCGAGCAGGAAGCTGGTCTTGCGGTAGAGACTGGCGCCGTGGATGGCGCTGGTGAGATGACGCAGCAGCCCGGCCGCCAGCTCGGCCTGGAACAGGACCGGGGCGCGGCGGGTGCCAATGCGCCGTGCCCCCAGGCGGGCGACGGTCCGCTCGGCGGCACGGCGACCGACCGCCTCGGGTGACTCCAAGTCGGCGGCGGCGCGCGCCGAGCTGTACCAGTAGTCGCGCTGCATCTGGTCACCGGCCTTGCCGATCACCGCCACACTCAGGCCGTGGCGGGTGCTGGGATAGCCGCCGACGAAGCCATGGCTGTTGCCATAGACCTTGAGGCCGGCATGGGTGCTGATGCTCGCCCCCTCGGAGTTGACGATGCGTGGATCGGTGGCGCGGGCGGCATCCTCGCAGGCGATGGCCAGTTGGATCGCGTCGGCGACGCCGATTGGCCAGGGATGGTTGAGGTCCAGGTCCGGCAACTCGCCGGCCATGAGTTCCGCCGGGGCGAGCCCGGCGCAGCGGTCGGGCTGGGTGTGGCTGGCGATGCTGCAGGCCTGGCGCACGGTGTCGCGGATGGCCTCCGGGCTCAGGTCGGAGGTGCTGGCCGAGCCCTTGCACTGGCCGAAATAGACGCTGATGCCGAGCCCGTTGTCGCGGGTGTGCTCGACCGTCTCCACCTCGCCCAGGCGCACGCCGACCTCGAGTCCGGTGCTGGCGCTGGCGACTGCTTCGGCGGCGCTGGCGCCGCAGCGCTTCGCCTCGGCCAGTAGGTCATTGATGATCTGTTCGAGCCGCGCCTGCTGGTTGGCCGGCGTGATGGCGGGGTCCATGGGGGCGGGTGCTTGCATCAGGGGGTCCGGGCTAGGGTGAAGAACTGTTGAGCGATTGCGGTCAAGTTTGATGCCATCTGACCTGGTGTTGGCGCCCGCCTTGGGCATCCCACTAGCGGTCACCGCGCTTGCGCTGCGCCCGCCAGCCCGCCTGAACGGGCGAGCGCCAATGTCACTGCAGTCTGTAGCCGTGGTCAGGCGGTCCCGCCGACGGTCAGGGCATCGATCTTCAGGGTCGGCTGGCCCACCCCCACCGGGACACTCTGGCCCTCCTTGCCGCAGGTGCCGACCCCCTCGTCGAGGCGCAGATCATTGCCGATCATGCTGACCCGGGTCAGCACATCGGGGCCATTGCCGATCAGGGTCGCGCCCTTGACCGGGCGCCCGATGCGGCCGTCTTCGATCAGATAGGCCTCACTGGCGCTGAAGGTGAACTTGCCGGAGGTGATATCGACCTGGCCGCCACCGAAATTGACCGCGTACAGGCCCCGCTTGACGCTGGCAATGATCTCGGCCGGATCCTGGTCGCCGGCCAGCATGTAGGTGTTGGTCATGCGCGGCATGGGCAGATGGGCATAGGATTCGCGCCGTCCATTGCCGGTGAGGGGGACCCCCATCAGGCGGGCATTGAGCCGGTCCTGCATGTAACCAATCAGGATGCCGTCCTCGATCAGGGTGGTGTTGCTGGTCGGGGTGCCCTCGTCGTCCACGTTCAGCGAGCCGCGCCGCCCGGGCAGGGTGCCGTCGTCGACCACGGTGACGCCGGGGGCGGCGACCCGCTCGCCCATGCGCCCGGCGAAGGCCGAGGAGCCCTTGCGGTTGAAGTCCCCCTCCAGCCCATGGCCGACCGCCTCGTGCAGCAGCACCCCAGGCCAGCCGGGGCCGAGTACCACGGTCATGGTGCCGGCCGGGGCCGGGCCCGCCTCCAGATTCACCAGCGCCTGGCGGACTGCCTCGCGGGCATAGCCGAGGGCGCGCTCCTGCTCCGTGAAGTAATTGAGATCGAGCCGCGCGCCACCGCCGCTGTGGGCTTGCTCACGGCGGCCATCCTGCTCCACCACGACGCTGACGCTCAGGCGCACCAGCGGGCGCACATCGGCGCTCATGCGCCCGTCATCGGCGATCACCAGCATACTGTCGTGGGCAGCCACCAGGCTGGCGACCACCTGAGTGACGCGCGGATCACAGCGGCGCGCCTCGGCGTCCACCTGCTGCAGCAGGGCGATCTTGGCCGCGTCATCCAGGCTGGCGATCGGATCCTGTGGCGTATAGAGGCGCTGGCGCAGTGGCTGGCTGCCAATGCGCACCTGCCCGGCTTGCCCGCCGCTGGCGATCGCGCGGGCCGCGCGGGCGGCCTGTTCCAGGGCCGGCAGTTGCAGCTCGTCGGAGTAGGCGAAGCCGGTCTTCTCGCCGCTGATCGCGCGCAGACCGGCGCCGCGCTCGATGTTGAAGTTGCCGTCGCGGATGATGCCGTCCTCCAGTACCCAGGACTGCAGGCGGCTGCTCTGGAAATAGATGTCAGCGGCGTCGATGGCGGGGCTGTGCAGGGCGCCGAGCAGACGGTCGAGATCGCTGTCGGCGAGTGCGGCCGGCGCCAGGATGCTGTCGCGGGCGAGGTCGAGGGGATCGGTCATTGGTATCGGTTGCTGCTGGCTGATGGGTCGGGGCCGGTGCGTCGGTATGCCCCACCGCGGCTGCCCGCGGGCCATGGGGGGTTGCTGCGTCAGGGGTTAGAGATTGAGATGTGTGACGCGAACCGGCGCGTGGCCAGGGCGACGCCACTCCCTACTGACCGGAATTGGCAACGCGGACGGCGCATTTCAAAGGGGGACGGCGGGCGCGGCGGCTGCCGCACCTACACGGCGCAGTGCAAACGCCGATGCGTCAGGGTGGGGAAACTGGCACGCACCGAGGCCTGATAGGCACGGTCGATGGGGCAGCAGATGGAGCCGGTCCCGCGCGGAACCTGGGCCAGGATCGCCCCCCAGGGGTCGACGATCATGCTGTGGCCATGGGTCTCGCGGCCGTTGATGTGATAACCGCCCTGGGCGGCGGCGATCACATAGGCCAGGTTCTCGATCGCCCGCGCCCGCACCAGGGTCTCCCAATGGGCCTTGCCGGTCAGGGCGGTGAAGGCGGCCGGCATCGCCAGGATCTCCAGTCCCTGATCGAGCATGGCGCGGGTCAGTTCTGGGAAGCGTAGGTCGTAACAGACCATCACGCCGAGGCGGCCGAACGGACTATCGCAGACCACCACGCGGTCGCCGGGTTCGATGATGGCCGATTCGTTGTAAAGCTCGTCGGCCCCCGGCAGGGCGACGTCGAATAGATGCATCTTGTCGTAGCGGGCGACGCGCTCGCCCTGGTCGTCGATGACCAGGCAAGCGGCGCGGGCACGTCGCGTGTGGTCGGCGGCGCGGATGGGCACGGTGCCGCCTATCAGCCAGACTCCATAGCGGGCCGCGGTGGTGGTCAGGAAGCCTTGCAGCGGGCCGTCGCCGTCGGCCTCGACCAGGGCCAGTAGATCGTGCTCGCGGCGGCCCATGAAGGCGAAGTTCTCGGGCAGGACCACCAGCCCGGCACCGGTCTCGGCGGCCTCACGGATCAGGCGCTCGACCTCGATCAGGTTCGCATTGACGTTGGGACCGGTAGCCATCTGGACGGCTGCCACCTTGGATTTCTCTGTGATCGGCATGGGAGCGGGCAGGGCAGGGGGCTGAGCTTGAGCTGGGCGCTGTGGGTGCCAGGCCGCACGGCCGGCACGGGTGCTGGAAACGGCACCGCGGTCATCCAACCGTCATCTGTGCCAGCCGGGCACCATACCAGCATCGGCGGGGATTGGGCGATGCTAACGTGGGGAGGTTGGAACGTCGTTGGCATCCGCACACCGCTCGGCGCGGGCGTGCGGTGCGGCCCATGACCCAAGATCGAGCGGCTCCTCGGGCTGGTGAAGTGCCGCCCGTGGCGGCTCAGAATTGATCCAGGAACGGGCTGCGGCCGCGGTTGTTGCCTGGTGCCGAGCCTGGTGCTGGACGCGGAGCCGGACTGGCCGGCGCGCGCGGCTCCGCGGCCGGCCCTGGCCGGGACACCTCCTCGCCGCCGAGGGGGCGTACCTCGGGGTCACGCCAGGGGCCGCTGATGCGGTAGTCGCGCCGGCCGATGCGATCGATGGCGCCACCGGTGATGCGGTCGGTGAGCAGCATCGCTGCGCCGACCAACGGGCCGCCGGCCACCGCCCCGGCCAGGGCGACCCCGGTGCCGAGCCGGGGGGTGACCTGCAGGGTGGCATCGATCTGCTCGCGGGCCAGATTCAGATTGCCCGTCAGGCGCAGGTCCGCGGCCGATGCAGCGACCTGGATCTGCTCGATGCGGGCGATGCCGGTGCCGATGGCCAGCCGCCCCTCGATGCGGTCGAAGCCGAAGCCTTCTCCGAACAGGTCGCTGAAGTCCAGCGTCAGGCGCCGTTGCAGGCTATCGAGATTGAGCACCCCAAGCAGGCGGCCGACGCCGGTCTCGACCTGCAGCAGGCGCCCGGCGCCCAGGTCCAGATCGAGCTGTCCGCGGGCACGGGTGGCGTCGAGGTCGTCTGGACCGCCGGGCCAGTTCAGCGTCAACGTTGCCTCGGTCGGGGCGCCACTGAGGTTGCGGTAGAGACCCTGCGCCTGCAGCCAGCCCCCCAGATCGCTGCTCGTCGCCTGCAGAACGATGTTGGTGCTGGTAAAGCCGCTGGCGTCGGTGGTCCAGCGGCCATCGCCGCGCACGCTCAACGGCGGGGAGGTCAGTGCTAGGTCGGCGAATTCGACGCCGTCGGCACGCGGCCGGGTCAGGATCTGCAGGCGTCCTAGGGTGCGCTCGCCCAGGGCCAGGGCCTCGATCTGCAGATCGAGCCGGCCCAGACGGTGGGGATCGCCGCCGTCGGCGTCGCCGTCCTGCCGCGCGCGGCCGGTCGCCAGCAGTGGCGCCAGGTCGAGCCGTGCCAGGCGGATGCGCAGGGGCTGGTCGCTCCCGGTGGCCGGGGCATCGATGCGGCCGGTGGTTTCCGCGGCGGTGAAGGTCAGGGTCCAGCCGCCCCCGGGCACCAGTTCCAGCCGGGCGTCCGCGGCGGTCAGGGCCAGTGCGCCTAGCTCCACGCGCTCGCTCCGCAGGCGCGAGGGCAGCAGGGTCAGGCCCTCCTGATCGCCGTTTGATGCGGGTTGCCAGGGCGGGTCGGCGAACCAGGCCAGCCAGGGGTCCAACCGCAGTACCCCGAGCTGGCCGTCGACGACCAGTCCAGGGCGCTCCGGCAGGTCCGGCGCTGGTCCGGCCGGGTTCACCGCCGCGCGGGCGATGCGCACGCCGCTGGGGTCCCGAGCCAGTTCCACCTGCGCCCCGAGGTCGCCCAAGGTCACCGCGGCGCTGACGGGCCAGGCGTCCCGATAGTCGCCGCTGATCCGCAGCGGACGCGCTGCCGACGCGGGTTTGCCGAGCGGGGCCGGCAATTCCAGGGCGATGCCGCGCAGCTCGGAGTCGAGCTGCAGATCCAGCAGTGGCGCGGCGGTGCTCCTGGTCGGGCCAGCATCCGAGTCAGCAGCGGGCGGCTGCAGATAGGCCGGGTCCACGCGTACCGCGAGGTGCCAGTCGGTGGCACCGCTGGCCAGCGCCCACCAGGGGCCCGGTGCCCTTTGCGCCAGTTCGGCGATGCTGGTGCGGCCATGGACATCGATCAGCACCGGGGCGCTGCGTTCGGCGGGGGCCGTCAGGTCGACCGTGATGGACTGTGCGTCGAACCGCGCGGCGAGCCCGCGCACGCGGGCGCCCTCGTTGTCGAACTGCAGGCGGCCGGCCAGGTCGGTGAACTGGAGTCCGCCGGACTCCTGCTGCGGCTTGGGACCGGTGATGGTCAAGGTCGGTTCGCCGTCGACCTGCAGGGTGCCGGCAAAGCGGAACGGCAGCCCGCGGCGCAGCGGGATGCCCAGCTCCAGGTCGAGCGCGCCGTTGCCGGTCGCCGCGAGCACCCTGGGCAGACCGCCAAGCTGCTCCGCCAACGGGGTCTCGGCCAGCATCCACAGGCCATCGCTCAGGGGGCCACGTCCGCTAGCCGTCACCTGCAGGGTGCGCGGTTGCCAGAGGTTCGGCAGTTGGACTTGGCCGGCAGTGATCGCAGTGGACCGGATGCGCCCGTCCTCGACCTGGATGTCCAACGCCTGCTGATCGATGCGCAGCTCCAGCGCGAGATCCTCCAGTAGCGGCCAGGTCCCCTCTTGAGCCGTCGCGGCCGGCGGCGTGTAATCGAAGCGCCCGTCGGTAATCTCCAGGCGCACCAGAAAACGCCCGTCGCGGTCGGCAAAGGGGAAGTCGGCCAGGTGCCCTCGCAGTAATAGATCGCCGCTGACCAGGCGGCCACCAAGGATGGCACCGTCCAGCCAGTCCACCAGTTGCGGGTCCATATTGGCGACCGGCAGGTAGGCCCCGGCGGCCTCCGCGTCGCCGTCCTGCAGATGCAGGTGGGCATCCAAAAAGGGACTGGGTGCGGCCGGGTCGAGGCGGAACAGGAAACGCCCGCGCGCCGCGACATCGGCGGTGGCCGCTGTCAGCGAGCGGCTCCAGACGGTCAGCGGGCCGTCCAGTGGCCCGCGCCAGGCCAGGTCTGCCGCGAGCTGCTTGAATTCGGTGGCGGCGGCCAGGCGCGGGCGCAGATCGATCCGCGCCGGGCGACCGCTGACCTGCAGGTGGCCGCCGGCCGGGCCGGCATCGATGGCAAGGTCAAGACCGGTCAGCTCTGGCAGTGGCCCCGGACGGGCGAGGGTCAGATCCTGCAGTTTGGCCTGCAGGCGCCAGTCTGGAGCTGCGTCCGGCGCCGCCGGCAGGGCCAGTACGAAGGCGATCGCGGTGAGCTGTCCCGCCACCGGCTGATTGAGCAGTGCCGCGAGCGGGCGGTCGACACCGGCATCGACTGGGGCGGCCTCGGACCCAGTCTCCGAACCAGTCTCCGAACCAGCCGCCGGCGCCGATTCCAGGGCCGCGACCACAGCGGCGCCAAGCCGGGTCAGCGGCACGAGCGGGAGCCCGTCGCTGACCGCGTACAGGCGCGGCCCGTCCGCGCTCGCGGCGCGGCGCAGCGCGAGCGCCATCCGGTGGTCGACTCGGGCCGCCGGGCGGCGTGCGCGGGGGTCGGCAGCGGCCGCACTGGCCGGCGCGTCCGCATCCCCGTTCACGACCGGCAGGCGCAGGTCGGTGAGCTGCAGCGTCCAGCCGTGGGGGTCGGCGTGCCACTGGCCGCGGGCGTATAGATCGCCAATCGCCAGCGGGGTCGGGGTGGTCACGGCGGCAACCGTTGCCTCGTGCTCCACCGGCTCAGCAGCCGGCCCGCCGCGCCCCAGGACCAGCGCGGCCAGCTCCAGCGTGCCGGTCAGTTCGCTCAGGCGTCCGTCCTGCAGCCGGCCCCAGGTCTCCAGCCCCAGGTCGCCAGCGGCCGGGGTTAGTGGTGCCGGCAGCCAGGCCGCCGGCCAGGCCGGCGTCAACTGGGCCAGGTCGGCCGCCTGCAGGCGCAGATAGAAACTGCCGGACCAGTCTTGGGGCCGCTCGGTCAGTCCCTGCAAGTGCGCCTCCAACTCCAGGCTGCTGCCGGGGGCTGCGGCCAGATGGCCGCGCAGGCGTAGCTGATGCTGCTGCCCGCGGTTGAGTAACTCCAGACCCTGCACCTGCAGCCGCAGCGGCGCTGTCAGGGTGGTGTCTTGCCCGGGTGTAGCCCCGGGTTCGGCCCCGGATTCTGTTGGGGCGGCGGCCTCGGCAGCGGGCAGCACCAGCGTGCTGTCGCTGAGGCGGAAGCGGCCCTCGCGCAGGAAGAAATCCAACCCCCCGGGGTCCTCCCCCGCGATGCCGCCGAGCCCGCGGATGCCGACGCCCCCGTCAGGCCGGCGCACCAGCGCGAACTCGCCGCCGATCAGCGTGACCCCGGTGATCCGGGGTTGCCAGGCGCGCAGCGTGGCCAGCAAGTCCAGCTCCAGCGCCAGGGCTTCGATGCGCAACAGCACATGACCGTCGTCGGGGTCTCGCAGCCGGGCATCGTCCAGATACAGCCGTGGCGTCAGCCGGCGCAGCCGCACCTCCAACTGGCCCACCTCCACCGTCGTGCCGAGCAGGTCGCCGAGGCGGGCGGTCAGTTCGCCGCGCAGCCCGTCGGCATGGGGCAGTGCCAGCCGCAGCGCCAGGGTCAGTAGGGCGAGCGCGATGAGCAGCGCGGCGGTGAGGTTGGCGGTGCGGGCGAGGATAGACTTAAATGTTACGACCATGAGTTGGCGCCGGATGGAGCAGCGGCCGGCCGCGGGTGCGACTGGCCGCGGATCGGGGGGATTGATGCGCCGACACTGAAGTGCGGCCGGCCGGTCCCCGCCCGGGTGCGACAGAAGACGCTGTTGACCGCGGCCGCCGACCAGCGCGCCGAGGTCCGCAGGAGACGTCGCTCGATCGGGCGTCCTGCCGATCGATCAATCCGCGACCCGATGCCACGACTGCCGGTTCCCTGCCCAGGACCGGAGCATACACCGCGCTGGCTGCCGAATGCGTCGAGATGCCGGCCTGTCGGGCGGTCCCGACCGGTCCAGATGCGGCTGCTGGGATACGCGGACCGGGCCCTGCCCGTCGCAGGGTTGGCAGCAGGGTTGGCAACCAGGTGTCGCTTTGAAGCTATCGCTTTGAAGCCGTTGAGTGGGTCGATCTGACAAAACGGTGGCTGCATGCTCGATCGCTATTGCGAACGCGGCGGCGAGATCGGCCTTTGGGCCGAGCCCGTCAATGCTTTGACCAATCTGGCCTTCCTGATCGCCGCCGGGTTGGCGGCACGGCGCTTCGTCGGCACCCCCGGCCTCACCCTGCGCACCGGCTGGGATCTGGCACTGCTGATCCTGCTGCTGATCGCCATCGGCATCGGCAGTGCCCTCTGGCATACCTTTGCGACTCGGTGGGCCCTGCTGGCCGACGTCATCCCGATCACCGGGTTCATCAATCTCTATCTGCTGAGCTTCGGGTATCGGGTGCTGGCGCTGTACCCCTGGACGTTGTTCGGCCTCTGGCTCGCCTATCAGGGCGCCAACATCGGGCTGCTTGCGCTGGTGCCGGCCGCTGCCCTGAACGGCTCGGTGGGCTATCTCCCGGCGTTGGCCTTTCTGATCGGGTTCTGGGTCTGGCTGCGCGGTCGCGGTCATCCCCTGGCCCCGACGATGCTCGCCGCCGCGGGGCTGTTTGGTCTGTCGCTGACCTTGCGTACCCTGGATCCGGATCTCTGCATGCTGTGGCCGATCGGCACCCACTTCGTCTGGCATCTGTTCAATGCGTGGCTGCTCTATCTGCTGCTGGATGGCCTGATCCGTCATGGAAAACGCGCGCGGGGAGCGGCCTGATGCGCATCCTGATTGCGCCGAATGCCCTCAAGGGCAGTTGCACCGCCGCGACCGCGGCCGCAGCGCTGGGTGTTGGGGCGGCCCGGGCGGCGCCGATGGCCGAACTGGTGCTGCTGCCGGTGGCTGACGGCGGCGATGGGTTGCTGGACGTGGTTGCCGCGGTCCTGGGCGCCGAGCAACGCATCTGTCAGGTTCATGGTCCGCGCGGGACGCCGGGGACGGCGGCCCTGGGCTGGCTGCCCACCCGGCGTACCGCGTTGATCGAGATGGCCCTGGCCAGCGGCCTGGCCTTGCTGGCGCCGGCGGCGCGCGACCCGTTGCTGACCAGCAGCCGCGGTACCGGCGAATTGTTGCGGCAGGCCCTAGACCTGGGGGCGGAGCGGATCATCCTCGGGTTGGGCGGCAGCGCCACCAACGACGGCGGGGTTGGTCTGGCCAGTGCCCTGGGCTGGGGTCTGCCAGACGCGGCCGGCAGGCCGGTGGAGCCGGTCGGCGGGCGTCTCGGCGAGATCGCCCGGCTGGTGGCCGACGAGGTCGATCCGCGCCTGGACCAGGTGCGGATCGAGGCGATCTGCGACGTGGACAATCCGCTCTTGGGTCCGCGCGGGGCGGCCCGGGTCTATGCGCCACAGAAGGGCGCCGATGCGGCCGCGGTCGTGCAATTGGAGGCCGGGCTCGCCCATCTGGCCCGCCTGATGGAGCGGGACCTAGGGCTGCGCCTGGCCGATCAGCCGGGTGCCGGGGCCGCCGGCGGGCTTGGGGCTGGGCTGGTCGCCTTCTGTGGGGCGACGCTCTGCCCCGGGGCGGAACTGGTGCTGGATCTGGTGGGGCTGGACCAGCACTTGGCCGGGGCCGACCTGGTGCTGACCGCGGAGGGCCGCCTGGATGCGCAGAGCGTGCAGGGCAAGGCTCCCGGGGCGGTGGCCGCACATGCCGCGCGGCTGGGGGTGCCCTGCATCGGCATCGCTGGCAGTCTTGGCACGGCGCCGGAGCGGACCGCTCTGCATGCCGCCGGCTTCACCGCGCTGTTCAGCCTCTGTCCCGGCCCCATCGATCTGTTGCAGGCGCAGGCGCGCAGCGCGGAACTGCTGGCCGCGGTCGCTGAGCAAGCGGTCCGGACGCTGCTGAGTGCGCGCGCCGGCCACGGGCACGCGACCGATCGGGGCTAAGGCGATGGCCGGAAACCGTGATGCCAGATGACGCAGGATTGCCATTCGCCTTCAAGGACGATTGGCGGCAGCAGCGCGCGCGGTGACCGCCAGTGCGACGCCGAAGGCGGGCGTCAAGACCAGTCAGATGGTCTGAGCGTTGACCGAAATCGCCTCAGGCCGCCCATCCTCCCATGCCCGTCGCTGGCGTCAGCGCCGCGCGAGGGCCGGATGTCGCCCGTTCCCCGGCTGCGCGGCCCTGGCTTTGGTCTTGTTTTTGGTCTTAGCCCTGGGCTTTGGCTTCGACTTCGGCTTTGGCCGCGGGCGGGCGTTGGCCGCAGTGGTCCGGCGTGCTCGCTTGGTGCTGACCTTGGCTGGCTGCGTCGGTTGGTCATCAGAGATCGCCAGTATCAATCCCAGGCTAGCGCAGACGGTGAGCAGGCTGCTGCCGCCATGGCTGATCAGCGGCAGCGTGAGTCCGGTCAGCGGTAGGGCCTTGGTGACCCCACCCAGATTGAGCAGCGTCTGGACGCTGAGGACGCCGGCGATGCCGGTGGCCAGCAGATGGCCGAAGGGCTGCTTGGTGCGCCCGGCGATGCCGATCAGGCGCATCAGCAGCAGCAGGAGGAAGAGCACCACCAGGGCGCTGCCGGCAAAGCCGAGTTCCTCGGCAATCACTGCGTAGATGAAATCGGACTCGGCGATCGGGGTGTATTGCGGGCGTACATCGCTGAAGCCCTCGCCCCAGAGGCCGCCCGCGTACATGCCGGAGAGGCCCTGGAGCACCTGCCAGCCGGCACCGGTGGGATCGTGGAATGGATCGAGCCAGGCGGCGACGCGGCGCTGACCATGGGTGAACAGGGTCAGCAGCCCGTAGCCCCCGGCGCCAGCTCCGAGCAGGCCGTAGAGCAGATAGCCAGGATGGCGGCTGCCGGCCACCAGGATCCCGAGTAGGGCCAGGGTCAGGATCAGCACCAGGCCAAGATCCCGTTTCAGCAGCAGCAGGGCCGTCACCGATAGCCAGATCACGAGCAGCGGCCACAGGACGCGCAGGGGCGGCAAAGGCCCATACCAAGCCGCCAGGGCCTTGGCGTGGCGCGCGACGAAGGCGGCCGCGAACAGGATCAGGCTGAGCTTGAGCGCCTCGGTGGGGGTCAGGAAGCCCGTCCCGTAGACGGCACCCCGAAAGCGCTGACCGGTGGCGAACAGAATCGCCAGCAGTGCCAGCGACAGCAGCGCCCACAGCCATTGTCCGACGGCCAGCCGATGATAGCGCCCGCGCTGACCGCCATGGGCCAGCAGGACCATGAGGGCCACGGCAGTGGGCAGGATGGCCAGGCCGAGGGGGCCACTGCGCAGGCCATCGAAGATCCCCATCCGGAACTGGGCGAGCAGGCCGATGCCACACAGGAAGGCGGCCACCGGTAAAATCAGTTGATCGCCGCGGAAACGTGCCAGCACGAGCCATAAATGAGCGCCGATGAAGGCGGTCGCCCAGAGCAGGACGGGCGCGAGGTCTGGCATCGCGACCGTCAGGCCCTCCTTGGGGCGGGCGCCCAGCAGCATCAAATAGCCGAGGGCGATGGCGGTTAGGGCCAGCACCAGCAGGTGTCGCTCGGGCGCGCGCAAGTGCCAGCAGTCGGCGACACGGATCACGGCTGGGGTGCGGCGCATGGGCCGCAGTGAACACCGTGGCGCGCTCGCGTGCAACCGTTGCCGGGCAATGACGCGTATGGCCCGCCGATCTGATCCTCTCGGCGGGCCGTTGGGGTGGGTCAGCAGGGCCGACCCGGGGACGACTTAATAGCTCAGGTCCGGATTGGCAACACCGAAGGGGCCGTAGATATCCGGGCGCATGCCGATCTGCGTGGGATCGAAGCTGGCGCTGCGGTCGGGGATCAGGTCCGGATTGCCGTCGGCGACGCCATGGTAGCGACCGATTTGGTTGGTGGTGGCCGGGATGCGCTCGTGATCATGATAGTAGTCGCGCTTGCCGACGACGTCCGGGTTGCCGTCGAAGACGGCCCGGTAATCATCGCCGGTGCCGGCGGCAACGACCGTGCCGGTCAGCAGGGTGGAGCCGAGCAGGGCGCCGCCGATGAGGTTGCTGATGCTGAGGTGCTTGGTCATGGCTGATCTCCGGGGATGGTCAGTGGTCCGCGCTCACCGCGGCCGTCGGGCAGCGGTTGCGGCGGGTGTGCGAGGCAGCGCTCGGTAGCCAGCTTGGCGATCCGTGCGTGCCGTTCGCGTTCACTGTTAAAGACCCGGCAACGCGCTCGGTTCTTTCAGCCCAGTGCATCCGGATTGCGTTTGCATCCCACCCCGGTTGCCTCTCGTGGTGATCCTGGACGCCGCTGGACCGGAGAACCTCCGGAGAACCTTACGAATGGTCCCGTCGGTGTTGTTTTTTTGACCATCTGGTTGCAGTTACATGACAAGATCGGGTAGCGTTGCCCCTTGTGCCTGATGTTCGGGCAACGCCGATGCAGACAATCAATCGTCCTTTCCGCTCGGTAACGCCCCAACCGTGCGCACCAATGCCATCGTGGCATTGAAGAAATCGCTGGTCGGTTGGCGCTCGCAGTGGGCACAGACGCGCCGAAGGGCGTCATCGATGCCGGCTCCGGCGAGGACGTCGATCCCGGTGGCCAGATTGAGGCCCGACAGGAACCCGGTCAGCCAGTCCTGATAGCGCTGCAATTCGCTGCTATCGGCGCCAATGTCGGTGCCAGTGTCGGCAGCGCAGGCCTGCGCTACCTCGGGGCAGCCGCGCACTCCGTATCCCCAGAGCGGCGGCGTCTGCGCTGCTGCCGGAGCCAGGGTCAGCAGGCCGCATAGCCAGCAGACGGCAAGGGCACGGATGCGGGTCGATCCGAACGCTGGCGAGGTCTTGGCGGAAGGCTCGTTCATAAGGGTTGCCCCGGATGGTTGCTCGATACGGTGGAGAGGCCCCGTGGCGGGCCCGGTTACTGTTACCATGCGGCGCGGCGCGCCGTGACCTGCGGCGGCAGCCGCTGAATCGGAGTGGTGTGAATTCAGCCATGCGCGTTCTGATGATCTCGGATGTCTACTTCCCGCGGGTCAACGGGGTGTCGACCTCCATCCAGACCTTCGCCCGAGAGTTCACGGCCTTGGGTCATCAGGTGACCCTGATCGCGCCGGACTATGGTCAGAGCGATCCGGAACCCTTCGAACTGATTCGCATCCCGTCGCGCTATCTGCCCTTCGATCCGGAGGATCGTATCCTGCGCTGGGGCTGGCTGCGGGATCATCATCGGCAACTGGCCGCGGCCGACTTCGATCTGGTGCACATCCACACCCCCTTTATCGCTCATTATGCCGGGCTCGCGCTGGCACGGCGCCTGGGGCTGCGGGTGGTGGAGAGCTATCACACCTTCTTCGAGCAGTACCTCGACAAATACATCCCGCTGGTGCCGAGCGCCTGGCTGCGCCTGCTGGCACGGCGCTTCTCGGCCGCGCAGTGTAACGACGTCGATGCCCTGGTGGTGCCGTCCCAGGCGATGCTGGACGTGCTCGCAGGCTATGGCACCCGCACCCCGGCAGCGGTGATTCCCACCGGCATCGAACTGGTGCAGTTCGGCAGCGGTGACGGGGCGCGTTTCCGGCAAGCCTGGGGCATTGCACCGGAGCGCCCGTTGCTGGTGCACGCGGGGCGGCTGGCGTTCGAGAAAAATTGCGAGTTTCTGTTGGAGATGCTGGTGCAGGTCAAGGCCCAGGTCCCGGAGGTCCTGCTCGCGATTGCTGGCGAAGGGCCGGCCCGGCGGCAACTGGAGCGCCAGGCCCGGCAACTGGGCCTGGCAGACTCGGTCCTGTTCACCGGTTATCTGAAGCGCGACGGCTCGCTGGAGGACTTTTACCGGGCCGGCGATGCCTTCGTGTTCGCTTCTCGCACCGAAACGCAGGGGCTGGTGTTGCTGGAGTCAATGGCCCTGGGGACCCCGGTCGTGGCCCTGGCCGAGATGGGGACGCGCGAGATCCTGCGCCCCGAGGCAGGTTGTCTGATTGCCGCCGATGAGACTGCCCATTTTGCGGCCCAATGCGTGCGCCTGCTACGTGATCCCCAGTTACGGGCTGAACTCGGTGCACGCGCGCGGACGTATGCTCAGTCCTGGTCGGCGCCGGTGCTGGCCCAGCGCATGCTGAACTTCTATGGAGAGTGCCTGGCGAAGCCGGCGGTTGCGGTCGCACCTTCGGCATCCCCCGTCACGGCCGGACCCCGGTCCGCCCGGGCGTGGGCATCGACGCGCGATGGCAGCGCCGCGGTGGCGATGTCGCACCGGCAGGACGCGGCGGCCTGGACCGATCCTGCGCGCGGGCTTGATGTCCAGTGCGCAGAGGTGGTGGCTGCCGGACCGGCGGCGCGTTCCACGTCGCGGCCGACCCCGGCCGAGCCTGCCCGCTGGGGCGTGCCGGAGCCCCTCTTGCTGCATCCGATCGGCGATGAGCCGGAGCCTATCGCGGCGGACTGATCGCGGCGGATGGAACCGCTTCGCGGTGAAGCCGGGTCGCTCAGCCAGCCTGCCCAGGGCCTGGCGCCAGCTTCCGGACCAACGTCCGAGGCCAGCTCCGGATCAGCCTGGGGCGACGCTGCAGACCCCGATGGCGTCCTCTTGCGTTCCCACCAGCGTTGTCCTATCAGGCATTGAGTCGGATGCCATGCAGGTAGCGGGCAAAGTGGCGGTCGTCATCGAGCAGATGGCCAAGGAACCACCCCTTCAACGACTCCAACGTCGCCAGATCCAGGGTGAAGCGGGCCGGGCGTAACAGGGGTAGCCCGGTGAAGTGGGCGGGCACCGGATGGGCGGCGGTACTGCTGGCCGTGGGCTGGTATGATGCGGCCCGCGGTGGATTGACCGACCGCGGCCGGATGCGCAACAGGCGGCCGTCCTCGATCAGATAGCCGGCGCGTTCGGCCACCTCGCGCACCAGCAGTGTATATTCGGCCATCAGCAGGTCATGCTCGGCCTTGTGCGCGGCGTAGTGTGGATAGTCTGCCGCGTGCATCAGCGCCTCCTCATGGGCGAAATGGGCGCGCGTCTCCTCGCCCAGGGTGTCGAGCATGCGCATCAGGCCATGCGGGGCATGGGCCGGCGGGGAGCCATCGGCCAGATGGGCAATGCGGTCGAGCAGGGCCGCGAGGCGTCGATGATCGCGGTCGAGGGAGGCGATCCCCAGGTTCCAGGCCTCGCGCCAGCGGAAAAACCGGGCAACCGACTTGGGTTGCTCGATCTTGACCAGGGCGTCGCCCGATTGGCTGGCACCGGTGGGCTTGGCCCCATGAGGAGAACCGTTGGGAGAACCGTCGGGAGAATCGGCAGGACAAGTGCTTGCCGTCGTGGCAACGGCCGGGATGCGGGCGAGGTTACGATTAGCCAAAGCCATAAGCCACCTCTAGAGGGCGTGAAACCCGAGGACAGACAGGTCGGCTGGGCGTCGTGGCCGTGCTGAGTCTATGCTTGGATTCTGATTGCAGAAGGGGCCCCGTTTGGGCAGGCTGCCGCTGGCACTGCCTGCGACCCGGGGAGGATGTCGATAAGATCAAGCTAACACGGAGGCTAGGGAAATGCATGGCAATCGATCAATCGGTGGCTGCCGTGAGCGGTTGCCCCTGCAATGTCCCGTCGAGCGGTCCGGCCGCTGGGGATTGGCGTCGGCTCCGTTGCCGAACCCGCTGCGCGGTCGCCTTGCTGCAGTGATGCGTCTCCCGCTCCGACAGACGCTGTCGGCGGCTGCGCTAGGCGCGTTGCCCGCCAAGGCCCCCTGAGCGCGCCCAGCCGCTGTCCTTGGCTTGCCCGGCAACCCTTGCGATCCGAGTCCCTGCCCCGCAGGTGGCATACCCGAACCCCAGACGAGGCGCTGTGATGGATGCCAGAGACGTGATCGACGCCTTCGAGTTGCTGGGCAACTGGGAGGCCCGCTATGAGTTCATCGGTGAGTTGAGCCGCGAACTGCTGCCGCTTGCCGAAAGCGAGAAGCATGCCGGCAACCTGATTCAGGGTTGCGACACCCCGACCTGGCTCACCGGCAACCTGACCGGCGGGTCGCCACCGCGGCTGGAGTTCCGCGCCGATGCCGAGACCCCCCTGGTGCGCGGCCTGGTCGCGCTGTTACTGGTCCCCTTCCAAGGCCAGACGCCGCGTGGCGTGCTTGAGGCCGATGCCCGCGGCTACATCAACAAGATCGGCCTGGCCGAGCATATGAGTCAGAAGCGCCGTATCGGCATGGAGTATTTCCTTGAGCGGGTCTATCAGATCGCCCGCCAGGCCGAGGAGCAGGTACGGGCCTGATTGTTTCCATCGTGGTCCCCGATCGTGGTGCCCCGGCGGCCTGCCTGATTGTGGCCCCGATCGACTCCCTGCAGCGCGTCCGGCCCGGCGCCGACCGCTGCCCTCCTCACCACTAACGCCGTCGTCCGTGTCTCCTGCTGCCCATGCGTGTCGTCGAGGTCGTTACCCCTGCCCGCTATCAGAAAGAGGTCATCGGGATGGCCGGGTTCTATGGCGCCATCGACGCCTGGAGCACCAGCGGCGCGGCCGAAGAGCGCGTGGTGGTGCGGATGGTGGTGTCCGACGAGGCGCGCCAGACCCTGATGGATGCCCTGCAGGATCTGCTCGATCGTGAGCCCACCGCGCGCGTCGTGATCAGTCCGCTGGATGCCACCCTGCCGCGACCGAGCGCCGCCGAGGCCGACCGCCAGGCCGAGGCGCGCAAGACCCTTAAGACCACCCGCGAGGAACTCTACACCGGCATCGCCGCCGGCGCCCGGCTCAATCCCAACTTCGTCCTGCTGGTGATGCTTTCCACCGTGGTCGCCACCATCGGGCTGGCCGAGGACAATGTCGCGGTGGTGATCGGGGCCATGGTGATCGCACCGCTGCTGGGGCCGAATATCGCCTTCGCCTTCGCTACCTCGCTGGGCGACCGATCACTGGCCGCGCAGGCCTTCGTCACCTCCGTGGTCGGGCTGGGGCTGTCCCTTTTGCTGAGTCTCGGGATGGGCCTGGTGTGGCCGGTCAATCTCGACAGCGCCGAGGTCATGGCGCGCACCGATGTGCATCTGGGCAGTGTCGCCCTGGCGCTCGCTTCCGGGGCGGCAGCGGTGCTGTCCTTGACCACCGGCCTGTCCTCGGCCCTGGTGGGGGTGATGGTTGCGGTCGCCTTGCTGCCGCCGGCGGCGGTCCTCGGCATGCTGCTCGGCAAGGCCGAATGGGAGCTGGCCACCGGGGCTGGGCTGCTGTTGGCGGTCAACGTGGTGTGCGTGTTGCTGGCCGCCAAGGTGGTATTCCTGCTCCAAGGGGTGCGACCCAGACGCTGGTTGCTCAGCGCCCAAATCAAGCAATCCATGGCCTTGTATCTGACCCTCTGGTCGACCCTGTTGCTCGGACTCATCGGTATGATCGCCCTGCGGGGTGGGGTGCTGCTGTGACGCTCGCGCAGTCGGTCTTGCCCGCGACCAGCCCGGGTCGGCGGGCGCTGTCGGCCCTGCTGCGCTATGCCGGTTATCTCGGCTTTTGGGTCCTGCTCGCCGGGACCGAGCGTGCTGACCTGACCGCCGGCCTGATCGCCGCTGCGATTGCCACCGCGGTCAGTCTGCGCCTGCTGCCACCCAGTCCGGGGTGGCCGCACCTGGGCGCCGGGCTACACCTGTTTTTGAGCTTCCTCTGGCAGTCGCTGGTCTCGGGGCTGGATATCGCCTATCGCGTCCTGCATCCCCGGCTGCCGCTGCAGCCGGGGCTGGTCCGCTATCCGGTGCGATTACCCGCGGGTCCGCTGCGCAGTAGCTTTGCCGCCCTCACCGGCGCCATCCCCGGCACCCTGCCGGTCGGGACCGCCGGCGACGGCGTGCTGCTATATCACTGCCTGGATACCCGCGCCCCAGTCCACGACCAACTGCAGCGCGACGAGGCGCGGATGCACCGCGCTGCCGGGCTGGGCGTGGCCGACCTGGCTGACGCCCACCCGGCTGTCGCTGCGGCCGAGCGGCGCCCGGCCCGCACCGCTCAGCATCCCGACCGGCAGCAGCCTCCACGGGCGCAGCCATGACTGCCTTCCTGCTGGTCTCGGCGGTCTTGATCCTGGCCATGGTCGCCCTCGGTCTGGCGCGCCTGCTGATCGGGCCGGGTCCGGCAGACCGCCTGATGGCCGGCCAATTGCTCGGCACCGGGGGCGTGACCGCACTCCTGTTGCTCGGGGCCGCCACCGGCGCCCGCGGGGTGACCGATCTGGCCCTGGCCCTGGCGCTGTTGGCCGCCTTCAATTCGGTGGTGTTCGTCAAAGGTGCGACCCTGTTGCAGACCGACGAGGTGGCCATCGGCGCCGATTCGACCGGACCGATCTCGGCGCCGTCCCCGGACCAGGACCAGGACCAGGATCAGAACGATGGCGCACCATCGCTTGGGCAGCCGGTCGACGAGGCGGGCGGCGACGCCGCCGATCGCTGACGACAGAGTCGGGCGGCATCGGCCTGCTTCTTGCTAAAGTTGCCAACTGGTCCAACTGGTCCAACTGGTCCAACTGGCCGCCCCCGCCGTCACCGCCCCCAGTGGCCGCTCGATCCCCCCGCGGTCGCCATTCCCTCCTGAGCCGCTGCCCGGACCAAACCCTTGTCTGTCCTCGATCTCTACAGCTATCTCCTCATCGGCCTCGGTGTGCTGTTCTTCTGCACCGGCACCCTAGGGCTGCTGCGCTTTCCGGATGCGCTGTCGCGACTGCATGCCCTGGCCAAGGCCGATAACCTGGCCTTGGGCCTGGTGGTGCTCGGCCTGCTGCCGCAGGCGTCATGGCCACTGGGGGCGATGAAACTGCTGGCGGTCTGGCTGTTTGCGCTGCTGGCCAGCACCACCGTGGGCCAGTTGGTGGGCGAGGCGATCCGCCGCGGTGATCCGTTCCGATGACCCCGACCTTGTTCGCCGATCTGGGCCTGCTGATCATCCTACTGGGACTGGCCCTGCTCATCACGGCGGCGCGCCCGGCCTTCATTGCCGTGGCCGCCTACATGGCCTACGGATTGGTGATGGCCCTGGCCTGGGTGCGGTTGGCGGCGGTCGATGTGGCGCTAACCGAGGCGGCCATCGGCAGCGGGCTGACCGGCCTGCTGCTGCTGGGGGCGGTGGCCTGGAGCCAGCGCCATACCCAGTTCCAGGCGCGGCGCCTGGGTTTGCGCCCGGGCATCCCGCGGCGGGCCGGGGCCGGTCGTGGCCTAACCCTGCTGGTGGCGCTGGCCTGCGGCGGGGTCAGCGCTGGCCTGGCCTGGGTGGTGCTGACCCTGCCGGAACCGGCACCCTCCCAGGTGCCGTTGGTCCAGGCGGCGTTGCCGATCACCGGGCTTGGTAATCCGGTCACCGGCGTGCTGCTGGTGTTCCGGGCCATCGATACCCTGTTGGAGTCGGTGGTGCTGGTGTTCGCCCTGGTCGGGGTCTGGTCCCTGGCCAGCGATCCCGCCTGGGGTGGACGGCCGCGCAGCCTGCATGTGGTTCAGCACAGCGGCGCGCTGGTTCTGCTCGGGCAGTTGCTGCCGCCGGTGGGTATCCTGATGGGGCTGTACCTGTTTTGGGTTGGGGCCGATGCCCCGGGCGGGGCTTTTCAGGGTGGGACCATGCTGGCCGCGATGTGGCTGCTGGTGCTGAGCGCCGGCCTGGCCGAGGTGCCGGCCGTGGCCAGCCGCCGGCTGCGGCTGCTGATCACCGGCGGGCCGCTGCTGTTCCTGGCGGTGGGGTTTTCCGGCTGGGCCTTTGCTGCCGGCTTTCTCGGCTATCCACCGGCCTGGTCGAAGCCGCTGATCCTGGCCATCGAGGCGGCGCTGACCCTGTCGATCGCCGCCGCCTTGGCGATGCTCGTGGCGGGTCCACCCGAGCGTCCTACTGCGGCCGATCCCCAACCCGATCCGCAACCTGAACGCAACCAGCAGCGGGGGCACCGATGATCCCCGCCGCGACCCTGTTCGGTCTCGGCGCCGCGCTCATCATCGGGCTCGGCCTGTTCGGGGTCATCCTGCACCCGGAACCGCTACGCAAGGTGCTGGCATTCAACCTGCTCGGCAGCGGTGTCTTCGTGCTCTTCGGTGTGGTGGCGCGACGCGGCGGCGGGCGCCTCGAAGGCGTGCCGTTCGGCGATCCGGTGCCCCAGGCCCTGATCATCACCGGCCTGGTGGTGGCCTTCGCCGCCACCGTGCTGGCGGTGGCCCTGGTGTTGCGTCTGGCCCAGGCCGACTGGACTCACGCCGACGACAGCCACCGCGGTGGCCAGGGTCAGGTTCCCCAGCCATCCCCGGACGCAGCCCCGGACACATCTGCGGACCTCTCTCCGGGCCTCCCTCCGGATCAGGCCCGGGCGCCATCCCCGCGGGCGGTGGGACCAGCGGCCGCATCCCGGTCGGTCCCTAACGCGTCGCCGCCCGCCGCGGCCTGACGAGTGTGCCCGAACGGGTCCTGATCGATTGCCGTGTCGTTCCCAATCCTGATCATCGAGACGCTGGCGGGCGGGCGCCTGCTGGTGCTAGCCCTGGTGCTGCCGCTGCTTGGGGCCCTGCTCGCCTTCAGCACTGGTGGCCGCGCCGCCCGCCGCATCGCCCTGGTGACTGCGCTGGCGGGCCTGGTGGTGGCGGCGGCCATCGCCCTGCAACTGACCAGCAGCGCCGCGGCGCTGGACTATGCGTTCGGTGGTTGGGCACCGCCGCTGGGGGTGTCCCTGCGCGCGGACGGGCCGGCAGTGATGATGCTGGTGACCACCGCCCTGGTGATCGCCGCGACCATGGTCTATGCCGGAGTCGACTTTCAGCCCGCGGCGGGACAGCGCGAGGGGCGCAGCGGACTGGTCTTCTGGACCCTGCTGCTGGCCCTGTGGGCGGCCCTGAACGCGATCTTCCTCGGCCAGGATCTATTCAATCTGTTCGTTGCGCTGGAGATCCTGACCTTCAGCGCGGTCCCCCTGGTCTGTCTGAATGGCCGCGCCGAGACCATTGGTGCCGCCCTGCGCTATCTGCTCTTCGCGTTGCTCGGCTCGGTGCTCTATCTGCTCGGGGCCGGCCTGATCTACGGTGCCTATGGGCTCCTGGACCTCGGCCTGCTGGCGGCCCGCATCCAGGCCGATGCCGGCGCCGCGCCGCCCGCCTTGTGGCTGGCGCTGGGGCTGATGACCGCGGGGCTGATGGCCAAGACGGCCATCGTTCCGCTGCATCTGTGGCTGCCGCCAGCCCATTCCGGAGCGCCGGCCGCCGCCAGCGCGGTGCTCTCGGCGCTGGTGGTGAAGGGGGCGTTCTTCGTGCTGCTGCGACTCTGGTTCGATCTCGTGCCGGTTCCCGCGGGCTGGTTGCTGGCGCAGATGCAGGGCGCCCTGGGGGCCGCGGCCATCCTGCTGGGCGGGGTCATGGCGCTGCGTCAGACCCGGCTCAAGCTCATGGTTGCCTACTCCACGGTGGCCCAGATCGGTTACCTGTTCCTGATCTTCCCGCTCGCCGGGGCTGATGCCGCGGTCGCCTTCATCACCGTCGGCGTGGCCCTGGATGCCGGCACTGCGGCGCTGACCGGGGGTCTGCTGCAGATCGTCTCCCACGCCTTGGCCAAGGCTGCCATGTTCCTGGCTGCAGGGCGCATTGCCGCCCGCCTCGGTCATGATCGGATCGATGACCTGGGTGGTGTCGGTCGCGCCATGCCACTGACCCTGCTGGCCTTCGGGCTGGCTGGCCTGTCCCTGATGGGGCTGCCGCCGAGCGGCGGCTTTGCCGCCAAATGGCTGTTGCTGCGCGCCGCGGTGGAGACCGGGCAATGGTGGTGGTCGCTAGCGATCCTGCTCGGCGGGCTCCTCACCGCCGGGTATCTGTTCCGGGTGTTGGCGACGGCGCTGCGCGAGGCCCCCGACGACAGCGCCATCGCGGATGCGCGCGCCGGCACCGGCCCCGCCGCGCCGGGACCGGCGCTGGCGATCCTGTTGCTGGCCGGGCTGTCGGTGCTGCTAGGGCTGGTCCCGCTGGGCTATTGGGAGCTGATCCAGATCGGCCGGCCCGGGCTCTATCAGCCGTTGGGGATGGTGCCATGAGCGATCCCGGCTGGCTGCTACCGGTGGCCTTCCTGTCGCCGCTGTTGCTCCTGCTGGCGGGAGCACTTGCGCGCCTGCGGTCCTGGCTGCTGGCTGTGTTATGGCTGGCACCGCTGCCAGCGCTGGTCGCCGCCCTGCTGGTCCTGCAAGGGACCCCGCTCGCCTTTGCCGCCACGCGGCCGGATCTCAGCTTCGCGCTCGGGCGTCCGGGCGCGATCCTGCTCGCCGCGGCAGCCCTGCTGTGGTCGCTGGCGGGGATCGCTGCCTGGGCGCTGACTGAGCGCGGCCCGGCGGCGATCCGGTTGGCGGGCTGGTGGCTGCCGACCTTGGCCGGAAGTCTGGGGGTCTTCTTCGCCGCCGATCTGCTGGGGTTCTATCTCGCCTACGCCCTGGTCAGTATGGCCGCCTGGGGACTGGTCGGCCATGCTGGCACGCCGGCCGCGCGCCGGGCCGCGGGCGACTACCTGGTCTTCGCCCTGATCGGTGAGGTCTGCCTGCTCATGGCCTTCGTGCTGCTGGCGGCGGCCATGCCCGGGACCGGGCTCGCGCTCGCCGACGCCGTCACCGCGCTGACCGCATCGCCCTGGCGTGACACCACCATGACGCTCCTGATCCTCGGCTTCGGGCTCAAGATCGGCCTGGCGCCGCTGCATGTCTGGATGCCGCTCGCCTATGGGGCGGCGCCGCTGGCGGCGGCAGCGGCCATCGCCGGCGCCGCCAGCAAGGCGGGGGTGATCGGCCTGATCCAATTGCTGCCGATCGTCGAGGGCCTGCCCGGCTGGGGTCTGATCCTGGCCGGATTGGGGCTGAGTTCGGCCTTCTACGGGCTCTTGATCGGGGTCAAGCAACAGGCCCCGCAGGCGGTGCTGGCCTATTCCAGCGTCAGCCAGTTGGGGCTGACCGCGACCCTGCTGGGGATGGGGCTGGCTACCGCCGAGGGGCTGGCGATTGCTGCCGCGGTGTTCTATGCCACCCATCATTTGCTGGTGAAGGGGACCCTGTTCCTACTCATCGCCGCCGCCGCGGCCAGCCACGGCCACTGGCGGTGGTTGGTGCTCGGTGCGGCTGCACTGCTTGGCCTGAGCCTGGCCGGACTGCCATTGACTGCCGGCGTGCTGGCCAAGCTGGTGCTCAAGCCCATCCTCGGCGAGGGCACGATCGGACTGCTGGCCAGCCTGGCTGCCGCCGGCACCACGCTGCTGATGCTGCACTTCACCCTGCGGCTCGCGGCGACCACCGGGGCGGGGGCCGCGCAGGTTGTGCTGGCCAGTGGCGCGGGGCTGGAGGGCGCGGGGCGGGGAGAAGCGGCGTTGGCACTGCCGGCAACTGCACCTTTGCTGCCGCCTTCGGGGCTGGCTGGCGCGGCACCGAACCCGCGCCGGGCGGTGCTGGCGCTGGCGGTGGGGGCGGCCAGCCTCGCCGCGCTGCTGCTGCCCTGGGTCCTGTTCCCGCTCGCCTTGGGGCCGACGCCGGAACTGGCCTTGGGCCTGACCGCCGCGCCGGCGGCAACGCTGGCGGCCGGGCCCTGGGCGCGGCTCCTGCAGGCAATGCTCGCCACGACCGCCGACGGCGGACTCTGGGCCCTGCTCTGGCCGGTCCTGTGGCCGCTCCTGCTGGGGGGGTTGGTCGCGCTGGCCCTCTGGCTGCCGCCGCTACCGCCAGGCGACCTGCTCAACCTGATCGAGGCCGGCGCGGTGCGCGCCGCCCGCCGTGGCGGCGACTGGATCGAACGCCTGGACCGTGCGCTCAGCCGCTGGCCGCTCGCCGGGCTGACCCTGCTGGCGCTGGTGCTGCTATTTGCACTGACCCTGGGCTGGTCGGCTGGGGGTTGAGCCGGTGCCGTGCCCATGTTCGGCGGCAGCCTGGCGGCCAGGTCGACGAGGCAGAGGGCTGCGGCGGCGCGGTTAGAGATAGCGAGAGGCGGCGGTGACTAGATCCTCTTGGGCGGGAAGCGCCCGCGG